>SCUF01000405.1 GCA_004298325.1 Betaproteobacteria bacterium | reverse complement strand
CTCGACAAGACCTTCGAGTCGCGCGAGGACATCAACCGCCACATCGTCGCGGCGCTCGACGAGGCGGGCCGCAACTGGGGCATCAAGGTGCTGCGCTACGAGATCAAGAGCCTGACGCCGCCGGAGACCATCCTGCGCGCCATGCAGGCGCAGATCACGGCCGAGCGCGAAAAGCGCGCCGTGATCGCGAAGTCGGAGGGCCAGCGCCAGGAGCAGATCAACATCGCCGACGGCGAACGGCAGTCGGCGATCCTGGAGTCCGAGGGCGAAAAGCAGGCCGCGATCAACCGGGCGCAGGGCGAGGCGACCGCGATTCGCGTCATCGCCGAGGCCAATGCGGCCGGCGTGCGCGCGGTGGCCGAGGCCATCGCCGACAAGGGCGGCATGGACGCCGCGAATCTCAAAGTAGCGACGCAGTACGTCGAGGCCTTCGGCAATCTGGCCAAGACCTCCAACACGCTGATCATCCCGGCAAACGTCTCCGACGTCGCCGGGCTCATCGCCACGGCGATGAGCGTGATGGAAAAGGCGAAGCCCTCGGGCGCGGCGCGCACCTGAGGCGGGGACATGGCAGTCGCCGGAATGAATCACTTCACGGTCCTGACCGACGATCTGGACCGGACGCTGGCCTTCTACGACGCGCATCTGGGATTGAAGCCCGGCGCCCGGCCGCCGTTCGCATTTCCCGGGGCCTGGCTCTACGCCGATGGCGGGCGCGGCAGTGACGCGATCCTGCATATCGTCGCCGGCAAGCAGAAACAGGACCTGGTCAGGGGCGTGATCGACCACATGGCCTTCAGCGGCCGGGATCTCGCCGGCACGGTGGCGAAGCTGAAAGCGCACGGCATCCCGCACGAACTGCGCAGGCTTCCCGCGTACGGCACCTGGCAGCTGTTCTTCCACGACCCGAACGGCGCCAGGATCGAGATCGATTTCGATCCGGCGGAAGCCGCGCCGGCGTGAACCCTCCGGGGTTGCTGCAGCGCGTTGCGGGCGCGGCGCTTGGCATCGTCCTATTCATCGCGGCGGCCGTGTTTGCCTCCGTGATCCTCGCGATCGCAGCCGTTTTCGCGCTGCTGGTCTGGGCGTGGCTGGTCTGGCGTACCCGCAGGCTGCCGAAACGCAGCCGCCGCGGCGTCGTGATCGAGGGCGAATACCGGGTCGAGCCGGAGCAGCCCCGCCGCCTGGACGACGACAAGCCGTAACGCTAGAGCAGCGCGAGCAGCTTGCCGCCCTCGACCTTGCTTTCGACGCGGCGCAGCGGCTTGTCGCCCTTGGCGATGCAGGCGCCGCTTGCGGCGTCGAAGGTCCAGCCGTGCTTGGGGCAGACGAGCTTGCCGCCCTTGAGCGCATCGAGCGGGATGTTGGTGGCCTGGTGCGGACAGTGCGCGTCGTAGACGCGGCAGCCGCCGGCGTCGCGGAACACGAACACGGCGCGGCCCGCGCGCTCGACCTTCTGCAGCTTGCCCCGGGGAATGCTCTTCAGCAAACCGAGCTCGCGCCACTCGCGCGAGCCCATGTTCGCGGGATCGAACTGCGGCAGCTTCATCGCCAGCAGCACGTCGACCGCCCAGACGATCTTCGCCAGGCCGAGCGCGGGGAAGGCCATCAGCAGCGCATCGAGGATCTCGCTGCCGCTGCAGCCCTCGGCGATGGCGCGCCGGACGTATTGCCTGACGCCGCGCTCGGTCTGCGAATGCACCTTGGTGATCACCGAGATCAGCGCGCGGGTCCTGGGGTCGAGGTGCCTGCCGGTCTCCTTGAGGAAGGCGAAGTAATGCCCCATCGCTTCGGGGCGTGCCTTGACGAGGTAGGTCAGAGCGTCGCTCATGCGGTCCTCTCACGGGTTGCGCGGCGCGTTGCGAGCTGGGCGGCGGCCACCACCGCGAGCAGGGCGAGGCCGGCTGCATCGGTGATGAGGCCTGGCTTGATCAGGCACAGCGCCGCGACGAACAGCAGCACGCGGTGCCATGCCAGCGCAAAGCCGAACAGCCAGCCGAACAGGCTCGCCGCGAGGCAGACGACACCGATCGAGGCCGAGATCACCGCCCAGATGACGCTGAGCCACTCGGCGTTCCAGTCCTTGACGATCAGCAGGAGCGTCGGTTCGTACACGAACATGAAGGGCACGATGTAGGCGGGCGCGGCCGCCCGCATGGCGGCGAATCCGGACGCCCACATGTTCGCCTTGGCGAGGCCCGCCGCGGCGTACACGGCCAGCGCCACCGGTGGCGTGATCGCCGAGAGAATGGCGAAATAGAACGCGAACATGTGCGCTGCGGGCGTCACCGCGCCGAGCTTGATCACCGCCGGCACGAGCAGCGCGACCATCATGATGTACGCGGGCGTAGTCGGCATGCCCATGCCGAGGATGATCCCCGCGATCGCGGTTAGCAGGAGTGCCAGGATCAGGGATTCCTGCGCCAGTGCCACCACGTACTGCGTGAACACGATCCCGAGGCCGGTGATCGTGACGCAGCCGATGACGATGCCGGCGCAGGCGCACGCCATCGCCACGGCGAGGGTGTTTCTGGCGCCCTCCTCGAGTGCCTCCAGGACCGTCTTCCAGGTGATGCCGGCGCGCGTCGTCTTCGTAAGGAGCGCGAGGGGCAGGCAGGAGAGGGCCCCGGCGAGCGCGCAAAGCGGCGCCGAGTAGCCGAGCAGCAGGCCCGCGAGCACCACGAGGATCGGCACGAAAAGGTGCCCCCGGACGAGCATCACCGAGCCGAACGCGGGCAGCTCCGATTTCGGCACGCCGGCGAGCCGGTAGCGCTTCGCTTCGAAGTGCACCGCGGAAAACACCGCCAGGTAATAGAGAAACGACGGCACGATCGCCCAGATCGTGATCTGCGCGTAGGGCACGGCGAGGAACTCGGCCATGACGAACGCGGCTGCGCCCATGATCGGCGGCATGAGCTGTCCGCCGGTCGAGGCGACCGCTTCGACCGCAGCGGCGAACGGCGGCCGGAACCCGGTGCGCTTCATGAGCGGGATGGTGATCGGGCCGTCCACCATGACGTTCGCCACGGCGCTGCCCGAGACCGTGCCGAAGAGCGAGGAGCTGACCACCGCCACCTTGCCGGGGCCGCCGGCGGTGTGCCCGGTGATCGACATTGCGAAATCCATGAAGAGCTGTCCGGTGCCGCTCTTTTCCATGAAGGCGCCGAACAGCACGAACAGCATCACGTACGAAGCCGAGACGCCGAGCGTGGAGCCGAAAATACCCTCGAGCGAGAAGTACACCTGCTCCATGAGCGCCTGCATCGTCACGTGGGTGAAGCCGACGGCGTAGGCGAGGAAGGCGATCGCGGTGAGCGGCAGCGCCCAGCCGATGACGCGCCGCGTCGCCTCGAGCACGACGAGCACCGCGACCACCGCCCAGAACTGGTCCTGCGGACTGAGCTCGTCGATGTAGATGATGCGGTTGGTGAAGGTCTGGTAGTTGATGAAGATGTGCAGCACCAGCCCCCAGCCGGCGACGAGCAGTACCAGATCGAGCGCCCGCCAGGCGATGCCCCCGCGCGGCCGGGAGGGGTAGAGCAGGAAGACGAGGGTCAGCGCGAAGATGAGGTGCGTGCCGCGGAAGATCATCGCCTCCGGCGGCCCGAACCCCGCGACGTACATGTGGTACAGCGACATCGCCACCGCGATGAAGGTGACGAGCCACTTCAGCGCGCGCGCGGCGGGAGTGGTTGCAGCCTTCTCGTCCGACGTGACTTCCGACACACGCGCCCCCCTTGCGAAGAAACGGGCGGCCGGGCCGCCCGTTTCGTCCCTATGGCACGGCCACAGCCGTCACATTGCGCCGGCTTCCTTGTAGAACTTCGCGGCGCCCTTGTGGAACGGCACGCCGATGTCGAGCGCCATGTCCTTGGCGGTGATGCCTTCGATCGCCTTGACCACCGCGGCCATCGCCGGCACATTGGTGGCCATCGTCTTGGTCATGCCGTAGACGGTCGCCTCCGGCAGGTCGCAGGCGACGACGATGTGGGTCGAGTAGCCGATCACCGGCACATCCTTGTCCTGCTTCGGGTACGTCCCGGCCCTGATGATGAGCTTGTTGTAGCCGGGGTTCATCTTCTTCAGCGCACCCATGGTCTTGTCGTCCACCGGGACGAGCCGGATGTCGCGCGCGCTGGCGAGGTCCATGATCGCCGAGGCGGGCGCCGTGGTGCCGAGCGTGAAGACGCTGGCGTGGCCGTCCTTCATCAGCGCGACCGACTCGGTGTAGCTGTTGAAGTTGACCTTGGACAGCGATTCGTATCCCAGGCCGTTCATCTTCAGCACAAGCGCCGTCAGCAGCTCGCCCGTGTTGCCCTTCGCCTGGGTCGTAAGCGACTTGCCCTTGAAATCGGCAAAGGTGTTGACGTTCGCGTTCGCCAGCGCCACGACCTGCCAGTACTGCGGATACAGGTTGGCGAGCTGGCAGACCTTCGTCACCTTCTTCGGGTAGGGTGCCCGGCCTTCGAGGCCGTCCACCGTGGTGCTCGAGTTGGCGATGCCGATCTGCGCCTTGCCCTCGTCGACCCCACGCACGTTGGAAATCCCGGCACCCGGGGTCTGCTGGATCTGCAGGCCGGCGATGTTCTTCTCCCACATGCCCTTCAGCGCACCGCCGAGCGGGATCCACGAACCGCCCTGCGGGCCGGTCATGAAGGTCACTTGCTGCGCTGCGGCGGGCGCGGCGATCAAGGTCGCCACGGCGGCGGCCAAAAGCGTTCTCGCGATCATCGATTTCTCCTCGGTCGTGGAGGCGCTAGTCTAGCAGCGGCCGCACCCATCCTGCACCTACCACACGCGCCACGGCAGATACCAGAGGGTCGCTACCAGCGCCGGGGGAATGCTGTAGCACGCGAGCGAGGCCATCCGCCGCGCTCGCGGGGCGTGAGCGGCACGGAGTCGGCGCGCACCGAGCCAGACGGCCCAGGCGATGCCGCCGGCAAGGAGGACCGCGCGCGTGGCCGGGACCCAGGCGTAGACCGCGCCTTCCGCGCGCAGCTGAGCCAGGGTCAGCATCGACAGGCCGAGGAATACGCTGGCGCCCGCGAGGGGCACCAGGCACAGGGAGAGCACGCGCCAGTCCACGCGTGGGTCGCGCACCAGCTGCGCAGCGCCGGCAACGCTGCACCAGGCGACTCCCCCTACGATCACGGCGCTCGCGAACAGGTAGCCAGCGATCAATGCCCCGTCGAGCCATGTGAAGACGTCGTTCGCCTCGGGATAGTGTGTGAGCAGCCACCAGGGCGCGTCGTCCTGCAGCATCCCGTACCATTCGCGCTCGACCAGCCATTCGGCGGCGCGCTGCTTGGCTGCGACGAACCAGGGACTCACGGTCCAGTGGAAGGTACCCAGCGCGAGGCCCAGCACGCCGAAGAGCAGCAGCAGCGCCTCGGCATGGGTCACGTCCTTGGGCGTGGCTGCGAGGATTTCGCGGCTCGGTGGGCGCGCCGCAAGGTGGATCGCGCCGCGATGGCCGCTGCAGCGGCCGCAGGCGTGGCACGGGCCCGCGCTGCGCATATGGCGCAGGTCGACCAAGGGCGCGCAGTCCACTCTCGGCGCGCGGCCTGCATGGCGTTTCCACGCCTGCTCGTCCAGCGCGAAGTGCACCGGCGCGATGCGCGCGAGCAATGCGAACACCCCGTTCGCGGGACAGAGATGGCGGCACCAGACGCGCGTGCCGCGCCCGTAGACGAAACCGACGACGACCGCCGCAAGCGTGGAGCCGCCGAGCACCAGCAGCGCCGCCTTCGGATACTCATACACGCTCACCAGTTGTCCGTACACGGTGGTGCTGACAAACGCGACGAAAGGCCAGCCGCTCCAGCGCATCCAGCGCGGAATGGCGCGACCCAATCCGCGCCGGCTCGCCCATTCGGTCAGCGCGCCCTCGGGGCAGAGCACGCCGCACCACACTCGCCCCATCAGCATCACGCTCAGCATCACGAACGGCCACCAGAGGCCCCAGAACGCGAACTGGGCGAACAGCGTAAGGTTGGACAGCAATGTGGCACCGCTCGGCGGCAGCGGCAGGAACGCCGGGACGATGAGCAGTGCCAGATAGAGCATCACGACGACCCATTGCAGCGCGAGGATGGCGCGCCGGTGCCGCCGCATCGCCTCGCCGGCGTGCGCGAGCCAGTCCCGTGGCGCCGCGAGCGCAAGCGCCGGGTTCACAAGCTGACGCGCGCCCGCAGACCCAGCAGGCGCATGGTCTTCGCACCGGGGTCGCCGCCCGGGTCGAGCAGCGGGTTGTGGACGAAGGCGTTGTTGATGAAGCGCACCGCTTCGTCGTCGGCCGCTGCCGTGCCGCCCCAAAGCACGCACAGCGCCGTCGCCACGACGAGCGCGGCGGCACTTCGCTTGCGGTGCGCCATGTCAGTACCCGCCTCGCTTGCCGGTACCGGCGTAAACGAACTCGTAATCCACCTCGAAGGGCTTGAACCACGGGCGCACGCCGGTGGCGCGGTCGGTATGGCGGCCGAAATGGCCGTTCGAGTTGGCGCTCGGTGGTGCGACGAGAAACTTCAGCCGGTACTTGCCTGGCCCTTTGAGCTTGACGTTGTCGCCGTAGTGCGGGCCGTCGCTCGCCACCATCGGCATCAGCTCGCCACTGATTTTTTCGCCCGTCCCCTGCTTCGCCAGCTCGAACTTCACTACCAGGTAGGGCACCCACTCGCTTTCCTTGAATCCATTCGGGTTGTTGGCGAGTGCATGGACGTCGGCTTCGAGATGGATGTCGGAGTCCGACGCCTTGCGCATCATGCCTTCGGGTTCCATCTCGACCGGCTGGAGATAGACCGCCGCAACTTCCATTCCGGCGATGTGGTGCGGCGTGCCGATCGGGTACTCGGCCGCGGCAGCGCGAAAAGAAAGGAATGCCCCGCACGCAGCAGCGGCCGCAAGCACGAGCCAGGATTTCGAGATGCCTACTGCCGGGTTGCACTTGCACATGTCAGCCAGCTCCTTTCAAGAATCGGGCGCTGGCTGGCTGCGGGCGGGGCCCGCTGGCTGACTGGCGGAGAGACTACGCGGTCAGAATCAGTTTGCCGTTCTGTGTGATGCGAAGACGGTATTCACGTTGGTTGTGCACGATGACCAGCTCTTTGCCTGACCCCAGCAACACGTCGCTGCGCACACGCGGCAGCACGTCAGGGGCCCTAAGTGCGTGCCGGACAGAGTCCACCGGCTCTTGGTCCATGGACAAATGATAACAATTCTCAACAATGGGTCAACGGTAATTTATTGATGTTTCTCAAATAGTTAAATAAAAGAAGTCGAGCGCTGTTGCCAGGCGGTTGATTATAAATGCGAATAGTTCGCATTCATAACTCGGCCTGACCATGTACATCTGCATCTGCAACGGGATTACCGAGCGCGACATCCATCGCGCCTGCACCGAGGAGGGCGTGCAGTCGCTGCGCGAGCTGGAACGCTGCCTCGGCGTCGGCGCTGGCTGCGGGCTTTGCAGATCTGCGGCGCAGGAGCTGTTGAGCGATCACCGACGCAGTCGGCCGGTCCGGCTTGCGACGGCCGATACGCCCGCGTAAGGTTTCGCCATCGCAGGCATGGACGGAGGCGACCATGAAGGGCGATAAGACGGTCATCCAGCATCTGAACAAGGTGCTCCGCAACGAACTGACTTCGATCAACCAGTATTTCCTGCACGCGCGCATGTTCGCCAATTGGGGTCTGGTCAAACTGGCCGAGCACGAGAAGAAGGCCTCGATCGACGAGATGAAGCACGCCGACGGGCTGATCGAGCGGATTCTGTTTCTCGAGGGTCTGCCCAATCTGCAGGACCTGGGAAAACTGCTGGTCGGAGAGGATGCCCCCGAGGCGCTCAAATGCGATCTCAAACTCGAGCAAGCCGCACACCCGACGCTGAAGCAGGCGATCGCCCACTGCGAGTCCTGCGGCGACTACGTGTCGCGCGAGCTGTTCGAGAAGATCCTCGCGTCCGAGGAAGAACACATCGACTGGCTGGAAACTCAGATCGAGTTGATCGGCAGGGTCGGCGTGCAGAACTGGCTGCAGTCGCAGGCCGGCTGAGCGCGCCAACGCTTGCGGAGGGTGCTAGCGCGCCGCCGCAGGCTTCATCGCGCCGCAGGGATCCTTCCGCGCGAAGCGCGGCGTGAACCACAGGTAATCGAAGCTCGCCTGCGTCGCAAATCCCGTGAGGTAGTCGCGGGGCTCGCGCTGCGCGTCCTCGACTTCGACCAGGCCGATGCTGATCGGTGCATCGTCCTTCAGATAGCGTGGCACGCCTGCATCCTTGCGCGCGTGGCCCTGGCCGGTCACCAGGACGGTGGCGGTCGCTGCCTGCGAAACCAGCGCCCCTGCCATGCGCGCGTCGCGCGCCCGCTGCGCCTCGACCATGCCCGCAAGTCGCCTCGCTTCCGGGCGCTCGCCGCAATGCCCTTCGATCAGGTCGCGCTCGAGCGCTTCGCGCATCGCCGCCGCGGCCGGCGGCAGGCCCGAGCGCGAGGGCTCGGCGATGATCAGGCGCGCCTCGCCGCGCGACAGATTGGCGGCCACGAGCGGCCAACCGCGCTCCACGGCAAACTCCACGAGCGGTTTGTACAGCGCCCAGTTCCAGCCCTTGCGATCGAAGCGCCCCGCGTCGGCGAGCGCCTCCGCGTCCGCAGCTCGCGCGCGCGCGGCATCGATGGCGGATTGGTGCTCGCTGTCGAACTGCTCCATCGCGAGTGCGCGCCGCTTGCCGTCCCTGGCGATCGTCTCGAGCGCGACGCGCTGCAGCCGGTGGTGCTCCGGGTTGTCGTGCGTCTCGCCGAGGATCACGTGCTGGCTGCGCGCGGCTTGCGCGAGCATTTCTTCGGCGGTGACGAAAGCGCCCGTGCGCACGTCCCAGACGCGACCGGCGAGCGGATGATCCTGCAGCAGCAGCCCGCCGGCGCAGCCCGCGAGCGCGAGCAGACCGAGAAGGGCGGCCCTCAAACGACCCGCGTCAGCACCGGCTTGCCGGCGAAATGCGCGCGCAGGTTGTCCACCTGCAGCATGCCCATGGCGAAGCGCGTCTCGTTGGTCGCGCTGGCGACGTGCGGGTACAGCACCGCGTTCGGCAGCGCGAAGAATTCCGGATTGATGCCGGGCTCGTTCTCGAAAACGTCCAGGCCCGCGCCGGCGATGCGCTTGTCCTTCAGGTAGGCGAGCAGCGCCGGCTCGTCGATGGTCGAGCCGCGAGAGATGTTGACCACGTAGCCTTCGGGCCCGAGCGCGTCCAGCACCCTGGCGTCGACGATTTTCGAGGTCTCGGCGCCGCCCGGGGTCGCCACCAGCAACACGTCGGAGTTCCTTGCCAGCGTCACCGCGTCGGTGTCGTAGCCGTAGGGTACCTTCTTCCGGGTGCGGTTGTGGTAGCGGATCTTCATGCCGAAGGCCTGCGCGCGCTGGGCGATGGCTTCGCCGATCCGTCCCAGGCCCAGCACGCCCAGCGTCTTGCCGCCCAGCGAGCTGGTGAGCGGATAGGCGCCGCGCGTCGCCCAGTAGCCGGAACGCAGGTAGGCCTCCGACTGCGGAAACTGGCGCAGGACGTTCAGCACGAGCGACATCGCGGTGTCGGCGACGCAGTCGTTCAGCACGTCGGGCGTGTTGGTGACGATGATGCCGCGCTTTTTCGCCGCCGCGAGGTCGATCGAATCGACGCCGACGCCGAAGTGGCTGATGATCTCCAGCTTCGGCAGCGCGTCCATGAACTTCGCGTCGGCGCCCGCCGGGCCGAAGGTCGCCAGCCCGCGAGCGCGCGGCGCCACCTCCTTCAGGAACGCAGGGCGATCGGCGGCCTCGTAGAGCCTGAGCAGGTTGAACTCCTCTTCCAGGATCGCCTGCGTGCGCTCCAGGACCCGGGTGACGAGGATGACGTCAGCTTTCATTTTGCGGTTTCCTTGAACTTGGCACAGAGGGCTTCGGCACCGCGCGCGAGGATCCCCACGTCGGCGCCCACCGCTACGAAGAGGGCGCCGGCGGCGAGCATCTTCCTGGCGTCGGCCTCTACAGGTGAGAGGTAGCCCGGCGCGCTGCCCGCCCTGCGGATGCGGCGCATCGCTTCTTCGATCAGCGGCAGCACCGCCGGATTCGCGGTCTCGCCGGGGTAGCCCATTGAGGCATGCAGATCGGCGGGACCGATGAACACGCCATCGACGCCCTCGACCGCGCAGATCGCTTCCAGGTTGTCGAGCCCGGATTTCGTCTCGACCTGCACCAGCACGCAGATCTCTTCGTGCGCCTTCTTCGCGTAACCGGGAATGCGGCCAAAGCGCGATGCGCGCGTCGTGCCGGCAACGCCGCGCCCGCCCGCCGGCGGGTAGCGCGTGTAGGCGACTGCGTTGCGCGCCTCTTCGGGCGTCGAGACGTAGGGAACCAGGAGCGACTGCGCGCCTAGGTCGAGCACGCGCTTGATGGTGACCATGTCGTTCCAGGGCACGCGCACGATGGGCGTGGTCGGGTAGGGGGCCGCTGCCTGCAGCTGGGCGAGGAGCGACTCGAGATCGTTCGGTGAGTGCTCCATGTCGAGCAGGATCCAGTCGAAGCCGGCGCCCGCGATCACCTCCACCGTGTAGTTCGACGACAGGCTCGACCAGAGCCCGATCTGCGGCCGCGCGGTTTTCAGGGCGCGCTTGAATGCGTTCTGCGGGAGGTCCATCGGTGCCCTTCGGCGAAGGCGGCATTGTAGACTTGCGCGCATCCATCGGGAACGCGTACAGGGATCGCATGGCGGAATACCGCATCTTCAGGACTGAGCCGCTCACCCGCGCCATCGCCGCGGTGGTCGCCGCGGGCGGGAGCGACGCGCGCGAGGCGCGGCTCGTCGCCGAGAACCTGGTCGAGGCGAACCTCCAGGGCCACGACTCGCACGGCATCGGCATGGTGCCGCGCTACGTGGCGGCGCTGCTCGAAGGCGGGCTGCATGCCAACCGCCACGTCTCGGTGAAGCTCGATGCGGGCGCGCTCCTGACGCTCGACGGCAACGCGGGCTATGGCCAGGTCGTAGGCAAGGAGGCGATGGAGCTCGCCGCGCCGCGCGCGAAGCAGCACGGCAGCTGCGTCATGGTGCTCGGCAACGCGCATCACCTCGGGCGCATCGGGCACTGGGCCGAGATGGCGGTCGCCGAGGGACTGATTTCGATTCACTTCGTCAACGTGATCTCGCACGCGCGCGTGGCGCCGTACGCGGGGGCGGACGCGCGCTTCGGCACCAATCCGGTCACCGTGGGCATTCCGCTGCCGGGCGAGCCGCCGTTCCTCCTCGACATGGCGACGAGCGCGGTCGCGCAGGGCAAGATGCGCGTGGCGCACAACAAGGGCGAAAAGGTGGCCGACGGGCTGCTGATTGATGATCACGGCAATCCCACCAACGACCCGCGCTACGTCGTCGTGCCGCCCTGGGGCGCGTTGCTCACCACGGGGGCGTACAAGGGTTATGGCCTTTCGGTCGTCTGCGAGCTGCTCGGCGGCGCGCTTTCCGGCGGCGGCACCTGGCACTACGAGGACCATTCGCGCATGCGCGTCTATAACGGCATGTTCGTCTTGCTGGTGGATCCGGCGCGGCTCGGCACGCGCGAGAGTTTCGAGCGCGAGACTCGCGCTTATCTGGATTGGTTGCGGCAATGCCCACCCGCGCCCGGCTACGACAAGGTGCGGATCGCCGGCGAGCCCGAGCGCGAGTGGAAGGCGAAGCGGACGAAGGAGGGGATTCCGGTGGATCCGTTCACCTGGGACGAGATTATTGCGGCGGGGGCGCAGCTGAAGGTCGAGCGCGAAGTCATCGAGAAACTCGCAGCCGGCGGGTAAAGACGCGCATCCGAAGTACGCCAGGCCGGTGGCCACGTTCCGGCGGCGCTCACCGCCTCGCCGGGCCGCCGCATCGACGAGGACGCGGAGCTGCGCGGCTGGCTCGACGATCAGATCCTGCGCTCGGTGCCGTCGCTCGTGGAGGAGAACCACCGGGCGCTTCATCGAGGACCGCGTCAATGAGTGGCACGAGGACCGCTTCGTGCGCGAGATGGAGCGCGAGTTCGATCCCGACCTGCACTTTGAGGGCCTGATGCCCGCTGACGGCGGTTACGTTAGCGGAAGAAGCGCGGAAATGATCGGATAAACAAGGGCTTGCCAGATTACTCTGGACGTTGAGTAAAAATACTCTGTATCTTGAGTAAAATGTAGAAATGGCTGCCTTCGTCCGCCCGCACGCGCGACTGCTGCGCAAGCGCCTGGCCGAACCGCGCCGCTTCATTCAGGTCATCACGGGCCCGCGCCAGAGCGGGAAGACCACGCTCGTGCGCGGCGTTGCCGAATCGCTCGGCGCTCCGGTCCGCTACACGAGCGCGGACGAACCCGCTTTGCGCGATCGCGGCTGGATCGACGAACAGTGGAACGCGGCGCGGATCGGGGCCGGCGAGGATCGCCGCCGGGGCGCGGTGCTGGTGCTGGACGAGATCCAGAAGGTCCCGGGCTGGTCGGAAACCGTCAAGCGCCTCTGGGACGAAGACACGCGGGCCGGGCATCGGCTCAAGGTCGTCGTTCTCGGCTCGGCGCCGCTCCTGATCCAGCGCGGCCTCAGCGAGAGCCTCGCGGGGCGGTTCGAGGTGCTGCGCCTGCCGCACTGGTCGTACGCGGAGATGCGCGAGGCGTTCGGGTTTTCTCTGGAGGAGTACCTCTTCTACGGCGGCTACCCGGGCGCGGCGGGGCTCATCACGGAGCCGGAGCGATGGGCGCGATACGTGGCGGATTCGCTCATCGAAACCACGATCTCGCGCGACGTGCTGTTGCTTACGCGCGTCGATAAGCCGGCGCTCTTGCGGCGGCTGTTCGATCTCGGCTGCCGCTACTCGGGGCAGACGCTCTCCTACACGAAAATGCTCGGGCAGCTCCAGGACGCGGGCAACACGACGACGCTCGCTCACTACGTTGATCTCCTCGCCGGCGCCGGGATGATCCTGGGGCTGCAGAAGTACGCGGGCAGCGCCGCGCGGAGCCGCGGCTCGATGCCGAAGCTCCAGGTGTTGAATACGGCGCTGATGACTGTGCAATCGAAGCTGAGCCTGAAGGAGGCGAAGGCCGACCAGCCGTTCTGGGGACGGCTCGTCGAGTCGGCTGCAGGCGCGCATCTCGCGAACGCAGCGGCGGCGGGCGAGTGCGAGCTGTACTACTGGCGCGAGAGGAACCGCGAAGTGGATTTCGTCGTGCGCACTGGGCGCACGGTGACGGCGATCGAGGTGAAGAGCGGCCGCCGACGCGAATCGCTCGCGGGCATGGACGCGTTCGCCGCGTCGTTCAAAGGCGCGCGCCGGGTGCTCGTCGGCGGGGACGGCATCGCGCTCGGGGAGTTCCTGGCAAAACCCGTAGTTCACTGGCTGACTGCGTGACGGCGGCCACCGTGCGCGCCGCGCCTTCCTGTTTGTACTAGTGAATCTCCGGCTCCGCCGTCGGCGCGGTGCCTTCCAGGAAATCGAAGTCGCACCCTTCGTCGGCCTGCTTGATGTGCTTCGAGAAGATCGCGCCGTAGCCGCGCTCGTATTTCTTCGGCGGCGGCGTCCACGCGGCGCGCCGCTTCTCCATCTCCGCCTCCGGCACCTTGAGATCGATCACCCGCCGCTCGACGTCCAGCTCGATCGGATCGCCATTCTTCACCAGCGCCAGCGGCCCGCCGACGAAGGACTCCGGCGCGACGTGCAGCACGCAGGTGCCGTAGCTCGTGCCGCTCATGCGCGCGTCCGACAGCCTCACCATGTCCTTCACGCCCTGCTTCAGCAGTCTTTTCGGCACCGGCAGCATGCCCCACTCGGGCATTCCCGGCCCCCCCAGCGGTCCGGAATTGCGCAGCACGAGCACGCTTCCCGCATCGACCTCGAGATCGTCGCGGTCGATCCGTGCCGCCATGTCGTTGTAGTCCTCGAACACCACTGCGCGGCCGGTGTGCTTGAGCAACTGCGGACTCGCGGCCGCCGCCTTGATCACCGCGCCGTTCGGCGCGAGCGAACCTCGCAGCACGACGAGGCCGCCGGACGCCTTCAACGGGTTCGAGCGCTTGCGAATCACGTCCGGCTCGAAGATCCGCGCTCCCGCGAGGTTTTCGCCGAGCGTCCGCCCGTTCACGGTCTTCGCATCGAGCCGCAGCAGATCCTTCAGCTCCGCGAGCAGCGCGCGCAGACCGCCCGCGTAGTAGAAGTCCTCCATCAAATACTTCTCTCCCGAAGGCCGCACGTTCGCCAGCAGCGGCGTCTTCGCCGAGAACTCGTTGAAACGCTCGAGCGGCAGCTTCAAGC
Source organism: Betaproteobacteria bacterium (assembly GCA_004298325.1). Taxonomy (GTDB): domain Bacteria; phylum Pseudomonadota; class Gammaproteobacteria; order Burkholderiales; family SG8-39; genus 2-02-FULL-66-14. Next base: position 6,138 of record SCUF01000405.1, on the reverse strand, counting down.
CCGCGCGTCCCGCCATGGCGACGAGGTGGATGAGCGCGTTGGTCGATCCGCCCATCGCCATCAGCGTGACGATCGCGTTGTCGAACGACTCCGTCGTAAGAAGATCGCGAGGCTTCAGGTCCTCCCACACCATGTCGACGATGCGCTTGCCAGTGAGCGCAGCGAGCTTCGAGTGGTTGGAATCGGGCGCGGGGATCGACGACGCGCCGGGCAGCGTCAGCCCCAAAGCCTCCGCGATCGCCATCATCGTCGCCGCCGTGCCCATCGTCATGCAGGTGCCGGCCGAGCGCGCGATGCCGTCCTCGATCTCCTGCCAGTCGCGCTCGCCGATGCGGCCGGCGCGCAGCTCGTCCCAGTACTTCCACGCATCCGACCCCGAACCGAGCGTCGTCTCGCGCCAGCGGCCTTTGAGCATCGGCCCCGCCGGCAGGTAGACCGCCGGCAGGTTCATGCTGGTCGCGCCCATGACGAGCGCTGGCGTGGTCTTGTCGCAGCCGCCCATCAGCACGCAGCCGTCCACGGGGTAGGAGCGCAGCAATTCCTCCGTCTCCATGGCGAGGAAATTGCGATAGAGCATGGTGGTCGGTTTCTGCATCGGCTCGGCGAGCGACATCGCCGGCATCTCGACCGGGAAGCCGCCCGCCTGCCACACGCCACGCTTCACTTCCTCGGCGCGGTTGCGGAAATGCGTATGGCAGGGATTGATGTCGGACCAGGTGTTGACGATCGCGATGACGGGCTTGCCCGCGTACTCCGAGCGGTCGTAGCCCATCTGCGCGGTGCGCGAGCGGTGGCCGAACGAACGCAGGTCCTTGGCGCCGTACCAGCGGTGACTGCGCAGCTCCTCGGGTTTCTTGCGCGGCATGTTCGCTCCGATCTCTCCGGCGCATTCTAATTTACACTTCCCGCACCATGGTCGATGCCCCCAGAGCCGCGCTTGCGGGCTGGCTGCAGAGCTGGCGGCGCGTGCTGCATTTCGCAGGCTATGCGCTCGCCGCGGCCGCCTCGCGCGCGAGCTACACGCCCGCGACGCGCGCGGTCACCGTGAAGCAGGTCTACTTCACGGCCTGGCAGGTCCTGCCGCTCTTTCTGCTCTTCTCCGCGCTCCTCGAGGCGACCGTGATCCGCGTCGTGATCGCGGCCTCGCGCGAGTACGGCATCGCCGACTACGCGCTCGATCTCGTGCTGCGCGGCCTCGTCCTCGAGCTGATCCCGTTCCTCACCGCGCTCTTCGTCGCCCTGCGCTCGGGCTCGGCGATCGCCACCGAAGTGGCGCTGATGCACATCTCGGGCGAGCTCGAGGCGCTCGAGCGCGCGGGCGACGATCCGCTGGCGCTCGAATTCGTGCCGCGCGTCGCCGCCGCGGCGCTCTCGGTGGTGACGCTCACGGTGCTCTCGGGCGCGCTCGCCATCGTCATCGCCTACCTGTCGACGTACGGCCTCTCGCCCTGGGGATTCGCCGAGTTCACGCACGTCGTCGGCAAGGTGTTCGGCGTGCCGACCCTGCTCGGCTTCGCGCTCAAGTGCCTGCTCTTCGGCGCGGCGGTGGCGGTGGTGCCGATCGCCGCGGGCCTCGAGGCGACCGCGAAGGTGAAATCGGCGCCGGTCGCGGTCCTCGGCGGCATGGTGCGGCTGTTCTTCGTCCTCGGCCTGATCGAGGTCGTATCATTGGCCGCGAGGTACATCTGATGGCCGAGCGCGAACCGGGCGTCACGCCCCTTCCCCGGGACCTCGGCTTCAGGGTCGGGATGCTGCTCGCGTTCACCATCGCGGTGGCGGTGGCGTTCGTCGTCTACGTGCTGTACGCGCGCGGCGGCTTCGAGGCGACCCAGCGCCTGACGCTCATCGCCGACAACGCCGAAGGCGTGAGCGTCGGCATGGACCTCACTTTTTCGGGCTTTCCCGTGGGCACGGTGAGGCGCATCGCGCTCGCCGAGGACGGCAAGGCGCGCATCGAGATCGACGTGCCGAGGCGGGACGCGAAGTGGCTGCGCCGCTCGAGCGTCTTCACGCTCGAGCGCGGCCTCGTCGGCGGCGCCCGCATCCGCGCCTACAGCGGCGATCTGCAGGACGCGCCGCTCGAAGACGACGCGGTGCGGCAAGTCCTGCGCGGCGACACCAGCGAGGAGATTCCGCGCCTGGTGGCGACGATGCGCACCATCCTGGAGAACATCGAGCAGCTCACCGGGACGGGCGGCGGCGTGCAGACGAACCTCGCCAACCTGCGCGTGCTCACCGAGCGCATGGCGGGCAAGCAAGGGGTGCTCGGCGGCGTGCTGGGCAGCGAGGACAACGCGAAGAAGGTGCTCGCTTCGATCGACCGCGCCAACGCGCTGCTGGCCTCGCTCGGCGCCGTCTCGGCGAAGCTCGACGCGGTGGTGGCAAAAACCGACCAGCGCGTCTTCGGGCAGGGCGGCGTGGTGGACGAGACGCAGCGTGCTGCGGCGCAGGCCAACGCGATCCTCGGCGACGTGCGCGAGAGCCTGAAGAAAGTCGACGCGATTCTCGCCGATGCACAGGCCGCGAGCGGCAACGTCAAGGCGGCGAGCACCGACCTCGCGGCGCTGCGCGCCGAGGTCGAGGCGAGCCTGCGCAAGGTGTCCGGGCTCATCGACGAGATTAACCGCAAATGGCCGTTCGAACGCAACACGGAGATCCGGCTGCCGTGAGACGCATCGGGGTCAGGTCCTGTCTTGCGGCATTCGTCCTCGTTGGCTGCGCCGGCGCGCCGCCGCCGCCCGACTGGCAGCTCAACGCGCAGAGCGCGCTCGCTGCCTTCGAGCGCCATTACCTGGCAGGCGACACGCGTCTCGCGGATCTGGAGTTCGCGCGCGCGAAGTCCGAGATCGCGCGCACCGGGCGCGGCGACCTGCTCGCCCGGGCGGAACTGGTTCGCTGCGCGGCGCGCGTGGCGAGTCTCGAGATCGACGATTGCCCGGGATTCGAGCGCTGGCGCGCCGATGCGGGGCCGCAGGAGCTGGCGTACGCGGAATACCTCGCCGGCCGGCACGAGCGCGCCGCGGGCGAGGATCCGCTCGCGCGGCTGGTTGCTGCCGGAGTGCAATTCCGTTCAGGCCAGTCCACGCCTGCGGCAATCGCCGCTGCCGTGGATATCGCCTCGGCGCAGGGCTGGCGCAGGCCGCTGCTGGCATGGCTAGGCGTGCAGGCGAAGCGCGCGGAAGCGGCCGGCGATGCGGACGCAGCCCGCCGCGTCAAACGGCGAATCGAGCTGCTGTCAGGCCCCGAGGTCGATCGCGCGCGAGCGCAGTGAAGCGTCCTGGCGGAGCTGGAACTTCTGCACCCGCTGCGTCGCGGTGAGCGGCAGTGACTGCGCGAACGCCACGTAACGCGGCACCTTGATCGCCGCGAGCCGCGCGCGGCACCAGACGGCGATGTCCTGCGCTGAAACTTCCGCCCCGGGTTTCTTCACGACCGCCGCCAGGATCTCGTCCTCGCCCAGATCCGAAGGCACGGGGATCGCCGCGCACAGCAGCACCGCGGGATGGTCGCCGACGACGCGGTCGATCTCGGCGCCCGAGATGTTCTCGCCGCGGCGGCGGATGATGTCGTTCTTGCGCGCGACGAAGTAGTAGTAGCCGTCGGCGTCGCGCCGCGCCAAGTCCCCCGTCTTGAACCAACCTTCCTCGATCGCGGCGGCAGTCTGCGCCGGATCGCGGTAATAGCCCTGCATCAGGATGGGAGTCCTGACGCGGATCTCGCCGATCCCGCCCGCTGCCACGTCGTGCCCCGCGTCGTCCGCGAGCCGCAGCTCGGAGAATTTCACGTCCGGGTCCGGGTGCACCGCCGCCTTGCCCATGCTGTTGGCCCGCTTCTCGCCGTCGAAGGGATTGTTCGCCGCGCCGGGGATCTCGGTCATGCCGTAGCCCTCGATCACCACGGGGACATGGAAATCCTCGCGGAACACGCGCTCCAGTTCGGGCGAAATCGGCGCGCCGTAGACCGCGCGCAGGCGGTGGCGCGGGTCGAACTCGCTGCGCGGCCGGCGCGCGAGGATGTTGCCGATCGCGGCGATGATGTTGACCTGCGTCGCGCCGCTCTCGGCCGCGGTGCGCCAGAACGTGGAGGCGGAGAATTTCGGCGTCAACGCGAGTCTCGCGCCCGCGGCAAGGGCGCCGGCGAGCGAATAGAACAGCGCATTGATGTGGAACAGCGGCAGGATGCACAGCAGGCAATCATCCGGCTGCAGCCACATCCGCGCGACAAAGCCCTCGCCCGCCATGACGAAGTTGCGCTGGCTGTGCATCACGCCTTTGGGAAATCCGGTCGTGCCCGAGGTGTAGAGGATGAGGCAGGTGCAATCGCCGGACGGTTTCGACGGCAGCGTGCCGTGCTCGCGCGCGATTTCATCGAGATCCTCCTCGAGCCGGAAAATCCATGGCGCCGGCACGACCGGCCGGGTCGCCGCGCGCGCCGCATCGAGCGCTGAAGGGATGGTCGCCACAGCGCGCACGCCGGCGTGCTGCAGCATGTAGCCGGCCTCGCGCGCGCCGAACTCCGGATTGACCGGCACCATGATGGCGCCCAGGCGCGCCAGCGCGAAAAACAGCACCACGTAGCGCGCGCTATTCGTCGCCATCACGCCGACACGGTCGCCGCGCGCAATGCCGCGCGCCGCGAGTCCGCGCGCGCTGGCAGCAACGTTCTGCGCGAACTGCGCATAGGACAGCGTTTCGCCGCCGAAGCTCAGGTACGGACGATCGGGATTCGCCGCGATGCGGCTCGCCAGCAGGCCGTGGAGCGTGCCGCCATGCGGTGGGTAGGCGCGGATGACTTCCAGGGGGCGACGCATCGGCGGGCGAATCTAGCACGCCGAAATTTGCGGCCCGAACGCGCACTATTTGTTAGTGATTGCTAACAAATCACTTGTTTCGATGCTCTTCTAAGACGCAACTTTGACTGTCTTCTCCAATTCAATGATTATTAGGCTGTTTTTGACTTGTTGTTTTAAAGCAAAATCCTCGTCTAAGTCCTTGTAGAACTTAGGAAAAAAGCCGCGATTTGCTTGACCCTCCGAGTTCTTTTCGCATAAAGTGGCGAAAGGTAGAAAAAAGTGGTTAATTTCGGGGTTATTCCCCGGAGAAAAACAAGGGAACAACGCGGAGGGCAGGGATGGGCGGGGCGTTCCACGGCGCGGCGGTTATTACGCTCGATGCGAAGGGCCGGCTGGCTATTCCCACCCGGCACCGCGAGGCCCTGGTCGCCGCGCGCAAACCGCTGGTACTCACAGCGCATCCCGATGGCTGCGCGCTCGTCTACGCCGAAGCCGACTGGGAGCCGGTGCGCGCCAGGATCGAAACTTTTCCAAGCTTCCATGCCCAGGCGAGCTGGTGGAAGCGCCTGCTGCTCGGCTTCGAGGAACATGTGCAGCCCGACGGCTCGGGACGGGTCCTGGTGTCGCCCGCGCTGCGCATGCACGCCAAGCTCGAGCGCGAAGTGATGATGGTCGGGCAGGGCCGCTATTTCGAGCTGTGGGATTCCGGGGTCTGGAGCGCCAAGCTTTCCGGCGCGCTCGCCGGCGGCGGCACGCCGCCGCCGGGGATGGAGGGTTTCTCGCTGTGACGGGGGGTGCGGGCGATGAGCGGTCGCACCACCGGTCATCGCGCGGTCCTCGCGGCGGAAGCAGTCGCGGCGCTCGCCGTGCGGGCCGACGGCGTTTATGTGGACCTCACCTTCGGGCGTGGCGGCCACAGCCGCGCAATCCTCGCAGCGCTTGGTCCAGCGGGGCGGCTCATCGCCCTGGATCGCGACCCGGAGGCGATCGCCGCGGCGCAGGCGCTTGCCGATCCGCGCTTTTGCATCGTGCACGCGCCGTTCTCGGAGCTGGCGCGCGTGCTCGACGCGGCGCGGCTGCCGCTGGTGCACGGCGTGCTGGCGGACCTCGGGGTGTCCTCGCCGCAGCTCGAGACGCCGGCGCGCGGCTTCTCGTTCCGCGCCGACGGGCCGCTCGACATGCGCATGGATCCGACGCGCGGCCTGTCCGCCGCGCAGTGGCTGGCGGCAGCGACACAAACGGAAATCGGGGAGGCGATCAGGGACTATGGCGAAGAACGGTTTGCTAAACAGATTGCAGCGGCGATTGTTGCTGCTCGCGCACGCGAGCCCATTGTCCGCACCCAG
>SCUF01000490.1 GCA_004298325.1 Betaproteobacteria bacterium | reverse complement strand
GTCGCGGATGTCGCGCGCGATGGTCGAGCGAAAGCGCAGCCGGCCCTCGGCGTCCCGGTGTCCGATCATGACCTGGGACACCGGTATCTGCGTGCCGTCCGCGGCGAGCACCGCGGATTCACCGTTCCAGATGCCCTGTTGCAGGGTCGCGGGCAGCGCCTGGCTGCTGATCAACGCCTTGGCCGCGGGGGGATGGAGGTCAATCAGCTTTCGGCCGCTCAGGTCGCTGGGGCCGACCCCGGCGAGGCGGCGCCATGCCGCGTTCGCGTAGATGATCCGGTCTTCCGGGTCTGACATTCCCACGTAGTCGCTTGTCGCCTCCAGGATCTCCACCAGGCGCGCGCGCTCCTCCTCGGCCTTGCGCACCCGCTCGCGGTCGAGCGCTTCGGCGAGCGCGCGCTTGACCGCGGTGCTCAACCGCCGCATGTTGTCCTTGAGAACGTAATCCGTCGCTCCCAGCCGAATCGCCTCGATCGCGCGCTCCTCGCCGATCGTTCCCGACAGGAAGATGAACGGAACATCGGGCGCCAAGTCCCGCGCCAGACGCAGCGCGTGCAGGCCGTCGAACTGAGGCATCGAGAAATCGGACAGGATCGCATCGGGCTTGAGGCGCTCGATTGCGTCCTTCATCATGCCTTCCGACTCGACCCGGCGCCATGACACCTCCAATCCGTCGCGCTTGAGTGCACGCACCGCAAGCTCGACGTCGGCCTCCGCGTCCTCGACGAACAGGACATTCACCGGCAGATCGTTCATCATGCTGCCACCTCCGCCGCGCGCGGCGCGTCCGGTTTAGCCTCGCCGGACTCCAGCGTGAAAAAGAACACTGCCCCCTTGTCAGGCTTCGCGTCGGCCCAGATGCGTCCGCCGTGCCGGTGGACGATCCGCTGCACCGTCGCGAGGCCGATGCCCGTGCCCTGATACTCGTTCATCGAATGCAGCCGCTGGAAAGCGCCGAACAGCTTGCTCGAATAGGCCATATCGAAACCGGCACCGTTATCGCGGACAAAAAAGGTGGTGCGGCCGCCGTCGCGCAGCGCCCCGACCTCGATGCGCGCATGTTCGCTCTTCGAGGTGAATTTCCAGGCATTGCCGATCAGATTCTCGAGCGCGGCGCGCAGCAGCCTCGCATCGGCATGCGCATGCATGCCGTCCCAGATGGAGATCTCGATCTTGCGCCCGGGGTCGCCATGACGCAGCTCGTTCACCACCTGCTTCGCCACGTCGCCTACATCCACGTCCTGCTGGGCGAGGCTGCCGCGCGAGACGCGGGATAGGTTCAGCAGGTCCTCGATCAGTTGAGCCATGCGCTGGGTCGCCGTGCGGATGCGCGCGAGATAGCGCTGCGCCTCCTCGGACAAGTCCTTCGGGAAATCCTCCACCAGCGCGAGGCTGAAGCCGTCGATCGCGCGCAGCGGCGCACGCAGATCGTGCGACACCGAATAGCAGAACGCCTCGAGCTCGCCGTTGGTGTATTCGAGCTGCGCCGTGCGTTCGCCGACGCGCTTCTCCAACTCCGCGTTCAAACGCAGGATCTCATCCTCGGCGCGGCGGCGTTCCGCGACCTCGCGGGCGGATTCTCGGTTCGACGCCTCCAGCTCGAGCGTCGCCCGCTCGATCTCGGCCAGCATGGTGTTGAAGCTTTCGGCCAGGAGCCCGATCTCGTCCTGGCTGAGTTTCCGGGCGCGCAGCGAGTAGTTGCGCTTCTCGGTGACCTCCCGTGCGACGTCGGCGATCGCCAGCAGCGGCCGCGTCACCACCCTTTGCAGCTGCCTCGAGAGGAGATAGGCGACAGCCAGCGCTGCGGCCATCACCAGCGCCGCAATCCCGAGATAGCCGGCGAGCCTCTCGTAAAGTTCATAGGCGGCCCGCAGGTACACGGTGCCGAGAATCTCGCGGTCATTGATGATCCGCTTGAAAACGACAAGGTCGTCCCCCTCGATGCGCACGCCGTCCGCCTCGGGGAGCCTGGGAAACTCCCCGCCGCCCTCATTCACGAAGCTGGCGAAAAGCCTTCCCTTCGCGTTGTAGATCGCCGCGGCGCGCACCTTGGGCCGGTAGCGCAGCAGATCGAGGTTCTCCTGCGCCACGCGCGCGTCGTCGAATGCCAGCGCCGGGCCGCTGGTACGGCCGAGCAGCTCGGCCTGCGTCGTCAGGTCCGCGATCCAGCTCTTGTGGTAAAGCCTGAGGTCATAGCCGACCATCGCGACGATGGCGACCAGCAGCGCGGCGACCGTTGCGAGGAGGACCACGCCGAGAAGCTTCTGCTGGACCGACCGGGAGGCGAGGGGCGTCATCGCTAACCCGAGATCACCTTGCGGGCGACCGCCAGGAGCCGGGCGCTGATCCTGAGCTGTCCACGCTCCGCCTGCGGCAGCGCGACATCGAAGCGCACCTTGTCCCCGACAGCGACGAAATTGATCATGCTCCCGTGCGACAGGGCGTCCTCGGACTCGGTCACAATGAGTAGCGGCTGGCCCTTCGCCGCGACCAGAATTTCGGCCATGCGCGCGGACTCGGCATGGCCGACGAACAGGACGTGCAGGCTGGCGAAGGGTTCTCCCCGCTTGAGCTTGCGCACTGCGATCGGTCGCCCCTGCACGGTGCGTCCCGCGACGACCAGCTCGAGATCGGCTGCCACGGCGTCGGCGCCGAGGACCCCGATCATGAAGGGACTGTCGGGCCGCTGAAAGGCACGCATCGGCCATTCCACGAAGCCACCGAACTTGTAGAGGAAAGCCGCCTTGATCTGGGTCTCCGCGGCGCCGTCCGCCTGGGCGAGCACTGAGGCGGCCGTGAGCAGCGCAGCAGCGAGCAACAGCCGTTTCATAGCGAATGCTTGAGCTTGAAGAACAGGCCGCGCTCGATCTCGCTGCGCGTCGCCGCGGCGCCGAATTCGGGGTGGCGGCGCTCAAGCAGGTTCTGGGCAGTCACCGAAAGCTCCAGATTCTTCCGCAGTCGCAATGCGTAGCGCACGTCGAGCGCGGTGTAGGAGGGAACGGCGGGATTCGGCAACCGGCTGACGTAGCGCAGCATGAGGTCGAATTCCTGATTACCGCGCAGATCGAGAGACGAGCGCAGCGAGAACTGGCGCTTTGGATCGTTGCCGGCGCTGGCCAAATTGACATCGCCGCTGCCAGGCTTGAAACGCAGGTCCTGGTCGAGAAACAGCGCGCCCGCGCCCAGCCGCCAGTTCTCCGCGGCCTGGAAGCTACCCCAGGTCTCCAGTCCGTTCGTATTGCCCTCCATCTTGTTGCCAATAATGAATGCCCCGCCGCCGATCGGCTCGAGCGTGCGCAGGTGGTCGTGCACGCTATGGAAAGCAGTGAGCGAGTAGGAGATGCGCGCCGATGGCTGGGCGCGGTAGCCGAGCTCGAACACATTGGAGATCTCGGAGCGGAAATCCGGCCCTCCTGCGAGGACGAAGGGTGGCTGGCCGGGCACGAACAACTCGCGGTCGAGGCGCGCTGGCGCGCGCACGGCGCGCGACACCGCTCCCCAGACCATGCGCTTCACGTCGGGCTTCCAGGTGAGCCGGGCCGACGGCAGAAGCTCCCATCCGGTATACGGGTTGCTCTCGATCTTGGCTCCGGCGGTGAAGCGCAGCCGGTCGCCCAGCTCGATCTCGTCCTGGACGAAGAGATTGGTCCACCGCAGCGCAGGGTCCGCCGGAAGGAATGCGAGCACGGGGGTGTTGCTCACATGGTCGCGCGAATGGCGATGGCCGCCGCCCCAGGTTACGAAATGGCGTTCTGCGGCCTGGAACGCGTGCTGGAACTCGACGTCGAAGGTGTCGAGACGCTCGGCGAACGAGCCGGGGATTTCGCGGTCCGTGTGGTCGAAGTAGGCCTGCACTTGCAGGCGGTCGCCGGCGGCGAGCTGCCTCGACCACCGCGCGAGGAGATTGCCGCCCGAAATGCGCACGTCGCCGGGCGCAAGCTGATCGATCGTGCCCCGGTACGCATCGCCCTGCAGCGTAAAGCCGCTGGCGGGTGTGCCCCAGTCGGCGCGGAATCCCGCCTGGCCGTTGTGCCAGCCATCCGGAACGTCGGCGCCATTTGCACGGAACGTATTGTCGCGGTTGAAGGCCTTGCCATAGACACGCAAGGCACCGTCGCCAAGGTCGGTTCCGTAGCGCGCTCCGATTGCGCTTTCGCGATTGCCGATGCCGGCAAAGGCCAGCATTCCTTTCGTCTCCGAGGCGGGCCGCGTGCTGACATTGATGACGCCGTTTACGGCATTGGCGCCCCATAGCGTCGCGCCCGGGCCGCTGATGACCTCTATGCGTTCCACATCTTCGATGAAGACATCCTGCGCGTCCCAGAACACGCCAGAGAAGAGCGGCGTGTACACCGTGCGGCCGTCCAGCCGCACGAGGAGCTTGTTTGCGACGGTACCGTTGAAGCCCCGCGCGCTGATCGCGTACTGCCGGGCATCGACTCGCGCGACCTGCAGATTTGGCGCGAGCCGCAGCGCCTCCGGGAGGCTGGTGACGCCGGAGTGGCGGATATCGTCGCCAGTGACGACGAATATTGACGCCGCCGCATCGGCAAGCCGCTCGGCCCGGCGAGACACCGAGGTGATCTCGAGGTTGGCCAGCTCCTCAATGCTGAGATCGGCAAGCTCGGCGAGCTTCGCCTGTTGAGCGAGAACTGACGAAGCGACGCTCGCCAGCGCTGCAAAAGAAATTGCGGCACCCAGTCTTGCTACGGCGCGTCGTCTGCAACTCGTACTTGTCGTGAGACCGGCCATCTCGCAGAAATCTGCCTGGCAATAAAACATTAATGTAACCTGCCAATTCCAGGTGTGTGTGCAGCGGAAAACCCTACAGGCAGTGGGTTTGTAGCGGAACAACTACAAGATTTCAGATTTCGTAGTCATGACTGTGACATATGTCGCACGAAACGCACCGGTGATATTGCAACTTCCTCCTGCGTCAGTGCGGGGAATCGGTCGTAATAGCCTTCGGCATCGCGCGTGTCCAACACGTATTGTTTTCCCTCGATCAGGCCGTGTTCGCGCATGGCGTCCTTGAAGGCGGAATCGCAAGCCGCTGACGCGCCGCTTGCCAGGAGGCGGGCGATCCGCGTAGGCGCCTGCGCTGCGACTGACAGCGCATGGACCAGGAGCAATGCCGCCATGATTCCGCGCGTAGGGCTCATTCGATCCTCCCGGACCTTCAGGCAACGGCAAGCGCGGCGGCATCCGGGTGATCTACTACTGGTGGAGCGCCGGCATGCAATTCTGGCTGTACACGCTATACGACAAGGACGAATTGGCCGATCTGACTCCCAAACAGCGCAAGGCATTGAAGGTGATGCTCAAGATGGAACTGGAAACGAGGAGATTGATATGAAGGCACTGATGACGTCCAAGCGTGCGCCCAAGCGTGATCTGTTCGCAGAGTTGAGCGAAGGCATGACGGCCCTCGCCGAGGCTCGTCAGGGCAAGCGCACCTTGCGCACTCACGCTGTTGAATTCAAGCCGGCGCCGGAAGTTACGGCTCGGGAACTGGTCCGCGTCCGGAAGCGCCTGAAGCTTTCGAGGGCGCTTTTTGCGGGCTACCTTCGCACGAATATCCGCACGTTGGAGAACTGGGAGCAGGGGCGCGGGAAACCCAATGCTCGGGCAGCCCTGCTCATCAATCTGGTGAAGCGGTTTCCGGACACCGTCGAAAGGCTCGCCGCCATCTGATGGGACGGAAGACGCCCATTAACAGAAAGCGCCGGCGTCAAGCTGCGCAGCAAGCGCGACGCACTCCCTCTCCCGCGTCGCCTTTCCGGAGCGCCATCCACTACTTCAGCTTATAGGTCCCAGATTGCTGGTTGGAGCCTAAGGAGGGCGGTGGGGCGGACACGGCCCCCTCCGCCCTTCGTGCCGCGTCGCGCTCTATTTCTTCTTTGCCGGACCGTCCTTCGACTCCAAGTACGTTATCCCCCAGGGTCCATTTCCGTGAAGTTGGAGAGTCACCTCGCTGCCCTTCGAGTAGGCGAACATCGGCTTACCCTGCCCGATCGAAAAATAGCTACCGGGGCCAAATGCCTTGGCCAATTTGGGATCGAACTTGTCGCTTGCTGCAAAGTACAGAGTGCCCGACAGGACCGTGACGTTTTCATTAGCCGGGTGGGTATGCAGTTTAATTGTTGTCTTCGCCGGGAGCTTGAGACGCATCACGAATGGTCCGGACGACTTGGGATCGCCGTCGATGAGAGCGGTCTTGGCACCCGGGCCGATGGACGGAGCGTCTTGCCACTTGATGTCGCGCTGCATCACAGCCGTATAGTCCTCGGCCGATACCGGGGCTGCCATGAACCCTGCTATTCCCAAAGCCAGACCGACTGCCGAAATCCTGACCGAATTCATATACACCCTCCTTGGTTTAGGTTGCTCGTCCCCAACGCCAAATGACTTGTACACATGCGGCCGCGTGACCCATTGGCGTCTAATTAAGTGCGACGGTTACGCGCAAGAAAGTCGCCGGAATGCATGTCGCATTCTTGTTTGGGCTCTTGTTCTGACTTTCGAAAAGCACCTCCAATTCCTTTTGCAGATCACCGGCTCGCCCGTTCTTTTCCGCAGCATCGAAGGCATTCATCGTCGGCCCATAGTATTTTCTGAAGGTATCAACAAACCCTGCCGGTGCTCCGGGATACTGAAAGGTATAGGTGTCTTTGACGCATGAGATTTTCTCTTTCGGAACCCCGGCACCCGCGAATCGCTCGATCACGTTGTTCTCGATTCCCCAAGTCACGGGGCTAACGAAGCCTTCGGGCGGTGGCGGTGTGAACGATGCGCTGATTTTCAGGATTTGCGCTACCAACGTCGGATCGTTTGGAATCCAGTTGCCCATCACGATCCGACCGCCGGGCCTCGTGACGCGCACCATTTCCCTGGCGACATCAAACGGCTTTGGCGCGAACATCGCTCCAAAAATGCTCACGACGAGATCGAAACTATGGTCTTTCAATTCGCGCAAATTCGATGCGTCCCCTTCTTGAAATTTGCAGTTCGTAAGGCCGTGCTCCGCTACCCGCCCGTTTCCTGCCTCGACAAGGTTTGACGCAATATCGACACCCAGAACGTCCGCGCCGAGTTTCGCCGCAGGTATTGCAGTCGTTCCATCGCCGCACCCGAGGTCCAAGACCCTGAGCCCCTGTTTGATTCCGAACCCGTTGACGAGTGCCTCCCCGCTCTCTCTCATGGTTGCGGAAATGCGGGTGAAATCGCCTTTTTCCCAAAGTGCCTTATTAGGATTCATTCTTTAATTTCTCCTCAAGGTTTGATGCGTCGCGTCAAGCGAATTTACGCCCGTTCTTGCCTTGCAATAACATTTATCCTGTCTTGAGTGTACCGCACCCCGCCCCAAACCGGTTGCAGCATTGCCTGAGCGCCGTACCGGCTCATGACAATCAGGCCCCACCCAATGGTCGGTACCGAATCCGCCTTCCAATATGGGATTCGATCATGCGGATCGGCATTGTCGGCGTGAGCGGTTACGGGGGAAGCGAGCTGCTGCGCCTTTGCGTGGAGCATCCAGGCTTCGAGATTGTCTTTGCGGGCGGCGAAAGCACCGCCGGACAGGCGCTTGCACAGCGTTTCCCGGCACTTGCTGGAAGGCCCGAGGGCGCGCTGGTCATCCAGCGATTTGCGCCGGAACGGGTGGGAGAACTCGATCTGCTTTTCGCGTCGCTGCCCACTGGCATGTCGCGCGAGCTGCTTGCTCGCCTGCCCAAGTCGATGAAGATTGTCGACGTGGGGGGCGACCACCGTTTCCTCAAAGGCTGGACCTATGGACTCACGGAACTACCGGGCCAGCGCGCCAAGATCGCACGCACAACGCGGCTCGCCAATCCCGGCTGCTACCCGGCAGCTGCCCTGCTCGCGCTTGCGCCCCTCGTGAAGGAGGGTCTCATTGAGCTGGAGAACATCGTGATCGACGCGAAAAGCGGCATCACCGGGACCGGTCGCGGCGGCGGCAGCGACTACGGCTATGTGGAAACGAATGAGGACGTATTTGCCTACGGCCTCGAGTCGCATCCGCACGTCCCGGAGATGGAGCGGGCGCTCGAGCAGGTCGCCGGGCGCAAGGCCACGGTGGCCTTCACGGCCCACCTCGTGCCGATGTCGCGCGGGATACTTGCGACTTGCTATGCCCGTCCACGCGGTGCGATGCAGATGGCACGCCTCCACGATGCTGCACGCGCCTGCTATGACGGCGAAACGTTCGTCAAAGTTGTGTCGGTCGAAAACGGGCGCAGCGCGCACACCGCCTGGGCCACCGGCTCGAATCTCGCGTTCCTTTCCTATGGCATCAATCGGCGAACCGGATTGGTCATCGCATTCGGCGCGATTGACAACCTCGGCAAGGGGGCCGCAGCGCAGGCAGTGCAGAACGCGAACCTCATGACCGGCCAGCCGGAGTCCACTGGACTGAGTGGCCTGCCGCTCCTGACATAGCCGCGTACGCTGCGGACTGAGGCAGCTCAGTTGCCCCGGGAAGACACCTGGGTCGTCAGTCCGAGCGTGTTGGTGGCTGCAGCCCCGTGCATGGTCACCGTCTCGCCTCCCCGGCCGAAGCTCGTCAGGGCAAGCGCACCTTGCACACTCACGCGGTTGAATTCAGGCCGGCGCCGGAAGTTACGGCTCGGGAACTGGTCCGCGTTCGACAGCACATGAAGCTGTCGAGGGCGCTTTTTGCGGGCTACCTTCGCACTAACGTCCGCACACTGGAGCACTGGGAGCAGGGGCGCGCAAAGCCCAACGCTCGGGCAGCCTTGCTCATCAATCTGGTGAAGCGGTTTCCGGACACCGTCGAACGGCTCGCCGCCATTTGAAGGGACAGAAGACGCCCATTAACAGAAAGCGCCGGCGTCAAGCTGCGGAGCAAGCGCGACGCATTCCCTCTCCGTCGAATGTCGGGAATCTCTGGACCCTGAGGGAGTTCGCGGTATTCGCGGACAAGCTGGCGCAGTTTGCACGGGTGATTCTTCTCGGCAGGCGCGGGACGGGACTTTCGGACCCCGTCGCGAACCCGTCCACGCTCGAGGAGCGCATGGATGACGTGCGCGCAGTGATCGACGCGGCCGGCTGGGAGCGCGCCGTGATCTTCGGTGTTTGGGATGGCGGGCCGATGGCGATGACGTTTGCCGCGACCTATCCGCAGCGCGTGCCGACGATGATTCTGCATCGTGATCGAAGCGGTGCGGCCGCTGGGCCTGCAGCTGCGTGTGGGCATGCACACCGGGGAATGCAAGGTGCCGGGCGACAAGTACAGCGGCATAGCCGTGCATCTTGGGGCGCGCGTGGCATCGGCGGCAGAACCCGGCCAGGTGCTCGTTACTTCCACGGTGAAGGATCTGGTCGTTGGATCGGGTATCCGTTTCGAGGATCTCGGTCCGCACGCGCTCAAGGGCGTGCCGGACGAGCGGAGACTGTACGGGCCCACCAGCTGAGGGCATCGTTTCAGCGCCAGTTCACCGGCGAGCGCTTCGGATTGGACGCGGCCATCGGCGATCAACGGATCGTTCCGGCGATGGGCAGCGCGCCGCGCGAAGTGCTGCTCTGGCTTTCAGTCCGCGCGGCCCGATCGGGTTACTTTGTCCGCTGGATGATCTGGATGAGTTCCGCGGCACCCGGTGTCGTCTTGCCGAATTCATCCCAGACCGGACGGACCGCGTCCACCCACTTTTCGCGGTCGCTGAGCTCAAGGAACGTCATGCCGTTCTTCCGCGCCTCCTGAAAGGCGCCCGCCATCTTGTCTTCGAAAACCTTGCGCTCGTACACGGCGGATTCGCGCGCGGCTTCCAGCAGTACCTTCTGAATATCGGAAGGAAGGCCATTCAGGAATGACGCAGACATGATCACCGGGCGGGGCTCTGCCACGTAGCTGGACATCGTGAAGTACTTGGCGACCTCGTACATCTTCAGCGTGGTGACCGACAGAATGTCATTCGCGGAGCCGTCGACCGTCCCCTGCTGCAGCGCTGTGTAGATCTGCGGGTAGGGCAGCGGGGTGGGTACGGCGCCGAAAGCCCTGAAACCATCCACGAGGGCGCGGTTCTCAATCACGCGGATTTTCAGCCCCTTCATGTCGCTCAGGCTGCGCACGGGCTTGTTGCGCGTCTGAAAGTGCTGGTCACCCGCACTATAGTAGGCGAGCACCTTGAAACCCTTCGATTCGGCTTGCTGCGCGAGCTTCTCGCCAAGCGGACCATCGGCGAGGCTGTACATGTGCTTCAGATCCCGGATCAGAAACGGCAGCTCGACGACATTGTATGCGGGCACGTAGCCGGCCCACGCACCGGCACCCACACCGGCATGGATCGAGCCCGCGAGTATGCCCTCATTGATGGTTCTTTCATCCCCCAACTGGGCGGTATGAAAGACCTGAATTTCGACCGTGCCGGAGGTCCGTTCCTCGACCAGCTGCTTCCATCGCCGTGCGCCGTCGACATATGGAAAACTTTCCGCAACAATCGTCGCAAATTTCAGCGTCAGCTTTTTCGCAAGCTTGGCGCGAGCGGGCGGTTCGGCCGCAACCGCGGAACCGAAAGATCCGACGATGGGGGCGGTAGCGAGCGAACCGGCGCCGCCGATGGCGAGCTGCAAGAAGCGCCGGCGATCGATCGTGCTGCGAGGGAATCTCGACATGATTTCTCCTTGGGTTTCAACTATCGATTGTAGACGGCATGGGGAATGACAAGGGTAAGCCACGGGATGGCAATTACAACAAGAATCCCGGCGAACAGCACCGCGATGTAGGGCAGCATCGCCTTGATCGTTTGATCCACCCGCAGATTCGCAAACGTGCATGCGATATAGAGCCCGACGCCGACCGGCGGAAGAAACAGACCGAGTCCGATCGCAGCCACAACCACAATCGAGAAATGCAGCGGGTCGATGCCGAGCTTGAGGGCGATGGGCAGGAAAATCGGAAGGCATATGATGACGGCCGGCAGCCCTTCGAGTATGGCCCCAAGGACGACGAAGATCAGGGTGCAGATGACGAAGAACACCCAGGGCTGGCTGGAAATCGCCAGCATCACGCTGGCCAGCTGTGCGGGAATCTGCTCGACTGCCAGAATCCAGGAGAAACTCGACGAGGCGCCGACCATGAAAATTACGATCCCGCTGGTCACGGCACTGTCGACAAGGATTTTCGGTACCTGGCTCCAGGAGATTTCCTTGTAGACAAACACCCCGACGATGAACGCGTAGAAGACCGCCAGGACGGCGGCCTCGGTCGGATCGGCTATGCCGCCGAGTATCGCGCCGAAGATAATGACCGGCATCATCAGCGGGATCAGCGCGTCCCTCAGCGCCCGGATCACCTGTTTCAGGTTGGCGCGCGCTTCGCCCGGAATGCGGTCACGGACAGCTTGCGCATATATGAGCCCCATGATCGCAAGGGCGAGCACGGCGGCAGGGACGAAACCCGCAAGGAACAGCGCTCCCACCGACAGACCGACGATCTGGGCGATGATGACCATCAGCAGGCACGGGGGAATCAGGATTCCCATTGCCGAGGCGGCCGATACGATCGCGACCGCGCGGGCGGGTTTGAATCCGGCGCGTACAAGAGAAGGCACCATCAGCGAGCCGATTGCCGAGACGTCGGCGACTGTGGATCCGGATATTCCAGAGAAAAGCATCTCGGCCACCACCACCACCATTCCGAGGCCACCCCGGACGTGACCGATCAACGCGCGTGCAAGGGTTACGAGGCGGGCCGAGATGCCTCCGGTCTCCATCAGCGCGCCGGCAAGAACGAAGAGCGGAATCGCAAGCAATACAAAGGAATCGGCGCCCGCGAAAATTCTCTGCGGGACTACCAGCAGCGGCGCGGCATCCGACATCAGCAGCCCGATCGCTGCCGAGATCCCTATGGCGAACGCAACCGGCGCCGTAAGGCCGATCATGATCAGAAAACTCAGAATCATGACTGCAACGACCATCGTCATTCCGCCCTGCTTGGGAGTCCACCGTCGGCGGACGCAGGACGAGACGTCATGTCCCCGTGACCGATCCCCGGGGGAGGCGGTGCGCCCTTCAGAGCGGCCAGCAGATGCCGAACCGCGAACATTTCCATCAGCACCCCGCTGATGGGAACCACGATGTACAGATAACCGAAATTCCAGCTCATGATCGGAGAGGTCTGATTCCAGCTCACCCGTGTGATATCAATGCCGTTCTTGATCAGTATTCCTGCCAGGGACATCACCACCAGGATGCCGAAGACCCGCGTCAACGTATGAGCGGCAGCCGGGATCCACTGATTGACGATGGTGAGCTGAAAGTGTGACCAGCGCTTTACCGCAACTGTCGCTCCGACAAATGTCATCCAGATCTGCAGGTATCGCGAGAGTTCTTCCGTCCAACCGAGCCCGATGTGCAGGAAATAGCGGAAGAAAACGCCGGCGAAGACGATGACGCAAATCATCACCAGCATTGCCGCGGCACAGATTTCCAGGGAGTTCGACACGCCCCAGCGGAGGATGCCGGCGGCGGAATACCGAGCGCTTGCATTGGTTGCCTTCATGCGCAAAGGAATATTCCGCACCGCGCCGATCGCTCCATGTCCAGACTTCTAGCGGGACCGGAACCCGATGACGGCGGCATTGCGTCCATTCCTGTTGGCCAGGGCCTCGATCTGAATCAACGCCCGCGGATCCACCAATCCGGCGAGCACAGTTGCCCGAGGCGGATAGGGCGGCGAAACGCCGGTAGCGAAGCCCGCGTTGAAGTCGGCGTAATGGCGCCAATCTGTCAGGTAATTGGTTGTGTGAATGACATCGTCCGGTTGCATGCCGGCCTCGTCAAGGATCGCGTGGATCCGCGCCCAAGCCGCCTCAGTCTGGGCTTGCACGCCGCTGGCAAAGGTATCATCGGGCAGCATGCCGATTTGTCCGCTCATATGCAGGCAGTCCCCGGCAAGCATTCCTGGCGAGGCCGTGGCGAGGCTTTGGGGCTGACCGCGGCCCATAACAGGACGTCCCCCTCCTTTGATTGCAGTGGATTCTATCTGGAGCAACATGGCGGGGTGCTCAAGCGAAGCTGTCTGGATGGAGCGCGCGGGGTAGGGCGCGTCGAAGCAGCGTTGGAACATCTTGTCGAAATCCTGATGAAGGCGGATGTCCGAAAGGGTCACGTTCAGCATCACGATTTCGCTCAAGCTCAGCCCGGAGGCTTGCAGGGTCTGCGCGAGGTTGCGTAGCGCCAATTCCGCCTGCAACGCGATATCTCCGGCAGCGACGTTGCCGCCCGAATCAATCGGGTATGCGGTGCAGTAGTGCTGTTCTCCCGCCATGACACTGCTCGCCGGCGACAGCAGCGGCGCGTCGCCGTTGACGAATGGCACCGGTGGGCCAGGTTTCCTTCCGACCACCGCAAGCATTTCGGCCTCCACTGCGGCCTGAGGTAAAGGAAAGCCGGGCGTGCCGAGCGTCGAGCGGCACCAGACACGGGACTGAAGGTATTCGGCGGTTGCCTTCCGATAGCCGGGCAGGTCGCGCCAGTCGGCGAGATAGCTCTTCAGGCGCACGACATCTTCGAGCCTCCCTCCGAGAAGCTTGAGCGAAAGGTCCAAGTTGGAAAACATTCTGCGGGCTTGGGCGCCCGTGTCCACCAGTCCGGGCGTCGAACCTGAAAGGCGACGGGCAGCGTCCGTGCCCGCGGTCGCGCCGATGTAGATCAGATCTCCCGCCCGCAGGCCGAAAGAAAACTGCGCGATCGGCTGCATCAGGGCATCGGTGGCGACGACGGATCTTGGCATGTTCGTCTCGCAAGAAGAAGGAACGTGTGGAGGTCCATTCGGCCCAAGAACGCCGTAAGACCTCCGCTTGACTCACGCTAGGCCGCAGTTATACTGAAAACACTGAAAAACGCAAGCGTGATGGATGGATAGGAACCCGAGAACGTGTATACGGTTGCGGTGGATATAGGCGGGACCTTCACGGATGTCGTCGTCGTCGACGACCGGAACGGGCGTGCATACGTCGGCAAGACGCCGTCGACGCCCGAGGATCTGCAGCTCGGGGTGATGAGCGGATTGGAGGATGCCGCGCAGGGCGTGGGTATTCCGCTGTCCCGACTCCTTGGCGACACGGACCGGATGGTGCACGCGACGACACAATCGAGCAATGCAGTCTTTGCATTCACGGGTGCGAAGACTGCAGTCATTGCGACTCGCGGCTTCGGCGACACGCTGACGATCATGCGTGCGACCGGTCGTGTCGCCGGGCTCAGCGTGTTCGAACGCCACCACTACCGGATGACGCAGAAACCGCGGCTGTTGGCGGATGAACGGGATATTTTCGAAGTCGTCGAGCGGATGGACTACAGCGGAAGAATCGTCACGCCGTTGGACGAGGACTCGGTCCGGTTGGCCGCAGCGCGGATTCGCGAAGGCGGCTATCAGGCAGTGGCCGTCGGTTTGCTGTTCTCGCACAAGAACGCGGCGCATGAACAGCGCGTCCGCGACATCCTGTGCGAGTCGCTGCCGGGGGTGTACCTGTCCATTTCTTCCGAGGTGGCGCCGGTGCTGGGCGAATACGAACGCAGTGCGACCACGCTTTTCAACGCCTATGTCGGGCCGGTCATCGAGAACTACATACGGCGGCTCGAGACCACACTGGTCGATGCGGGCCTGAACCGAAAATTCCTGATCGTGCAGGCCAATGGCGGAGTAGCGACAGCGAGTCAGACCGTGCCGATTTTCACCATCGAATCCGGCCCTGCGGCGGGGGTTGTCGGGGCCGCACATATCGCGCAGGCGCTCGGCGTTCCCAACGTCATCGCGACGGATGTCGGAGGAACGACCTTCAAGGTCGCGATCGTGGAAAACGGCCGTTGGGGTTACAGCAGGGAAACGGTGCTTAACCAGTATCAACTGCGCCTGCCCATGGTGGATCTCGCGTCGATAGGAGCCGGCGGAGGGTCGATCGCATGGACTGATGGCGGGCGTCTGCGGGTCGGACCTCAAAGTGCGGCCGCGCAGCCCGGTCCGGCGTGCTACGGGCTCGGCGGCCAAGAGCCTACCGTCACAGACGCAGACGTGGTACTCGGCTACATCGCGCCGGACCGGTTTCTCGGGGGACGTATGAAGCTGCATCCGGATCAGGCAGTGCAGGCGATCCGGCGCCGCATCGCCGACCCACTCCTTGGTGGAGATGTCTTGGCTGCCGCGGCAGGTATCCGGCAAGTGATCGACAGCCAGATGGCGGACCTCATTCGCAAGTCGACCTTGGAGCGCGGTCGTGACCCGCGCGACTTCGTGATGATGGCCTATGGTGGGTCCGGGCCCGTCCACGCCGCATCCTACGGCAGCGACATCGGGGTGAAGGAAATCATCGTCCCATTCCTTGCAACGGTACATTCGGCCTACGGTGCGGCCCTGTCCGACATCCGCTTCAGCCTTCAGTACTCCGACCCGCTGGTGCTCCCGGTTGCGCCTGAGCGCCTCGAGAGCATCTACGCCAGCATGGAAACGACCGGCCACCGCAACCTCGGGGAAGCGGACGTTCCGCTGGAACGACGCCAGTTCCAGCGCTGGGTCGAAGCGCGTTACCGGCGCCAGGTCCACCATGTGCGGGTGGCCACGCCGTCACGCATCGACGCAGCAGGTGTGGATCAGATCGCGCGTACATTTGAAGCGGAGTACGAGCGGCTGTTTGGAAAGGGTGCGGGGCTCAGAAACGCCGGTATCGAACTCGTCAACTACGGTGTCGATGCCGTGGGGCTGGTCAGCAAGGTCGCCGAGGAAAAAGGGGTTCCGGGCGGCAACCCGAAGCCCTCCGGTTTCCGCGACACCTACTGCCCGAGGAGCAACAGGATGGTCTCGACACCGGTCTACGACGGCCCCCGGCTACCGACAGGCACGCAGTTCGTCGGTCCGGCGGTCATCGAACACCCCGGGACGACGATCGTGGTCCTGGACGGGCAGAGCGCGAGGATTGACGAATACCGCCATACCCACATCTTGACCAGGGCCGGAACGCGAAGCCATGAATGATCGGAACGCGTTCCAGGTGGACCCCGCCAAGTTCGAGGTGCTCAATCACCGGCTGTTGAGCATTACTGAGGAGATGGGCATCCAGTACATGCGCTGCTCGGGGTCCAATGTGCTGATCACCGGGAATGACGCGGCGACTGCAATCATGAACCCGGATGGCGCGCTGGTTGCGGTGGGTCCCTACATCGTGACGCAGGGCAACGTCCTGCCGCTGATCGTCGACAGCACCAGGCGACTTTGCGCGGATTCCGTCGGCATCGGCGATGGCGATATCTTCATCTGCAACGATCCTTATCTCGGCGCAATCCATCATCCCGATTTCGCCACTGTGGCGCCGATATATTCCGGCGCCGAACTGGTGGGATGGATCGGTGCCTCCGGCCACCAACTCGATACGGGTGGAATGGACCCCGGCGGGTTTTCGATCAAGGCAGTCGACGTGCATCAGGAAGGGCTGCGCATGCCGCCGGTCAAGCTGGTAGAGGCCGGGCGGGTCAGGGAAGACGTCCTGGGCTGGATCATGAACCAGGTTCGCGATCCGCTCGTGGGTCTGGACGTCAAAGGGCAAATCGCGGCCCTGAACACTGGACGCCTGCGCATTCTGGAACTGGTCGAGCATTGGGGTGTCGAGACGGTCAAGGCGGTCATGCAAGGCTCGATCACCTACGCCCGTGAAAAACTGCAGCAGCGCTTGCGCGAACTTCCCGACGGAACATGGCGGGAAATTCAGTACATCGATCACGACGGCCATGAATCCAGGATCTACCAGGTCGTCTGCACGCTGCGCAAGACGGGGGATCACCTGTCGTTCGATTTTGCCGGCACCAGTGCCAATGCCCGCGGCCTGATCAATTCGACCTACTCGGGTCTGCAGGCGGCGGTTCTCTCGTCGGTCTATATCAACCTGTGCTGGGACATTCCATGGAATCGCGGCGTACGCGACTGCATCGAAATCACGACGGAGGCAGGAACGGTCAACAACTGTTCCTACCCGGCGCCGTGCGCGATGGCAACCATCTCCGCGGTGATCGTAACCATCGATGCGTCCTGGCGCTGCCTGTCCCACCTTCTGCTTTCGAGCGAGAAATACCGCGACCAAGCCATGGCCGTCTGGTCCGGAACATCGATGGCGCCGATCTTCGCCGGAACCAGCCAGCACGGCTTCCCGTTTGCGGCGACGGAGATGAGCCATTTCGGCGGCGGCGGCGGTGCGCGGACCTATGGTGACGGTGTCGACACGGCGGGAATTGTCTTCAACACCACGCCGAACATGCCCAATATCGAGGACCAGGAAGCCGAGTACCCGGTACTGTATCTGTTCCGGCGACATCTGCAGGATTCGGGCGGGCCAGGCCGCTATCGTGGAGGCCGCTCGGGCGAACTCGCGTACACCATGTACGATGCCCCAGGTGACTTTCTGGAGGGATTGTTCGCCGGCACCGGTGCGGAAATGCCGAATGCGATCGGTCTGGCGGGAGGGATGCCCGGAGCAGCGATTCGGGTTGCACGCGTGGTCAATACCGATCTGCAACGCCGGTTGTCCGCAGGCGAGCGCCTGCCCGCGGCTCTCGATGAGATTCAGGGAACACGGGAAATACTTTGCTGCAAGCACGTCCGTACGCCGATGGGATTAGGCGACGTCTGGTATCACAGCTGGCAGGCCGGTGGCGGCT
Source organism: Betaproteobacteria bacterium (assembly GCA_004298325.1). Taxonomy (GTDB): domain Bacteria; phylum Pseudomonadota; class Gammaproteobacteria; order Burkholderiales; family SG8-39; genus 2-02-FULL-66-14. The sequence goes on along the minus strand of SCUF01000490.1, from coordinate 11,762 downwards.
ATGGCGATCCATTGCTGCGGGACCCGAACACGGTGGCAGAGGATCTGGCGCGCGGCGTGGTGTCCGTCGCGGTCGCCCGCGATATCTATGGCGTCAGCTTGGACCAGGGCCTAAGGATTGATGCGGCGGCGACGCAGGCGCGCCGCGGCGAGCTTCGCCGCGAGCGCCGGGATCGCGGCACGCGCCCCGATGTATCCGGCGGCGAGCTGAGTTTTTCGGGCCATGGGCGGCATCGCTATGGGGACGTCCTCATGCTGGACTTCGATAAGGATGTCGTCACTTGCGGTCACTGCGGACAGGTACATTGCAAGCCCGGTGACAACCTGCTCGACCATCTGCTGGAGGTCGAAACCCCGCTCTGGGCTGCCGGCCCCGTCCGGGGCGAAGACTATGACCTGCGGCGGTTCAAAATGCGGCAGCTCTGTTGCGGAAAATGCGGAGGGCTGATTGATGTGCGTGTCGCGCTCGAGGGTACACCGCCTCCCGTCATGCGAGTGGCGTACGGCTAAGACCAGGTTCCGGATTCTCCATTTGGTCGACGAGGACAAACGTGAAGCTGATAAGATTTAGCAGTCAGGCAGGGGGCGCATTCAGGCTCGGCATCGAGACCGGCGACAACGTCTGCGATCTCAGCTCGCGCTTCATGACCATCCGCCAGTTCTTCGAGGCGTATCCCGACGGATGGAACGAGACATCGTTGGATCTTGCTTCGCTGCCGAGTTTGCCCCGCAACAAGGTGCATGTCGGTGCGCCGGTCGATGATGGGGCTGGCGTGTATCTCGTGGGGGCCAACTACAGGAAGCATGCCGAAGAGGCCGGCCTCGACGTGCCCGAGATACCCGTTATCTTCATGAAGCCGACCACCGCGCTGGTGGGTCCGGGCGAGCCGATCCGCCTCCCCCCGATCTCCAAGCAGATGGATTATGAAGGCGAGCTTGCCGTCGTGATCGGTCGCGCGGCGACCCGCGTTTCGAAGCTCGACGCGCCGAAGCACGTCGCCGGCCTGACCATCGTGAACGACGTGACCGCCCGCGACCTGCAGTGGGTACAACTGGGCAAGAATCGCATCGTCGACTGGATTTCCTCGAAGGCTTTGGACCGGTCGACGCCCGTGGGCCCAGGCATCGTCTCGGTGCAGGCGGCCGGCGACATGCATCGACTCAAGCTGAAGACGTGGCTGAATGCCGACCTCATGCAGGACAGCGATACTTCGCTGATGGTGTTCTCCGTGTTCGATCTCATCGAGTTCCTGTCGGCGCGGCTGACATTGCGTCCGGGGGATATCATTTCGACGGGCACGCCTTATGGCGTCGGGGGATTCCGGAAGATATTTCTCAAGCAAGGCGACGTGCTCCGCGTAGAGGTGGAGACCGTGGGTGTGCTTCAGAACCCTGTGGTCGATGCCTGATCCGTCCATGCCGCGTCTGGCCGGCAAAGTAGCGATAGTCACCGGCGGCACGCGTGGTATCGGCTTGGCAATCGCTGCTGCCTGTCTGTCAGAAGGTGCACGCGTTGCCGTGGTCGGCCGCACTGAGGCGTCGGTCAGAGCTGCGGAATCAACACTCGGCGAACGCGGGCCGTGGATCGGGTTGACAGCCGATCTGCGCGATACGGATTCAGCCGAACGGCTGGCGCAGGCTGCCGTGCAAACGTTCGGCGGGCTGGATATCCTCGTCAATAACGCAGGCATCGCGGGCCCGGTTGATCCGTGGAAGACGGACGTGAAGGACTGGGATGACGTGTTCGCCGTCAACTTGCGCTCGATGTTTTTTTGTTCACGTGCCGCTGCGGGTGTGATGCGCGACCGCGCTACGGGCGGAAGCATCGTGAATCTCGGGTCGATCGCAGGCCAGATCGGCGGCATCGCGATGGGACCCGCCTACGCTGCGTCCAAGGCGGGGCTGATCGGTCTGACGCGTTCGCTCGCGCGCCACTTTGCGCCGCTGGGCATCCGGGTGAATTGCCTGTCGCCGGCCGATATTGACACCGACATGACCTTAGGATGGCCCGAAGAGTTGCGCCGGCGCCTCATCTCGATCACTCCGCTTGCCAGGTTCGGGCGTCCGGACGAGGTATCGGCCGCGGCCGTCTTTCTTGCCAGCGATGAATCCAGCTTTATCACCGGCCAGACCCTCAACATCAATGGCGGTGCTTATATGAGTTAGAGTTCAGCGATCAGGCGAACCGACGATGAACGTTGCCTGCGCTTGCTTGCGAGCGAAAGTCGGTGCGACGGCCACGGTCAATAATCTTGGAGGAGGTGAGTCATGTTTACCGGTAATCCAGCAGGTCGCTTCGTCGTATTGTTCTGCTCGGTATTTTGGTTCGGGCTGGCACATTCGGCCGACGAGGTCCGCGTTGGCGCGCTGTATCCGCTCTCCGGTCAGGTGGCAAAATCCGGAGAGGATACGGTCAACGCAATCCGCCTCGCGGTCGACATCATCAACAACAAGTATCCCGACCTTGGCGTTCCGTTCGCCGCGACCGAAGGCCTGCCGGCGCTTGGCAACGCGAAAATCACGCTGCTGATCGCCGACCACCAGGGGTCTCCCGAAACGGGAGCGGCCGAAGCCGAGCGCTTGATCGTTCAACAAAAAGCGGTCGCCCTGATTGGGGCATTCCACAGTTCCGTTGCGGCAACGTCCAGCCAGGTGGCGGAACGCATGGGTGTGCCTTACATCTCGGGCGAGTCCGAGGCGAGCACCCTTACCGAGCGCGGGTTCAAGTGGTTTTTTCGGACCACGCCCAGTTCCCGCACCCAGGCGAGGGACTTTTTCACGTTCCTGCGCGAGTTGAACAAGGGCTCGAAGGACCAGGTCAGGACGATTGCGGTTGTCCATGAGAATACGCTCTGGGGGCAGGAGTTTGCGAAGTCGGTCGAAGGCTATCTGCCTGAATTTTCCGATTTCAAGCTGGTTGCAGACATCAGCTACCAGCAGGGGACAGCCGACGTGACCAGCGAAGTGCAACGTCTGATCGCCGCAAAGCCGGATGTGGTTTTCCATGCCTCCTATGACGCTGAGGCAATTCTTTTCGCTCGCACGTACAAGCAATACAAGTTCAGCCCTCGTGGCGTGATGGCCATTGGGGCGGCCTTCGGCTCGAGCGCATTTCGTCAGGCACTCGGCCCCGACGCGAATTTTTATCTGATTCGCGAACATTGGTCGCGCGATCTTGCGTCGAAGAACCGCGTCGTAGCGCAGGTGGCGAAGCTCTATCGGGATCGTTTCGGAAAGGACATGGATGGAACTCCCGCACGCGCATTTTCGGCAATGATGACCCTTGCCGATGCGATCAATCGCGCAGGTTCGGCGGATCCGAAGAAGATCCGGGATGCGTTGGCAGCCACCAATCTTGCTCCGGACAAGCTGATCATGCCCTGGACCGGAATACGCTTCGATCAGACCGGCCAGAACGATCTGACGCGCGGCATCTTCGTTCAGACTCTTGACGGCGCTCCGCGCATGGTCTGGCCGTTTGATCAGGCGGCCGCGAAGCTGGTCTGGCCCCGGCCCGCCGGGCGTTGACGGCTCGATTCCAAAACCAACGGCAACAGGTCGGCCGCGGCGGCAACGCGCATGTCGGGGGATCTGCTGGTTCAACTGCTCTTGAGCGGAATCGGGATGGGGTTCATCTTCGCCCTGATTGCAATCGGGCTGACGCTGATTTACGGCGTCATGAACGTGGTGAATTTCGCCCACGGCGAGTTTCTGATGCTCAGCATGTACGCGAGCTATCTCGCCTTCGCGACCTGGGGCGCGGATCCCATCGTCACGTTGCCGTTTGTAGCCGCACTGATGTTCGTCTTCGGCTTGCTCGTGTACTACCTGCTCGTACGGCGCGTGATGCAGGGGAGCATGAACTCACAGATCTTTGCGACGTTCGGCTTGATGGTGTTCTTGCAGGCGGCTGCGCAATTCATCATGGGAGCGGATTATTTTGCGGTGCGAGGCGGCCTCTTGTCCGGGGTGCTCGAGGTGGGGTCCTTGATATTGCCGGCACCTCAGCTTGCGGCGGTGGTGGGAGCTTCGACAGCGACCGGGGTGCTCTATTGGCTGGTGTTTCGAACCGCGACCGGCCGCTCGCTGCGGGCCGCATCGCAGGACCGCCAGGCCGCCTCGACTCTGGGCATCAATGTCGACCGCATGTATGCGCTTGCGTGGGGGATTGGCGCGGCCTGCGTTGGGATCGCGGGCTCGTTGCTGTCGAATTTCTACCCGGTGTTTCCCCGCGTTGGCGCGATCTTCGTCCTCATTGCGTACGTTGCAGTGGCGCTGGGCGGCTTTGGCTCGATTCACGGTGCGCTGGTGGCAGGCGTGATCATCGGGCTGCTGCAGGTTCTGGCCGGGTTCTTCATCAGCTCCCAGCTGAAGTTCGTGCCGGTCTATCTGCTCTATCTGATCGTCGTTCTGGTTCGTCCACGCGGGCTTTTCGGCCGTCTCTGATCCGGCAAGAACTTGGGTCACTCTGAAAAAAGCGTTTTGAAGCCGCTGGCTGTGGCCGCGTTGCTCGGGATATTGCTGGTCCTGCCCATGGCACTGTCCGACCGGCCCTTCGAATTGCGCATGATGGTCGTCATTTTTCTGTATGCGATGCTGGGTCACGGCTGGAACATTCTGGGCGGATATGCGGGCCAGATCTCGGTGGGCCACGGACTGTTCTTCGGTTTGGGGGCCTACACCTCAACAATGCTGTCGCTCAAGCTGGGGTTGAATCCCTGGTTCGGTATGGCGGCGGGAGGTGCGGCAGCCGCGGCTGCGGGCGTGCTGGTCGGTATTCCCTGTTTCCGCCTGAAAGGTCACTACTTCGTCATCGCAACCCTGGTCGTCGCCGAATCCGCTTTCCAGCTCTTCGCAGCATGGGACTGGGTGGGGGGCGCGATGGGGCTGCAACTGCCGGTGCAGGAGCAGGGGCTGCTGAACCTACAGTTCCACAGGAATAAAGTTCCCTACTATTACATCGCGCTCGGGATGCTCGCCGCGGTCACCGCACTTGTCTGGTGGTTGGAGCGTTCCCGCTTCGGCTACATTCTGCGGGCGTTGCGAGACGATGAGGAAGCCGCAAGGAGCCTCGGATTTTCACCGGCATTGTACAAACTCCTCGCAATGGCGCTGAGTGCCGGCATCGTGGGAGTCGGAGGTGTATTCTTTGCACAGTACGTCTTGTTCATCGACCCCTTCAGCGTACTCGCGCTTTCCTTCTCCGTGGTCATTGCGCTGATACCGATACTGGGCGGTGCGGGAACCGTGGCCGGGCCAATGCTGGGTGCGATTGTTTTGGTCCCGATTTCCGAGTATTCGCGCGTGCTGTTTTCCGGGACCGGGCGAAACGTGGATCTGCTGATCTATGGATTCCTGATCATGCTGATTTCGGTCTACAGGCCTGACGGGCTGGCCGGCCTGTTCCGCGCAAGGCGTGAACGACGCGCGTACGTGTCAGGCTGAGCAAGCGTGTGCGGCGATAACTCAAGAGGGACGACAACCGATGCAGCTTGAATTCCGATTCGAACGGGGCGGCAGGCTCAGGGCGAAGCTTGCGGCCGAGGCGAGGCGAACGATGGAGTGCATTTCGAATGCACTGCCGATGGAGGCCAAGGTATTTCAGGCGCGTTGGTCGGGGCGTGAGATCTTTATTCCGGTCAACCTGGCCAAGAAGCCCCCGCGAGAGCGTCAGAGCATCCGAGCGAGCCTGGGCGATGTCATCTATTTTTACGAATGGGCCGACGCCTATGAACAAACGGGGTTCGAGGCAATAGGAATGTTTTACGGCCCCGAGATCGTCAGGGAATGGAGAGGGGACGCCCCGGTCAACGTATTTGCGCAGATCGATCCATCGCAATGGGATCTGCTGAAGGAAATCGGCGAACGCGTATGGCGTCAGGGAGGCGAGAACATCGACATTCACCTCGTTGCCGACGTGGGACGATGACCGCGCTGCTTTCGGTGCGCGGGGTTTCTTGTGCGTTCGGCGGCTTGAAGGCGCTCAACGCGGTCAGCTTTGACGTTGCGCGCGGCGAAATCCTGGGGATCATCGGCCCGAACGGCGCCGGAAAGTCGACGCTGTTCAGCGCCATCTCCGGGTACGTACGGCCGGACAGCGGAGAGGTGCTGCTCGACGAGGCCGACATTACAGGCCGGATGCCCGAGGACATCGCCCGCCGCGGTCTGGTAAAGACGTTCCAGACCTCGCGCCCTTTCTCGTCGATGACTTTTCTGGATAACGTCGTCGTGGCGTCGCTGGCAAGCCAGAAAAACCTTGCGGGTGCGCGCAAGCACGCTTTTCGATGCCTGGAGCAGGTCGGGCTCGCGCAGCACTGGGATACGCCCGCGCGGGGAGCCAGTACGGGACAGAGAAAGCGTCTTGAGATCGGCCGGGCGCTGGCCACCCGGCCAAGGATCGTGCTGCTCGACGAGCCTTTTGGAGGGGTGGACTTCGCCGCAATCGACGGGTTGATCGCACTTCTGCTGACGATACGTGATGCGGGCGTAACGATTGTACTGATTGAACACAATCTGGCGGCGGTTCAACGTTTTGTCGGCCGTTTGATCGCGATGAATCTTGGCGAGAAGGTGCTGGAGGGAGAGCCCGCCAAGGTCACGCAGGATCGAAGGGTGGTGAACGCGTATCTCGGAACGGAAGACGGCGAAGATGCTTGACGTTCGCCAAGTCTCGGCCGGATACGACGGCCTCCAGATCCTGTGGGAAGTCGCCATTCACGTCGATGCCGGCGAAATCGTGGCGTTGATGGGGCCCAACGGTTCCGGCAAAAGCACGTTGATGAACAGCGTCTCCGGACTCATCCGGATCTGGAGCGGCGAGATTCTGTTCGAGGGTCGGCGAATTGACGCGCTTCCTCCGCATGCGATGATCGGAATGGGCGTTGCCCACGTCCTCGAGCGACATCGGTTGTTTCCGGACATGACGGTACTTGAAAACCTGATGCTCGGATGTGGTCCGCATGCCCGGAAACAGTCAATCGCCCAGGGGCTGGAACAAGCCTATGCGCTTTTCCCGCTGCTGAAGGAACGTCGCACGCAGATTGCCGGATCGCTCTCCGGCGGCGAGCAGCAGATGTGTGCCATTGCACGAGGCTTGATGAGCAGTCCCCGTCTCCTGCTGATCGACGAACCGTTCATTGGCCTGTCGCCGCACATGCGAAGTGCGGTGGCAAAAGCCATCCGCGCCATTAATCGAGACGGCGTCTCGGTGCTGCTCATCGAACAAAACGTCGCCGAGGCGCTTTCGCTCAGTCAGCGCGCCTATATCCTTCGGGAGGGTCGCATCGTTCTTGGCGGCCGATCGGAAGATCTGAAGGTCGGACAGACGGTGGAAAGGATCTTCATGGCACGTGAGGATGTGCCGTCGGGTTTGGATATTGTCTCCAGCTGACAAGTCAGGGATGCCTCGTAACAATGACGCAATCATCGAAAACCATTCGATCCGGCAGCAATCACACGCTCAAAACCGGGGAGGAACATCCTCGAGAGCTGATTTCTCTCGGATCCGATATCCGGAGGGTTCGCAAGCAGAAGGGACTGACGCTGACGCGGTTGGCGTCCATGACGGCACTCTCCATAAGCTTTCTCAGCCAGGTCGAACGCAGTTTGCTGACACCGTCAGTGAGCGCACTCAAGCGCGTTGCCGACGTACTTGGCATGCCCGCCGGCGCATTGATGTTCAAGGTTGGCCGTGCGGCAGGCGCGGCACGGGTCAGCATCGTTCGGCGTCGCGAGAGGAAGCGCATCACGCTTCCGGCGTCGAACATCAGCTACGAACTGTTGAGTCCGGATTTGCGCCGGCGTACGTCGATTCTGTGGCTTCACGCCGCACCGGGTGCGGAGAGCGGGCCGGCGTTTTCGCATGAAGGCGAAGACAGCGTGATCGTACTGAAAGGGCATTTGAAGGTCGAAGTCGGCGGGGTATGGCACGACCTGGCCAGCGGCGATTGCATCTGTTTCCACAGCGAGTTGCCGCATCGCTGGTGCAACCAAAGCCAACGCGAGGTGGAAGCCATTTGGGTCAGCGCCCCGCCTTCTTTCTGAGTGTCAGGTCGAAGCGCATGACCGATGACAGCGGCACCCCGAAAGGACCAGGTGAGCGAGGCGCTCGGGCTGATCCGCGCTGGGCGACGATCCCGCAATCCACGAAGCCTATCTCGGAACGATCTGATACCTTGCGAGGAGCCATCGCGATGGCGCAACTGCCGGTATTTCGCGAAGGCGGTTATCGATTCATCAAGGCCGTGTTTCAGTACTCCGGCGGCGTGGCTGCCGAGCCGGGCTTCGAGATCGTGCGCGCGCGGCTCGCCGAGCCGCTGGCGCTTGCGGACGGATTTGCCGCAGTCGAGGCTCACCTTGATGGCGCCGGCCGCCCGCCCGCCGCCTTCTGCGCCTGCGAGCTGCGCTCGCCTGCGCCGTTCAGCGAGCAGGGTTTCCTCGAATTCAACCGGCTTTACGCCGCCACGCTTGAACGCTGGGGCACTTGCCGGGACGGCGTCAACCCGGTGGCGCGCACCAATGTCTGCCCGGCGTTCGAGCCGCCGGCAACACCGTCGCTGTACGCCTTCTGCTACACTGTGCCGGCCAAATCCGGTGCGCGTGGCAGCTTCATCATCGCCGGCGGCAGCGAGGTGCCGGAGGGCAATGCCAACTACCGCGACTTCATCGTGCGCCGCGGCGACACCTCGGCAGAGGGCCTGCGCGCAAAGGTGCGCTGCGTCGTGGCCGAGATGGAGCGGCGCCTTGCCGCGCTTGGTTTTTCCTGGAAGGACGCGAGTTCCACCCAGGCCTACACGGTGCACGACATCGGCGCGCTGTTCGCGGACGAGATCGCGCGCCGCGGCGCGGCACGCGAGATCGTGATCTAGATTCCGGACACGGTCGACCGGCTCGCCGCCATTTGAAGTGGCGAAAGTCGCCTGTTGCGACTCCTCAGCGCGCGCTTCAGGCAGCTCGTGCCAGCAGCCTGGGAATTGCCGATCGAAGCGAGACGCTCTTCGGGATCATGGCGATCCCACGCCATGCGCTACTCGCCCCAGTCGGTTGCCTGCTTTCCGTTCGAGCGCTCGTCCCACCACAGCCATAGGCCGATCGGGACGATGCCCCCGACAAATGCGACCACGGACATCGGTATGGCATCCAGCAATTCGTGCAATCCGGTCCAGTCGCGCGGCGAACGCGCCCAGTCGATCTGCAGCCATTGCAACAGCACAATCGTGGAAAGCGCCGGCCATCGACCGAACCGAAGGTAGCTGTAGACCTGCCATCCGAGTATTGCCGCGGCGACCAGGAAACCGAGGAGGAGAACCCAGACCAGGTAACCCAGCAGTTCAGGTTCGTTCGAACGATCGGACGCAGTGTGGTGACGCGGACGCGACTCCCGCTCGAAGTCATACCACCGGTACCAGCGATCACTCATCGCCCACGCATTGACGATTTCGATGCGCCACGCTACGCCTTCGGGGAGTCGGCAGCAATCTCGCCGCGTCCTGCCGCGGCCCGGAAAATTGACGCAGGTCTACTGATCTTGCAATCCTTTGCGCCAGGTCAACCCGTGCGCAGGATGGAACGCCAGGTACCGCGGGAGAAAGGCTTCGGCGCGCGGGCGTTGTTGTAGTCAGAGGCCTAGCGAAAGCTAGGCCTTTTTGATTTTCGCTCTGACTCGGGCTGGCTGGTAGGGTTCAGACTATCTCCGATCACGGCGGTCATGATCTCTGTCTCCATCCCGCCTATCAGCGCGGCCTTTGAACCTGGTCTCTCTAGGGTAGTGACTCCTGGGGAGATCCGCCCAAGGACCAGATCTTGAACTTGAGTAGCGCCAGTTGTTATTGTCGTAGTGATAATAGTATCCATGTTGATAATAATAGGGCTCTACGCCCAGTTCCACGATCAGAGGCAGTGCTGGCGCCACAACCATTCCAGGGCCGTGATCCGCGGGTACCAATACGCACGCGCTGAGCAGAAGCGCCGTAAGTGGCGCAACAATGAGCATTCTGGGCATTGCGATTCTCCTGAATGGGCGGCGCGTCAGATCAATGATCGCTAGCCCTGCGCCTGCTGGCGTTAGCGATCTGCACGCTACACCTGAATCAATACGGTCAGATATTAGATGCCCGTCCAGGGATAGTCAGTGCGATAGCGAACATAACGATTGCATCCTGATCAATAGATTCGTTTGAATGTCCTGAGAGGGTGGCGGGTTCAACCGGCCGGAGTCGCTCACTCGGTACCGCACACCGTTGCAGGGACGCCTACGGCCAACCACGTTTGGCCTTGCCGGGTACAACCGTTTCGCCAGAATCCGGTGTGCTGGGACCCGTCACGCGAGGTGTAGCGGCCCCGGCCGTGCGGCGCGTTGTATCTCACTTCGCCTTCGTAGCGGTCGCCGTTGGCGAACGCGATGACCCCATCACCGTTCAGCCAGTCGTCGTCGAATTCGCCTTCGTAGCGATCGCCGCTGGCGAACGTGAACACGCCGCGGCCGGCTCTCTTGTGGTCGCGGTATTCGCCTTCATATCGATCGCCGTTGGCGAAGATGGATACGCCCCTACCGTGCAGCCTGTCGTTCCAGATCTCGCCTTCGTAGCGGTCGCCGTTGGCGAAGTGGATGGTGCCCCGGCCGTCGGGCTTGTCGTCCTTGAAATCGCCTTCATAGCGGGTGCCGTTCACGTACCTGAACACGCCCCGGCCGTGCCGCTTGTTGTCCCGGAAATCCCCTTCGTAGCGGTTGCCGTTGCCGAATGCGTAAACGCCGCGGCCGTTCAGCCGGCCGTCCTGGAATTCACCTTCGATACGGTCGCCGTTGACGAGGCTGATCACACCCGGGCCATTCAGCTTGCCATCCCTGTATTCGGCGTCCTCACGGCCATTCGGATTTCCGTTCCTGAACCATTGCAGCACGCCCTTGCCGTTGGCGAGCCCTTTCTCGCACGGTCCGGACCAGGCCATCGCTTCGCCCGGAGTCGGGCGCGCATTCCACACCCGGCACCCGGTGCGCGGATCAGCGATCCAGGCGGGTTCCGCCGAGCGCGCCACCGTCGGCAGCGCGAACAGGATCAGGCAAAGCCCAATGCGGATCGTCATGGTGCGCTTCCTATCACAATTCCCGCACGGGAACACGACCCGGGGACCTGACGAGTGATCCGGGGCCGGTTCGCGGCTTCCGGGATCGCATGCCGGACCAACGCCTACAGGGATGCGCGGTCCGTCCTACGCCAACGTGCCCTGCGGCGGCGCTAGAGTGTCGCAGTCCTTTGCGCCATGACGAATTCGCCCCTGCCTGCATCCGGTCAAGATCCACGGAAGGGCCATGCCCTGGCGAAGGACTCCATCGACCGCCTGTTTGCGGTCCTGCCGCTTCTGGCGATCCTTTATACGATCTATTTCGCGCGCGCCTTTCTGCTGCCGGTCGTGCTGGCGATATTGCTCAGCCTGATCCTGTCGCCGGCGGTACGCGCCCTGAAGAGCCTGCACCTGCCCGAACCTGCAGGCGCTGCGGTCGTCGTCGCCACATTGGTCGCTGCTCTGGTGTTCGCGGCGGGCTCGGTTTCGGCACCGGCCGCGGAATGGATCAACAAGGCGCCCGAGATCATCCAGGACCTGGAATACAAGCTGCGGGGCGTGAAGAAATCGGTGGATCAGGTTGCCAAGGTTGCGGAAAAGGTCGAGGCCATCGCCCAGTCGGGCGACAACGCCAAGCGCAAGGACAAAGTGGTCCCGGCCCAACCCAGCCTGCTCATGCGCACCTTCGACGGCACCCAGCGG
>SCUF01000404.1 GCA_004298325.1 Betaproteobacteria bacterium | reverse complement strand
CTCGCCACCGCGTCATAGAACGGCAGCACCGATTGCGGCGGGACGACGCGGCAGCGCGGATCGAGCACGCACAGCAGCGGCGCGGTGACCGCCCGCGGCAGCACCCGGCGCCCCTCGACGGTCAGCCTGCCGTGCAAGAGGAGGTCTTCCGGCGCCAGCAGCGCGGCGAGCTCGCCCAGCAGGCGGCGCGGCAGCGGGCGCTCGTCGAGCGTCCAGCGCTCGACCTGCAGATGGCTTCGCAACGCCGCCGGTGCCGGCAGGCTGCGCCACAGGTCGAGCCACCGGTCCCAAGCGAACGTCAGCGGCGAGGCGACAAGGCTCGCCGTGCTGAGAAACGATCCCGGCACCCGGGGCGGAAGATCGCCGGCCTCGAAGCCGCCCGCCATCGAGTGGAGGATCGCGGCGCTTGCGCCCAGATGCAGCGGCGTCGCGAGCAGCGCCAGGGCGCGAACGCGCTGCGGCTGGAGCGCGGCAAAGATCGCGGCGAAAATTCCGCCCAGCGAATGCGCGATCAGCGTCGCCGATCCGATGCCGGCGGCATCCAGACAATCCAGGATCAGCCGCGCCGCGTAGTCACCGAGACCGAGCTCTGCGCTGTCCGACAGCCACTCGAGGAGGAAAACGCGCATGCCCGTCTGCAGGCAGCGGCGCACCGCGCTCACCCCGGGAGCGAGGTCCCAGATGTACGGCCGCTTGATGGGCGCCGGCACGATGAGCAGAGCGGCCGCGGCCCGATCGGCCGTGCCGTAGCACCGCAGTCGCACACCGGCTTCGCTGAACACGACCCGGTAGGGCGTCTCGTCCGGGCCGTAGCCAAGCGCGTCCATGGCGGCACCCTGCAATCGCCGCGCGTGGTCGAGTCCCTCGAAGAAGGTCCAGGCCGCAATGTTTGCCATGCGTCCCGCGCGCGCCTAGCGCAGATCGCGCAGCGCGACGCGCTTGCGTTCGACGCCGTGCAGCGCATAGCGCAGGCCGCGGCGCTCGAAACCGAGAAACACGATGCCGAGATCGCGCAGCGCCTGCAGCAGTTGCTCCGCGCCGGCGTCGTCGCCGGCGGCGGCTGCGCCCGACTGCACACGCGCGAGAAAATCGATCGCGGCGGCCAGCCCATCGGCATCGTCGCGCCCGGTCTCGTCGCGGATCGCCACCATCGCCTTCTCGAACGCAGGCCTGCTGGAATGGCGATGCCAGTGCGGCTTGCGGGGCTTGCGCACGACCACCCTGCCGCCGATGTCGGCGCAAAATGCGCTGCGCGAGCCGGGTGAGCGAAACGCCATCATCGCTTCATGGGCTGCGCGCGCGCCCTCGGCGCGATCGTGCGCCAGGTCGTCCAGTGCGAGCACGGCGAGCCCCTGCGCCGGAGTCAGCCTGCCGAGCGCGGCTGCGAGGCGCGGATCGCCCGCGGCGAAAAGCTCGACGTAGAGATCAGCGGGCGGGGGCTGCGCATCCCAGAGCGCTTGCGTGAGCGGAGTCAGCGGCGCCGGGCCGCGCAGCTCGAGCCAGCGCACCGCGCAAAGCTCCCGCAGCGCCGCGCCGATGCGCTCGATGCGCTCGGGGCGGATCCTTCCCAGCGGGCGCCGCGCTTCGGCATCGATGAGCGAGAGCTTGGTCATCGGGGTGCGCACTTCAGCGCGGCGCGACGAACGGGTAGCGCAGCCGCGTCTCGCGACGGATCAGCGCGACGCCGCAGGCATTGCCGACCGTCTCCGCCGCGACCAGGTAATCCGGATCCGCGAAGTCCGTGCGCAGCGCGACGCCGCGCTGCGCGGCGAGCGTGTACAGGTGATCCGCAACGGCGCGCTCGATTGCGCGCGTCGCCACGCGACCGGCGAGCCCGCGCCGCTCCAGGCGCACGTGGAACGAGCCGCAGAGCGCATCGGCGAAGCGCGTCACGGCCTCCTGCAGCTGCGCCGCAAGCGTCTCCGGGCTGAAGTCGAAGGTTTGCTCGAGCGGGATCGCGCGTGCGACGAGCTCAGCCCACGGCTCGTGCCGTTCGCGCGCGGTGCGCAATCCTTCGAGGAATGCGGGCGCATCGTCGATCCGGCCGATGAGCACTCCGCGGTAGGGCGTGGCGCGGAATCGGCAGCGAGGTTCGAGCGCATCGCAAAGCCGCCGTCGGTTGCGCGCTCCCGGTGCGAACGTGACCAAGACGTTCCAGTCGCCCATGTGGCGCCCGCCATTCCCTCACGCAACGAAGGATCGCTCACGCCTGCGCGCTCGTGCTTGACCGGCGTCAAGTGCGATTCACGCTGCTTGCAGCCGGAATCGGCGTTGCTCCGGGGCGCCGGAGCCCCTACAATACCGCGCTCTTTCGGGTCCCCGATAGCTCAGTTGGTAGAGCGACGGACTGTTAATCCGCAGGTCCCAGGTTCGAGCCCTGGTCGGGGAGCCATCTAGTCCGTATCCCAACGCAACGCGGCGCGCACCGCCGCAGCGTCATGAATCTCGTCGACACGGCGCGAGCGGCTTTCGTAGGCTTGCCATGTCGCCGTATCCCAGATGCGCGTGCTCAGGCGAGCCTTGAGCAGCTGACGCACACGAGGCAAATCGCCCAGCTGCAAGGCAGCCATGACCATGATCTGGTCATAGAGGTCCTGTTGGGCATGGCTCGCACCGAGTTCACCGTGGCGCTGACGTACGGCCAACATCCGCTCAAGTGCTTCGCGGGGTTTGTCCTGGCAAAAGGCTGCGCCGGCCTGAGCAAGCTCGTGCGCCAGCGCCGCCTGCGTGGAGCTCGCCCCCACAGAGCTGAGGTAGTCGAGCGCTGACTGCACCGCCGCTACCTGCCCGCTCCGCACCAGCGCCATGACGTGATGCATGGCGGTAAACCAGACCGTGCTTTGCGTGGCGCTGCGCAAGGAGGCTTGGGCCAGGCGCTCCCAACGCGCCGGCCCGACGTCCACGCCCTGGCATTCCAGGCGCGCCAGCAGCGAGGCGCCATTTTGAATGTCCAGGTAAAAAGTGGACGACTTCGGGAAAATCTCGCGATCGAACAGATCGAGAACTTCGTCGAAACGCGCCTGCGAGAACTTGAACAACCCCAGGTGCCACCACAAGTGGCCGCGAAAGAGGTTGTAGTCGTTAAGGAATCGCGCCGCATCGCCGAGCAGTTCGACGCCCTCTTCGACACGACCTTGCATCTCGAAGACATGGGCCAGCCCATGCAGGGCCCAGAGATCCTGCGGCTGCAACGCCAGTGCCTCCCGCGCGCAGCGCTCGGCCACTGCATATTGGCCGACCTCCTCCATCGCGAAGGCATGAGCCGAAAGAAAGTGCCCATAGCTCGGCGTCTGGCGGCCCCAATGGCTGGCCACTGCCGCGCTGACCTCGGCTTGATGCCGTTTGTCGCCGGTCCAAAAAAGCGCGCCCGTGTGCTGACGAAAAGCCAGCAGGTCCAGCGGCCACTGCACCAGGATTTCCTCCCAGGCCGCCGCACGAGCCGAAAAATCCTGCGCGATCCAGGCACGCAGAGCCTCCTGGTGCAGGCGCTCCCGGGGATTGGCAGGCAGAGCCTCCACCAGGAGCAGGTGCGCCTGCGCCTTGGGGTGGGCGTCGAGCAGGCCTTCGCTCATGAGAGAGTAGCCCTTGAGTACGTGGGCAAGGACAAACTCCGGAAACTCCTGCAGCAGCGCGTCCAGCCGATCCAGCACCCCCG
>SCUF01000403.1 GCA_004298325.1 Betaproteobacteria bacterium | reverse complement strand
TACGCCATCGTCGCGTTCTGGCTGCTCGCGCTCTGGGTGTGGCATCGCGTCGACCGCTCGATGACGCGCCTCGCGCTCGAGGCGATCAGCCAGGAAGAGGACGCGGCGGCGTCGATCGGCATCAACGTGACGAAATCGAAGCTCTTCGTGACGCTGGTCTCGGCCGTGATGACCGCGATCGGCGGCGTGCTCTACGCGCAGTACCAGCTCTACGTCAACCCGGAGACGGTTTCGGGCATCGGCATCTCGCTGCAGATGGTGTTCGGCGTCATCGCCGGCGGCATGTACGTGATGCTCGGGCCCACGGTGGGCGCGGTGTTCACGCTGCTGCTCGCCGAGGGGCTGCGCCTGGCGCTCGGCGAGCATTTCAAGCAGTTTCCGGCGCTCGATCTGGCGATCTACGGGATGCTGCTGGTGCTGTTCATCATCTACATGCCGAAGGGCATCCTCGGCGCCGCGCTGGAGGCGTGGCGCAAGCGCCGCGCTACGCCGCCAGCACGCGCTCCAGGCTGACCGCCCGCAGGTCCATTTCGTAGTCGAGGCCCTCGATCGGCGGGCGGCAGTAGTGCCAGGTGAGGCTCGCGTTCGGCGTCGCCCGCACGACCTCGGGCATGAGCGGATGGAAATCGCGCACCGTGTAGACCTGCGACACGGTGACATCGGCCGGGCTGACGCCCAGTCCCCTCATGCGCTGTGCCATCATCGCGAGCACCCAGCGGGTCTTGGTCCGCAGCCCGGCGACTGTCGCGTCGCCGCGCGCGACGATGTCTTCCGGAAACCGGCCGCCCTCCGGCCATTCGCCGCTGCCCGCGACGACGAAGCGTGGCGCGGCATCGGCAGCGGGCACGGTGTAGCTGAAGGCGTAGAACGAGGGCGCCGCGGGCGGATCGATCTCGGGCGCGACGTTCGAGCGCGCCACGGGGTTGAGGCGATCGCGGTACAACCCCCATTCCTCGAGTACCGCAATGTAGCCTTGGTTGAAGTCGCCAAAGCCGGCGAAGGAGAAGGGCTTCGGCGAACGCAGCTCGCAGGCGCAGAACGCGGTCTTCGGCCGCCCGAGCGCGGCAAGGTGTTCGGCAATCCGGCGAAAGCCCTCTGCGACCGGCAGCGGGCGTGCAAAGCGCGCGCGCTCGATGGCAAAACCCGGCAGCGCCACCACGCCCTGCGAGTACGGGAACACGCCTTTCAGAAAGGCAAAGTCACCGTCCGGGAAGGCGATCGGGTCGTGCATGCGCGGGACTCTACCTGCATCGCGGGTGGAAAGCGAAAGCCGCCTGCCCCTGCCGGAGGATTCTCCTTCTGGAAGGCTGACGCTCATTGCAGTTTGGTCTAAACTGACCAACCATGGAAAAAGTCCAGCTCCACGATGCGAAAGCCAGGCTCTCCGAACTGGTGGATCGCGCGCAGGCCGGCGAGGAGGTGGTGATTTCGCGGCATGGCCGCGCGGTGGCGCGGCTGGTGAGCTGCGTGGCGAAGGGCGGCACGCGGCGCCTGGGCGTGCTGCGCGGCCGGATCCGCTTCCGGCGTGGCTGGGACGACCCACTGCCGGATGAGCTGCTCGCGGCGTTCGAGGGCCGCGCGTGAGGTTGTTGCTGGATACGCACGCGCTGCTCTGGGCTCTGGCAATTCCTGAGAAGCTGCCGGCAACGGCGCGGCGCGCGATTCAATCCGCGGATAACGAGGTGCATGCCAGCGTCGCCAGCGCCTGGGAAATATCGATCAAGGTTGCGCTCGGAAGACTCGACTTCGAGGTGGCGTCGCTGGAAGGCGCGCTGGCGGCATCCGGAATCCAGCTGCTCGGCATCGACCTGAAGCACACGGCGCGGATCGCCACCCTCCCGCATCATCATCGGGACCCGTTCGACCGCCTGCTGGTGGCCCAGGCGATCTCCGAATCGATGACGCTCGTGACGCGCGACGCCGAGCTCGCAAAATATGGCGTCCGGCTGCTTTGGCGCGAAGCGGCAGCGCGCAAGCGCGGACCGAGGCGCGCCGGCGCCTGAACGTGTCGCTGCGCGCCTGTTCGCCCTCCCCGGTGCCGGCGGCGCAATAGCGATGAGCGCCTGGCTCGAAGGCCGCGTGATCGAGAACCGCCACTGGACGCCGGCGCTGTTTTCGCTGCGCCTGGCGGGTCCGCCGTTCGCGTTCGAGGCCGGCCAGTTCGTCAAGCTCGCGCTCGACCTCGACGGCGAGCGCGTGGCGCGGCCGTTTTCCTTCGTCAATGCGCCGGGGGAGCTGCCGCTCGAGTTCTACGGCGTCGTCGTTCCGGGCGGGCCGCTGTCGCCGCGCCTGGCCTGCCTGCAGCCGGGCGACAGCGTCTGGCTGTCGCCGAAAGCCTCCGGTTTTCTGGTGCTCTCCGAGGTGCCCCCGGCGGAGGACTTGTGGCTGCTCGCGACCGGCACCGGCATCGCGCCGTTCCTGTCGATCCTGCGCACCGCCACGGCGTGGTCGCGTTACGCCCGCGTGATCCTGGTGCACGCCGTGCGTCGCGCCAACGAACTCGTCTACCGCGACCTGATCGACGCGCTGGCGCGCAGGCACGGCGAGCGGTTGCGCACCGTGGCCTTCGTCAGCCGCGAGGAGGCCGGCGGCGCGCTCGCGGGCCGCATTCCGGCGGCGATCGCCGACGGCCGGCTCGAGGCCGCCGCCGGCTGCCTGATCGCGCCCGAGCGCTCGCAGCTCATGCTGTGCGGCAATCCGGACATGGTCAAGGACACCACCGCGGCCCTGATTGCGCGGGGTCTGCGCAAGCACCGCCGGCGCACCCCCGGCCAGATCAGCGTGGAGAATTTCTGGTGAGGCGGCTGGCGCTGGCGCTGCTGGCGCTGGCGCTGCTGGCGGGGTGCAGCGCGACCCGCTTCGCCTACGACAATGCCGACCTGTTCCTGCGCTGGCAGACCGGCCGCTACCTCGACGTGCACGGCGCGCAGAGCGAGGAGCTGGATGCGCGCATCGCAGCGTTTCTCGCCTGGCATCGCGCCAGGGCCCTGCCGCAGTACGCGCAGATCGCGCGCGAAGCCGAGCGGCGCTTTGCGCGCGGGATCTCGCGCGCAGACCTCGTTTGGGGTTACGATTCGTTCCAGTCAAACATCAGGGCGGCCATGCGTGCGGCGGCGGAGGAATCCGCGCCGCTGCTGGACCGGCTCGGCCCGGAGCAGATCG
>SCUF01000001.1 GCA_004298325.1 Betaproteobacteria bacterium | reverse complement strand
GTCGCGGATGCCGCGCACCAACGCGCCGAGCGCGCCCACCTCCTCGTGATTCAGCCCGCTCGCCGGCTCGTCGAGCAGCAGCAGCTTGGGTTCGCACGCGAGCGCGCGCGCCAGCTCGACACGCTTCTGCGTGCCGAACGGCAGACTGGCGACGCGCGTATCGGCGACTGCCTCGAGTTCGAGCAGGCGGATCAGGGCCTGCGCCTTTGCGCTCGTTTCGCGCTCCTCCCGTACCACCCCCGGGGGTCGCAGAAAATTCCTGAAGAACCCGCTGTGCGTGCGGCAATGGCGGCCGACCAGGATGTTGTCGCGCACGGTCATGGTCCGGAACAGGGCCAGGTTCTGGAAGGTTCGCCCGATGCCGAGCGCGGCGATGCCGTGCCGCGGAACGCGCAACAGCGACTGGCCGTCGAACACGATGTCGCCGCGGTCGCAGGGGTACAGGCGCGACAGGCAGTTGAACAGCGTGGTCTTGCCCGCACCGTTGGGGCCGATCAGCCCCAGGATGCTGCCCGAGGGCACGCCGAACGACACGCCGTCGAGCGCGACCACGCCGCCAAAGTGCACGCTGACGCCGCTGACGCTGAGTAACGGCAACTCCGTCCCCCCGGTGGTGTGCGCCTGGCGGCGCGCCCGCTCCTTTTCTCCGGCCGGCAGTGTACGATGAACTTCCTGCAGATTGAAGAAAATTCGATGATCCGGTCCACGATGCAGCGCGTGCCGCTGTCGCTCAATCACCTGCTGGAGCGCGCCGGCCGGCTGTACGGCGCCTCCGAGATCGTCAGCCGCCTGCCCGACAAGTCGCTGGCGCGTCACCGTTTCGCCGATTTCTACCGGCGCGCGCGGCAGCTGGGCGCGGCCCTGCAGGCCGCCGGCCTGCGCAAGGGCGATCGCGTGGCGACCTTGTGCTGGAACCACCACGCCCATCTCGAATGCTATTTCGGCATCCCCGCCGCGGGCGGCGTGATGCACACGCTCAACCTGCGGCTCGCGGCGGAGGAGATCGCCTGGATCGCGAACCACGCGCAGGACCGCTACCTGATCGTCGACGACATCCTGCTGCCGCTGTTCGAGCAGTGGCGCGAACGGGCGCCGTTCGAGCGCGTGATCGTGTTCCCGTTCAGCGGCGCGGCCGTGCCCAAGGGGTACGCCGATTACGAGGCGTTCCTCGCGGCCGCGCCGCCGCAATTCGAATACGCGCCGCACGAGGAGGACGATCCTGTGGCCATGTGCTACACCTCGGGCACCACCGGGCGCCCCAAGGGCGTGGTCTATTCGCACCGTTCCACCGTGCTGCACACGCTGATGGCCAACCAGCCCGATCACTGGGGTATCGGCGCGGGCGACCGCGTCATGCCGGTGACACCGATGTTCCACGCCAACAGCTGGGGCGTGCCCTACGGCTGCGCCATGGTCGGCGCGCACCTGGTGTTTCCCGGGCCGCACCTGCATCCCGAGGATCTCCTCGCGCTGATGCATGCGGAGCGCCCGAGCTTCGTGCTGGGAGTGCCGACGATCTGGCTGTCGATGCTGCAGTTGCTCGAATCGCAGCCCGACAAGCACCGCCTCCCGCCCGGCATGCGCATGCTGGTCGGCGGCGCGCCGGTGCCCGAAGCCATGATTCGCGCCTACGCGCGCCACGGCGCCGCGATCCGGCACGGCTGGGGCATGACCGAGATGAGCCCCGTCGGCACCATCTCCTACCTCAAGCCGGAACTGCAGGACGCGGGCGAGGACGAGCGCTTCAGGCGCTACGCCATGGCCGGCGTGCCGGTGCCGCTGATGGACCTGCGCATCGTGGGCGAGGATGGCACCGAGCTGCCCTGGGACGGCAAGCAGGTCGGCGAAGTGCAGGTGCGCGGCGCCTTCATCACCGGCAGCTATCACGAAGTGCCGCAGGATCCGGAAAAGTTCACCGCCGACGGCTGGCTGCGCACCGGCGACGTCGCCACGCTCGATGCCCACGGCTACCTGCGCATCACCGACCGCACCAAGGACCTCGTCAAGTCGGGCGGCGAATGGATCAGCTCGGTGGACATGGAAAACCTGCTGATGGCGCACGCCGCGGTGCTGGAGGCCGCGGTGGTCGCGGTGCCCGATGCGAAATGGGGCGAGCGGCCCCTGCCCTGCGTGGTCCTCAAGCCGGGCCGGCGCGCGACGCCGGACGAGCTGCGGCAACATCTGGCCCAGGGGTTCGCCAAGTGGCAGCTGCCGGAGCGCTTCGAATTCCTCGAGGCCATCCCGCGCACTTCCACCGGCAAGTTCTGGAAAGTGAAGCTGCGCGAGCGGTTTCCGCGATGACGCCCGAGGGCGTGCTCTCGCCCGCCGAGCGCAAGCGGCTCAAGGCGCGCGCGCACCGGCTGGAGCCGGTGGTGTGGATCGGCGGCGACGGCCTGACCGACGCCGTGATCGCTGAAATCGAGCGCGCGCTCGCGGCGCACGAGCTGATCAAGGTGCGCGCGGCGGGTCTGGCGCGCGAGGCGCGCGAGCTGGCGCTGGCGCAGATCTGTGCGCGCTGCGCCGCGCAGCCGGTGCAGCACATCGGCAAGGTGCTGGTGCTCTTCCGCAGGAAACCGGAACCGGACCGCCAGGCGCGCGAGCGCGAATCCCGCGCGCCCGCGTCGCGCTCGAGCAATCGGGCTCGAGCCGCTCGCGCCAGGCGGGCGGTCCGGCGCAGTTGATCGGATAGAGTACGGCATGAGCGAAATGCGAAGCATCGGCCCGGTCCGCTTCGTGCCCGGCGGCAGCCGCGGCAAGTATCCATTCGTCAATTGCGTCTACGTCGAAGACGCGGGCGTGCTGATCGACACCGGCGCGGATCGGCAGCACCTGAAGACGCTGCGCGAGGGGCCCGGCGTGCGCGAAGTGTGGCTCTCGCACTGGCACGAGGACCACATCGCGGGCATGGACCTGTTCGAGGACCTGCCCTTTCGCCAGTCGCCGCTCGAGGCCGAGCCGCTTTCGGGGGTCGAGGCGTTCATGGACTGGTACGGCATGCGGGGCGATTCGCAGCGCGCGTATTGGCGCCAGACGCTGGCGGAGGAATTCCATTACCGGCCGCGGCGAGCGAGCGGCTGGCTGCGGCCCGGCGACGTCATCGACCTCGGCAGCTGCAGCGTCGAGATCATCCCGACGCCGGGGCACACGCCCGGGCACCTTGCGTTCTTCTTCCGCGAGCCGGGCGTGCTCTTCATGGGCGATTACGACCTGACGCGCTTCGGTCCCTGGTACGGCGACCGCGACTCCTCGCTCGAGGAGCTGATCGCATCGATCGAACGCCTGCGGCGCGTGCCGGCACGCGTCTGGCTGACGAGCCACGAGACCGGCTATTTCGAGGGCGACGTGAGCGGGCTGTTCGAGCGCTATCGCGCCGTGATCGACGAGCGCGAGGCCAAGCTCCTCGACGCCCTGGCAACG
>SCUF01000402.1 GCA_004298325.1 Betaproteobacteria bacterium | reverse complement strand
GATGATGGTCACCTTGTGCACCGGGTCGGTCTTGGGCAGCAGCCGCGCCACCACCGTATGCCCGGCCTCGTGATAGGCGGTGTTGCGGCGCTCTTCCTCCGGCATCACCATCGAGCGGCGCTCGGCGCCCATCATGATCTTGTCCTTGGCGCGCTCGAAATCCTCCATGTCGACGAGGCGCTTGTTGCTGCGCGCCGCAAACAGCGCCGCCTCGTTCACCAGGTTGGCGAGGTCGGCGCCGGAAAAACCGGGCGTGCCGCGTCCGATGATGTCGGGCTTGACGTCGGGCGCGATGGGGACTTTGCGCATGTGCACCTTGAGGATCTCCTCGCGGCCGCGGATGTCCGGCAGCGGCACCACCACCTGGCGGTCGAACCGTCCGGGCCTGAGCAGCGCCGGGTCGAGCACGTCGGGCCGGTTGGTTGCGGCGATCACGATGACGCCGACGGAAGCCTCGAAGCCGTCCATTTCCACCAGCAGCTGGTTGAGCGTCTGCTCGCGCTCGTCGTTGCCGCCGCCCAGTCCGGCGCCGCGCTGGCGCCCCACGGCGTCGATCTCGTCGATGAACACGATGCAGGGCGCATGCTTCTTCGCCTGCTCGAACATGTCGCGCACGCGCGCCGCGCCGACGCCGACGAACATCTCGACGAAATCCGAACCCGAGATGGAGAAGAACGGCACCTTGGCCTCGCCCGCGATGGCGCGCGCGAGCAGCGTCTTGCCGGTGCCGGGATTGCCCACCATCAGCACGCCGCGCGGGATGCGGCCGCCGAGCTTCTGGAACTTCGACGGATCGCGCAGGAAGTCGACCAGCTCGGAGACCTCCTCCTTCGCTTCCTCGCAACCGGCGACATCGGCGAAGGTGACCGTGTTGGTGGATTCGTCCAGCATGCGCGCGCGCGACTTGCCGAAGCTGAAGGCGCCGCCGCGCCCGCCGCCCTGCATCTGGCGCATGAAGAAGATCCACACCCCGATCAGCAGCAGCATCGGGAACCACGACACGAAGATGTTCATCAGAAGCGAGGGTTCCTCCTCGGGCTTGGCCTCGATCTTGACGCCGTACTTGAGCAGGTCGGACACCAGCCAGATGTCGCCCGGCGAGTAGCTCGTGACGCGCTTGCCCTCGGTGGTCGTGGCCTTGAGCTGCCGCCCCTCGATGGTGACCTTGGCGATGCGGCCCGCCTTCACCTCCTCGATGAACTGCGAATACTCCATCGGCGCCTGCACCTGCTGGCGTGTGTTGAACTGATTGAACACGGTCATCAGCACGAGGCCGATCACGAGCCAGATGACCAGGTTTTTAAGCATGTTGTTCAAGCACTTGCTCCTTGTTCGCGAGACCGCGCTCGCAGCAGTTTACGCCGTTTTGCCGGGGCCAAAAAGGCATTGCCTTCAAGGCCCCTTGAGACCGCGCGCGAGCAGATAGGTTTCCCTCGACTCGCCGCGCGAGGCGGCCGGCTTGCGCGTGCGCACTTCGCGGAACGCCGCTTGCAGCGCGGCCCGCACGCCGCCGAATTCCTCGCCCTGGAATACTTTCGCCAGCAGCGTGCCGCCCGGCCTGAGGTGCCGGCGGCAGAACCCGATCGCCGCCCGCAACAGATCCGCCGCGCGCGCCTGGTCCGCCGAGGCGATGCCGGACAGCCTGGGCGAGAGGTCCGACAGCACCACGTCTGCCGGGTGGCCGCCCAGCGCCGACCCGATCGCCGCCTGCACTGCGGCATCGCAGAAATCTCCGCGCAGCACGATGACTCCGGAGATGGGGGCGATTTCCAGCAGATCAACCGCCACCACGATACCGCCGGGCGCGACGCGCCCGGCCGCGATCTGCGACCAGCCGCCGGGCGCCGCGCCCAGATCCACGACCCGGGTGCCGGGACGCAGCAGGCGTTCCCGGGCGTCGATCTCGAGCAGCTTGAAGGCCGCGCGCGAGCGGTAGCCCGCCGCGCGCGCGCGGCGCACGAACGGGTCAGCGACGTGCCGCTGCAGCCAGCGCTGGCTCGACTTGGAGCGCAAGCGCGCGGCCCGTCACTTCGCTTCGAGCCGCCACACACCGTCCCAGTCGGACGGCGGCGGGTTCGCGCCGAGGCGCGCGCAGCGCTCGACGTACAGCGCCGCGGCGCGGTCCCGCGGATTGATCGCCACCACCTTGCCGAACAGCTCCGCCGCGGCGGCGAATTCGCGCTGCCGGTACCGCCTCATGGCATCGCGGAAGATGCCGAGCGCCTCGGCGAGGTTGGGGTAGCTCGACTCAGCGTGGTGCTCGAGGATCTCGTAGATCGCGACCGGCTGCGTCTTGCCCTTGACCACGATGCGGTCGAGCTTGCGCGCCCGGTAGGTGCCGCGCAGCCGCTCGTAGGTGAACTCGCTCACCAGGAGGTGCGCGCCGTACTGCTTGCAGGCCGACTCCAGGCGCGAGGCGAGGTTCACGCCGTCGCCGATCATGGTGTAGTCCATGCGCTTCTTCGAGCCGATGTTGCCCGAGACCACCTGGTCGGTG
>SCUF01000401.1 GCA_004298325.1 Betaproteobacteria bacterium | reverse complement strand
CAGCGGCAAGACGATCGTCGCGGCGATCGCCTGCCTCGCCGCGGCCGACGCCGGCTGGCAGGCCGCGGTGATGGCGCCGACCGAGATCCTCGCCGAACAGCATCAGCGCAAGTTCGGCGAATGGCTCGCGCCGCTCGGCGTGCGCATCGCCTGGCTGCACGGCGATCTGACGCGCGCCGCCAAGCGCGCGGCCGGCGCCGCCATCGCTGCCGGCGAGGCGCAGATCGCGATCGGCACGCACGCCCTGTTTCAGGGCGCTGTCAGGTTTGCGCGTCTCGGGCTCGCGGTGGTCGACGAGCAGCACCGCTTCGGCGTGCAACAGCGCCTCGCGCTGAGAAAGAAGGCTGCGGCGAAGCGCGCCGATGGCGATGGCGTCGTGCCGCACCAGCTGATGATGAGCGCGACGCCCATCCCGCGCACGCTGTCGATGAGCTACTACGCCGATCTCGACATCTCGCTGATCGACGAGCTGCCGCCCGGGCGGCGCCCGGTGGCGACCCGGCTGGTTTCCGCCGCGCGCCGCGGCGAGGTGCTGCGCCGGATCCGCGCCGCTTGCGCGGAAGGCCAGCAGGCCTACTGGGTCTGCCCCGTGATCGAGGAATCGCGCGAGGGCGACGTGCGCACTGCGCTCGCGACTTACGAAGCGCTGCGCGCCGAGCTGCGCGGGCTGCGCGTAGGGCTGCTGCACGGCCGGCTCCCGGCCGAGGAAAAGGCGGCGGTGATGCAGGCGTTCGCCCGCGGGAAATTGCAGCTCCTGGTCGCGACCACGGTGATCGAGGTCGGGGTCGACGTGCCGAACGCCTCGCTGATGGTGATCGAGCATGCGGAGCGCTTCGGGCTGGCGCAACTGCACCAGCTGCGCGGGCGCGTAGGGCGCGGCGCGCGCGAGAGCGCCTGCATCCTGCTCTATGCGGGGCCGCTTTCGGAGGCGGCGCGGGCGCGGCTCAAGGTGATCTACGAGAACCGCGATGGCTTCGAAGTGGCGCGGCACGACCTGCAGCTGCGCGGCCCGGGCGAGTACCTGGGCGAGCGGCAATCGGGCGCGCCGCTGCTGCGCTTCGCCGACCTGACGCTGGACGAGCCGATGATCGGCGCCGCGCGCGAGGCGGCCGACTGGCTGCTCGAGCACGCACCGCAGGCCGCGCAGCGCCACGTCGAGCGCTGGCTCCCGGGCCGGCAGGAACTGCTGCGCGCCTGAGCTATCCTTCGCCCGGTGAACCTCGCCTTCATCGCGCAGCGGCTCGACGCCTACGAGCGGCTGGTACGGCTCGACAAGCCGATCGGGACGCTGCTGCTCCTTTGGCCGACGTTGTGGGCGGTGTGGCTCGCCGCGCGCGGCCGGCCGCCCTGGGAGATGGTGCTGATCTTCGTGGTCGGGACGCTGCTGATGCGCTCGGCCGGCTGCGCGATCAACGATTGCGCCGACCGCCATTTCGACGGCCGCGTGGAGCGCACCCGGCGCCGGCCGCTCGCTGCCGGCGAAATCGGTCCGCGCGAGGCGATTGCCGTGGGCCTGGTGCTGGCCGCGGCGGCGTTTGTGCTGGTGCTCTATCTCAATTCACTCGCGATTGCGCTCTCCTTCGTCGCGCTGGCGATCGCGTGGAGCTATCCCTTCACCAAGCGGTTTTTCGCGCTGCCGCAGGCTTATCTCGGCATCGCGTTCGGCTTCGGCATCCCGATGGCCTACGCGGCGATCCAGAATCGGCTGCCGTGGGAATGCTGGGTGCTGCTCGCGGCCAACGTATGCTATGCCTTTGCCTATGACACCGAGTACGCGATGGTCGATCGCGACGACGATCTGAAGCTGGGGATTCGCACTTCGGCGATCACGCTCGGCCGCTGGGACGTCGCCGCCGTGATGGCGAGCTACGGCGCGATGCTGGCGATCCTCGCCGGCCTGGGTTTTGCGCTGCGCCTGCCGTGGCCGTTCTTCGCCGGGCTCGCGCTGGCGGCGGGACTGGCGGCGAGCCACTGGCGCCTGATTCGCGGCCGCACGCGTGAAGGCTGCTTCAAGGCCTTCATGCAGGCCAACTGGATTGGCGCCGCGGTGTTCGCCGGGATCGTGCTGCCCCCGGTGCTGCACTGGGTGCGGCAAAGGCTCGCGTGAAGTACGCCGACTTGCGCGAGTTCGTCGCGCGTCTCGAGGCCATCGGCGAGTTGAAGCGCATCGGCGCCGAAGTTTCGCCCAGGCTCGAGATGACCGAGATCTGCGACCGCGTGTTGCGCGCGGGTGGACCGGCGCTGCTCTTCGAGCGCCCCACGGGGCATTCGATGCCGGTGCTGGGCAATCTCTTCGGCACCGTGCGGCGCGTAGCGCTCGCCATGGGCGCGGAAAGCCCGGCCGCATTGCGCGAGATCGGCGAGCTGCTGGCGGCGCTGCGCGAGCCGGATCCGCCCAAGAGCCTGCGCGATGCCTGGGAGAAATTTCCCGAGCTGCGGCAGATGCTCGGCAAGGTGCTCGACATGGCGCCGAAGCTGGTTTCCTCGGCGCCCTGTCAGGAGATGGTGTGGGAAGGCAGCGAAGTCGATCTCGCGCGCCTGCCGGTGCAGACCTGCTGGCCGCAGGACGCGGGTCCGCTCATCACCTGGGGACTGACGGTGACGCGCGGGCCGTTCAAGCCGCGCCAGAACCTCGGCATCTACCGCCAGCAGGTGATCGGGCCCAACCGCGTCATCATGCGCTGGCTCGCGCACCGCGGTGGCGCGCTCGATTTCCGCGACCATGCGATTGCGCACCCGGGCGAGCCGTTTCCGGTAGTGGTCGCGCTCGGCGCCGATCCGGCGACGATCCTCGCCGCGGTCACGCCGGTGCCCGACTCGCTCGGCGAGTACCAGTTCGCCGGTTTGCTGCGCGGCGCGCGCACCGAGCTGGTGAAATGCGTAGGCAACGATCTGCAGGTGCCAGCCGCGGCCGAGATCGTGCTCGAAGGCGCGATCCAGCCGGACGATCTCGCTCTGGAGGGACCGTTCGGCGATCACACCGGCTACTACAACGAGGCCGAGCGCTTCCCGGTTTTCACCATCGAGCGCATCACGCTGCGCCGCTCGCCGATCTAC
>SCUF01000400.1 GCA_004298325.1 Betaproteobacteria bacterium | reverse complement strand
CCCGATGTCGGTGTAGATGATCGCCTCGACGCCGTAGTCTTCGAACTTCTTCGCCAGATCGACCACGTCGTGGCCGGTCATCTTCGACCAGCCCTCCACCGCGACCTTGCCGTCCTTGGCGTCCAGGCCGACGATGATGTGCCCGGGAAACGCGTAGCAGGCGTCGTGCAGGAAGCCGGGGTTCTTGACTGCCGCCGTGCCGATGATGATGTAGGCGACGCCAGCGTCGAGATAGTTCTCGATGGTGTCGAGATCGCGGATGCCGCCGCCGAGCTCGATCGGCGTCGTCGCGCCCACGGCGCGGATCATGTCCCCGATGACCTTGTGGTTCTTCGGCCGGCCGGCGACCGCGCCGTTCAGGTCGACGATGTGCAGGCGCCGCGCGCCCTGCTCCGACCAGTGGCGCGCCATCGCCACGGGATCCTCGGAGAACACGGTCGCGGTGTCCATGCGTCCCTGCTGCAGGCGCACGCAGTGTCCGTTCTTGAGATCGATGGCTGGAATGATCAGCATCGGGGTGCCCGGAGGCGGCGATTCACCTCAGAGCTGCGCTGCCGCAGTCACGGTTGCCAATGAATGAAATTGGAAAGAAGCTGCAAACCGGCAGCTTGGCTTTTTTCCGGATGAAACTGTACGGCAAAAATGTTGTTCCGCGCAACCGCACAGGTAAACGCGAGACCGTAGTCGGCGCTGCCGCAACGCAGCCCCGCCTCGGCCTCGTCCACGTAATAGCTGTGCACGAAGTAAAAGCGCGCACCGTCGGCGATGCCCTGCCACAGGGCGTGAGGCGCCGTCTGGCGCACTTCGTTCCAACCCATGTGCGGCACCTTGAGGCGTGCCCCGGTGGCGCGGTCGGCGAGCGGCTCCGGAAAGCGCCGCACCGCTCCGCGCAGGATGCCCAGCCCGAGCGCGCCGCCTTCCTCGCTGCGCTCGAACAGCATCTGCAGACCGATGCAGATGCCGAGAAACGGGCGCTTGCGCGCAGCGTCGATCACGGCGTCGCGCAGGCCGCGCGCCTCCAGCTCGCGCATGCAATCCGGCATCGCGCCCTGCCCCGGGACGACGACGCGCTCGGCGAGCGCGATGGCCGCCGGATCGGAGCTCACCTGCACCTGCGCGCGCGGCGCCACGTGCTCGATCGCCTTGGACACCGAGCGCAGGTTGCCCATACCGTAGTCGACTACCGCGATTCGCAAGGCGCTTTCCCCGGAATTTGCGGCGCCGCGGCGCGGCGCCCGTCGCTCTCAGAGGGTACCCTTGGTCGAGGGCACGCTGCCGGCCGCGCGCGGGTCCAGCTCGACCGCCATGCGCAAGGCGCGTGCGAACGCCTTGAACAGCGTCTCGCACTGGTGATGCGCGTTCAGACCCCGCAGATTGTCCAGGTGCAGCGTGATCTGCGCATGATTCACCAGGCCCTGGAAGAACTCGTGCACCAGGTCGACATCGAACTCGCCGATCAGGCCACGCGCGAAGCTGACGTGGTACTCGAGCCCGGGCCGGCCGGAGCAGTCGAGCACCGCGCGCGACAGCGCTTCGTCCAGCGGCACGTAGGCGTGGCCGTAGCGGCGCACGCCGGACTTGTCGCCGAGCGCCTGGGCGAGCGCCTGACCGAGCGCGATGCCGACGTCTTCCACCGTGTGGTGCGCATCGATGTGCAGATCACCCTTCGCTTCCACTTCCAGGTCGATCATGCCGTGGCGCGCCACCTGATCCAGCATGTGCTCCAGGAACGGAACCCCCGTGGCGAACCGGCCGCTGCCGCTGCCGTCGAGGTTGAGCCGGACGCGGATCTGCGTCTCCTTGGTGTTGCGCACGACTTCCGCCGTTCTCATCCGAGCGCCTCTCGCAATGCGTTCAGCAGTATACGGTTTTCCTCCGGCGTGCCGACCGTGACGCGCAGGCAGTGCGCCAGCATCGGGTGCGTGCCGTGGAAGCTGCGCACCAGCACGCCCTGACGGCAGAGCCCGTCGAAGGCGCGCACCGCGTCGGGCACGCGCAGCAGAAAGAAGTTCGCCTGCGAAGGAAATACCGTCACCCCGGGCAGCCCGGCGAGCGCTTCGCCGAGGCGGCCGCGTTCTGCGCAAATCGCCTCGGCCTGCGCCTCCAGAACCTCGAGATGCTCCAGCGCAAATGTCGCCGCCACCTGGGTCAGCACGCTGACGTTGTACACCTGCCGCACCTTGTTGAACTGGGCGACCCATTCCGGCCGGCCGGCGAGATAGCCGAGACGGATTCCCGCGAGTCCCAGCTTGGAGACGGTTCGCATCACCACCAGGTTGGGAAATTCCGCCAGCCGCGGCAGAAAACTGCGGCGCGCGAAGACGTGGTAGGCCTCGTCGAGCACCACCAGACCTTCGCTGGCGCGAATCACCGCCTCGACGTCCGCTTCGGGATAGAGCACGCCGGTCGGGTTGTTGGGATAGGCGATGAACACCAGCGCCGGCCGGTGCGCGCGCAGCTCGGCCAGAAACGCCTCGCGCCGGAGCGTGAAATTCGGCGCCAGCGGCACGCCGAACGGCGTCATCCCGGAGAGCGTGGCATTCATTCGGTAGACCACGAAGGTCGGTTCCGGAATCATCATCACGGCGCCGGGCCGCGCCAGCGCATAGGTGACGATCTGGATCAGGTCGTCGGAGCCGTTGCCGAGCAGCAGCTCCATTCCGGCCGGCACCTGCATCTTGTGCGCGAGGAGCTCGCACAGCCGCCGCCCGCCGGGGTCCGGGTAGCGGTTGATCTGCGCATCCGCCAGCCTCGCGGCGAGCTCGCGCCGCAGGGCTTCCGGCAGCCGATACGGATTCTCCATGGCGTCGAGCTTCACCATGCCGTCGGCCGCTGCCACGGCGTAGGCCTTGAGCGCCAGGATTTCGGCGCGCACCAGCTGTTCAGGCGCGAGCGGCATGGCTCACTCAGCGCGCATTTGCGCCGAGCGCGCATGCGCGGGCAGGCCTTCACCCGCGGCCAGCGTGGCCGCCAGCGCGCCCAGGCGCGCCGCGCCGGTGCGCGAAACCGCGATCACGCTCGAGCGCTTCTGGAAATCGTAGACGCCGAGCGGCGATGAAAAGCGCGCCGTGCCCGAGGTCGGCAGCACGTGATTCGGGCCCGCGCAGTAGTCGCCCACCGCCTCCGAACTCCAGCGCCCCAGAAAGATCGCACCGGCGTTGCGGATCGCGGGCAACAGCGCCTGCGGGTCCTCGACCGACAGTTCGAGGTGTTCGGGCGCGACGCGATTGGCGATCTCGCAGGCCTCTTCGAGGCTGCCGGTCTGGATCAATGCGCCACGCCCCGCCAGCGAGGCTTCGATCACCGCGTGGCGCGGCATGTGCGGCAGCAGCTGCGCGATCGCCGCCTGCACCGCATCGAGGAAGGCGCCATCGGGCGAGAGCAGGATCGCCTGGGCGGCCTCGTCGTGCTCGGCCTGCGCGAACAGGTCCATCGCGATCCACCGCGGATCGGTGCCGCCATCGCAGATGACGAGGATCTCCGAGGGCCCGGCGATCATGTCGATGCCGACTTCGCCGAACACCTGGCGCTTGGCCGCCGCGACGTAGGCGTTGCCGGGGCCGACGATCTTGACGACGCGCGGCACCCCCTCGGTGCCATAGGCGAGCGCCGCAACCGCCTGCGCGCCGCCGATCGCGATGACGCGGTCGACGCCGGCGAGGGCCGCTGCCGCCAGCACCAGCGCGTTGCGTTCGCCGCCCGGCGCGGGGCTCACCATGACGAGTTCGCCCACGCCGGCCACCTTGGCCGGGATGGCATTCATCAGCACCGACGAGGGATACGCCGCCTTGCCGCCCGGCACATACAGCCCGACGCGCTCGAGCGGCGTCACGCGCTGCCCGAGGGTCGTGCCGTCGTCGTCGGCGTAATCCCAGGAATGCGCCCGCTGGCGCTCGTGGAAGCGGCGGATGCGCGCCGCTGCCTCTTCAAGCGCGGCGGCCTGCGCCGCGGGCAGCGCGGCACGCGCGGCATCCAGCGCGTGTCGCGGCACTTCCAGCTCCGCGAGCGAGCGCGCCTCGATGCGGTCGAACCGCAGGGTGTACTCGAGCACCGCCAGATCGCCGCGTCTGCGCACGTCCGCCACGATGGCGCGCACCGTGGCTTCGACGGCCTCGTCCTGCGCCGCCTCGTAGTGCGTCAGCGCCGCCAGCAGGGCGTCGAAACCGGGTTCCCGCGTCGACAGCCGGCGCAGCTTCACCGCACGGCCCCGGCGAATGCCTCGATCAGCGGCTGCAACTGCGCGCGCTTGGTCTTGAGCGCCGCCGGGTTGACGATGAGCCTCGCCGACACCGGCATGATTTCCTCGATTGCGACGAGATGGTTGGCGCGCAGCGTCTGTCCGCTCGACACCAGGTCCACGATCGCGTCGGCCAGGCCGACGAGCGGCGCGAGCTCCATCGAGCCGTAGAGCCGGATGAGGTCCACGTGCACGCCCTTGGCGGCGAAATGGGCCCGCGTCACGTGCACGTACTTGGTGGCGACGCGCAGGCGCGCGCCCTGGCGCACGGCACGGGCGTAGTCGAAGCCGCGGCGCACCGCGACCATCATGCGACAGGCGGCGATGCCGAGATCGAGCGGCTGGTACAGGCCGGCGCCGCCGTGCTCGGCAAGCACGTCGAGTCCGGCGATGCCCAGATCAGCGGCACCGTACTGCACGTAGGTCGGCGCATCCGAGGCCCGCACCACGATCAGGCGCACGTCGCGGCGCGCCGTGGCGACCACGAGCTTGCGCGAGCGCTCCGGATCCTCGCGCGGCGCGAGGCCGACGCGCGCGAGCAGCGGCGCCGCCTCTGCGAGGATGCGTCCCTTGGACAGTGCGATGCCGATGCCAGCCAACTCAGAAGTTCCCGGTCGTGGCGCGCCGCCGCAGCGCGCCCTGGTTGCTCAGTTTACCCGCTCGACGCGCGCGCCGAGCGCCGCGAGTTTCGCCTCCAGCGACTCGTAGCCACGGTCGAGGTGGTAGATGCGCTCGACCAGCGTCTCGCCCCGGGCCACCAGCCCGGCGATGACGAGGCTCGCCGAAGCCCGCAGGTCGGTCGCCATCACCCGCGCGCCCTGCAGCCGCTCGACGCCCTTCACCACCGCGGTATTGCCCTGGATCGAAATGTCGGCGCCGAGCCGCTGCAATTCGAGCGCGTGCATGAAGCGGTTCTCGAAGATGGTCTCCGTGATCACCGCGGCGCCGCGCGCCACCGCATCCAGCGCCATGAACTGCGCCTGCATGTCGGTGGCGAAACCCGGATACGGCGCGGTGCGCACGCTGACCGACTGCGGCCGGCCATCGGCCTCGATCTCGATCGAGTCCGCGCCGAGCGCGAGGCGCGCGCCGGCCTCGCGCAGCTTCTCGAGCGTGGCATCGAGCGTCGCCGGCGCGACGCCGAGCAATTTCACCCGCCCGCCGGTGGCCGCGGCCGCCGCCAGAAAGGTCCCGGTCTCGATGCGATCCGGCATCACCCGGTACGCCGCGCCGGCGAGCGAGCGCACGCCCTCGATCCGCACGACCGCGCTGCCGGCGCCCTCGATTCTCGCGCCCATCGCGCACAGGCAGCGCGCCAGGTCGGCGACTTCCGGCTCGCGCGCCGCGTTCTCCAGCACGGTGACGCCGTCCGCCAGCACCGCCGCCATCATCAGGTTCTCGGTCCCCGTCACGGTGACCAGATCCATCACGATGTGCGCGCCGCGCAGCCGCCGGGCGCTGGCGTTCATGTAGCCATGCTCGATCTCGATCTTGGCGCCCATCGCCTGCAGGCCCTTGACGTGCTGGTCGACCGGGCGCGCACCGATGGCGCAGCCCCCCGGCAGCGACACGCTCGCCTGCCCGCAGCGCGCGAGCAGCGGTCCCAGCACCAGCACCGAGGCGCGCATGGTCTTGACCCGTTCGTAGGGCGCGAGCGGATTGGCGATGGCGCGCGCGCGCAGCTCGAGCCGCCCGTCGCGGTGCGCGCCCACTTCGACGCCCATGTCGGCCAGCAGCCGCGTCATCGTGCGCACGTCCATGAGCGCCGGCACGTTGCTGAGTTCGAGCGGCGCGTCGGTGAGCAGCGTCGCGCACAGGATCGGCAGCGCGGCGTTCTTCGCGCCCGAGACGCGCACTTTGCCCTCGAGCGGCCGCCCGCCGGTGATGCGCAGCTTATCCACCGCTGCGCCACTCCTCGGGGGTGAGGGTCTTCATCGACAGCGCGTGAATTTCCTCGCGCATGCGCTCGCCCAGCGCCTGGTACACCAGCTGGTGGCGTTGCACGCGGCTGCGGCCGCTGAAGCGGTTCGACACGATCAGCGCCTGGAAATGCTGGCCATCGCCGATCACCTCCAGATGCTCGCACGCCAGCCCCGCCGCAATGCCCTGTTGCACGCTCTCGATCGTGACCATGTCAGCCTCTCAGTTTGTAGCCCGAGTGCAGCAGCCGCAACGCCGCAAGCCACAGCAGGGCGAGACTCGCGCTCACCACGGCCAGGCTTGCCTGCGGCGCGAAATCCGATTTGCCGAAGAATCCGTAGCGGAAACCGTCGATCATGTAGAAGAACGGGTTGAGGTGCGAAAGCTCCTGCCAGAATCCGGGCAGCGAGTGGATCGAATAGAACACGCCCGAAAGGAACGTCAGCGGCATGATGACGAAATTCTGGAATCCCGCCAACTGATCGAATTTGTCGGCCCAGATGCCGGCGATCACACCCAGCGCGCCCAGGATCGCGCTGCCGAGCAGCGCGAAGGCGAGCGCCCACAGCGGCGCCGCGAGCGGCAGCGCGACCAGCGGTGCCGTGACGGCGAGCACCGCCGCGCCGACCACCAGGCCCCGCACCATCGACGCCAGCAGATAGGCAGCGAAGAACTCCAGGTACGAGATCGGCGGCAGCAGCAGGAAGACCACGTTGCCGGTGATCTTGGACTGGATCAGGCTCGAGGAGCTGTTGGCAAAGGCATTCTGCAGCACGCTCATCATGACGAGTCCGGGCAGCAGAAACGCGGTGTAGCCCACATCCGGGTACACGCTGACGCGGCCTTCGAGCGTGTGCGCGAATACCACCAGGTAGAGCAGCGCGGTGAGCACGGGCGCGGCGACCGTCTGGAACGCCACCTTCCAGAAACGCACCAGTTCCTTGTGCAGCAGCGTGAGAAAGCCGGTCATGCGCCTCGCTCCCCGGCGGCCGGGATCGGCGCCGCTGCGTCCCCCGCGGCCATGACGCGCAGAAAGACCTCCTCCAGGTCGGGCGGCGCCAGCTCGAACTCGCGAATCGCGGCGCCCGCCCCGCGCAGCCGGTGCAGCAGCGCTTCGAGCTCGGTGTAGTCGCGCAGCCGCAAGGTGAAGCGCCCGCCCTCCGCAGCGAGCACGGTGACGCCGCTGCCGTCCGGCAGCGCTTCGCGGTCGAGCCGGATCCGGAGCTCGAGGCCGGAAAACTTCTCCAGCAGGTTGCGTGTCGAATCGAGCGCGACGACGCGGCCCGCCTTCAGCATCGCGATGCGGCTGCAGAGCTGTTCCGCCTCCTCGAGGTAATGCGTGGTGAGGACGATGGTGTGGCCGTCCGCGTTCAGGCGGCGGATGAAGCGCCACAGCCCCTGCCGCAGGCCGACGTCGACCCCTGCGGTGGGCTCGTCGAGCACGATCACCGGTGGTTTGTGCACCAGCGCCTGGGCGACCAGCACGCGCCGCTTCATGCCGCCCGAAAGCGCACGCATGTTGGTATCGGCCTTGTCGGTCAACTCGAGCTGCTGCATCACCTCGTCGATCCAGTCGTCGTTGCGGCGCAGGCCGTAATAGCCGGACTGAAAGCGCAACGTCTCGCGCACGCTGAAAAAGGGGTCGAACACCAGCTCCTGCGGCACCACGCCGAGCCTGCGGCGTGCGCGACGGTAGTCCGACACCACGTCCGCCGCCATCACGCGGACACTGCCCGCGTCCGCGCGCACCAGCCCGGCGATCACGCCGATGAGCGTGGTCTTGCCGGCGCCGTTGGGACCGAGCAGGCCGAAAAACTCGCCCTCGGCGACGTCGAGGCTGACGCCGGCAAGCGCCTGCAGCGCGCCGTAGCGCTTGGCGACATTGCGGATTTCGAGGGCAGCGGTCATGGCATGCGGCGCCGGCGCGGGCCGGTCGCTCGCGCCGTCTGCCGTTCGG
>SCUF01000399.1 GCA_004298325.1 Betaproteobacteria bacterium | reverse complement strand
AATTCGCTGCAGGGCAAGGTGTTCCTGCTGCTCGGCCTGATCGATGCGTCGTTCATCATCGGCCTCGGCATTGCGATGTTCTTCGCCTTCGCCAACCCCCTCGCAACCGCGTTCCG
Source organism: Betaproteobacteria bacterium (assembly GCA_004298325.1). Classification (GTDB taxonomy): domain Bacteria; phylum Pseudomonadota; class Gammaproteobacteria; order Burkholderiales; family SG8-39; genus 2-02-FULL-66-14. Next base: position 32,292 of record SCUF01000399.1, on the reverse strand, counting down.
CTGAACGCGGCGCGAGCGGGTTCGTGTCCCGGGAGGCTATCGCATGAACATCAATCTGACGCTGTTCGCGCAGGCGCTGACGTTCTTTGCCTTCATCTGGTTCACGGTGAAGGTGGTCTGGCCTTACATGCTGCGCGCGATCGAGGCACGCCAGAAGACGATCGCCGACGGCCTGGCGGCGGCCGACCAGGGCCGCAAGTCGCTCGAACTTTCCACGCGGCAGGCCGACGATGCGATCCGGGCGGCGCGCGAGCGCGCGGCCGAAGTCGTGGCGCAGGCCGAAAGGCGCGCGGTCCAGATGGTCGAGGAAGCCAGGGCCGCGGCCAAGGACGAAGGCGCGCGCGAGAAAGCCGCCGCGAAAGCGGAGATCGAACAGGCGGTGTCGCGCGCGCGCGAGCAGCTGCGCGAGCATGTCGCGACGCTGGCCGTGGCGGGGGCCGAAAAGATCCTGCGCCGCGAAGTCGACGCCCGGGCGCACGCGGAACTCCTCGACGGGATCAAGAAGCAGCTCTGATGGCTGAACCCAGAACCATCGCGCGGCCCTACGCAGAAGCGGTCTTCAGGCTCGCGGACGCGCAAGGCCGGCTGGCCGAATGGTCGGCCGCCCTCGCCAACCTTGCGGCCGTCGCGGGCGATGCGCGCGTGCGGGCGGCCGTCGGCGATCCGAACCTGTCGGCGGCAAAGGTCGCCGGATTGTTCATCGCCGTCCTCGCCGGCAGGCTCAGCGGGGACGCTGAGAACCTGGTCCGGGTGCTGGCGGCGAACGGCCGGCTGGACGTCCTGGCCGAGATCTGCACGCAGTACGAGGCGCTGAAGAACGAACGCGAAGGCGTGGTCGAGGCCGACGTCTTCTCGGCGTTCGAACTGGACGCGGCGCAGGTCGCCGACCTGGTGTCGCGCCTGGAGCACAAGACCGGCCGCAAGGTGAAGGCGCGCGTCAGCGTCGACGCCGCGTTGATCGGCGGCGTGAAGATCGTCATCGGCGACAAGGTCATCGACGCTTCGGCGCGCGCGCAGCTCGGCGCGCTCGAGGCCGCCCTCAAGGCTTGAAGCTTTTCAGGAGCAGTCATGCAACTCAACCCGTCCGAAATTTCGGAGCTGATCAAGAACCGGATCCAGAACCTGGATGCCGGCGCGCAGATGCGCACCCAAGGCACGGTCGTTTCGGTGACCGACGGCATCTGCCGCGTTCACGGCCTCTCGGACGTGATGCAGGGCGAGATGCTGGAATTCCCGAAGCGCACCTTCGGTCTCGCCCTCAACCTGGAACGCGACTCGGTGGGCGCGGTCATCCTCGGCGAATACGAGCACATCACCGAGGGCGACACGGTGAAGTGCACCGGCAAGATCCTCTCGGTTCCGATCGGCCCCGAGCTGCTCGGGCGCGTCGTGAACTCGCTGGGCGAGCCGATCGACGGCAAGGGCCCGCTCAACGCCAGGCTGACCGACGTCATCGAGAAGGTCGCGCCGGGCGTCATTGCGCGGCAGTCGGTGTCGCAGCCGGTGCAGACCGGGCTGAAGGCGATCGATTCGATGGTGCCGATCGGCCGCGGCCAGCGCGAACTGATCATCGGCGATCGCCAGACCGGCAAGACCGCGGTGGCGGTCGACACGATCATCAACCAGAAGGGCAAGGACCTGTTCTGCGTCTACGTCGCCATCGGGCAGAAAGCCTCCACCATCGTCAACGTGGTGCGAAAGCTCGAGGAACACGGCGCGATGGAATACACCATCGTGGTCGCGGCGTCGGCGTCGGAATCGGCGGCGATGCAGTTCATCGCGCCCTATTCCGGCTGCACCATGGGCGAATACTTTCGCGACCGCGGCCAGGACGCGCTCATCATCTACGACGACCTGACCAAGCAGGCCTGGGCCTACCGCCAGGTGTCGCTGCTGCTGCGCCGGCCACCCGGCCGCGAGGCGTATCCGGGCGACGTGTTCTACCTGCACTCGCGGCTGCTCGAGCGCGCGGCGCGCGTCAATCCGGAATACGTGGAGAAGTTCACCCGGGGTGCCGTCAAGGGCAAGACCGGTTCGCTGACGGCGCTGCCCGTGATCGAGACGCAGGCTGGTGACGTGACGGCATTCGTGCCGACCAACGTGATCTCGATCACCGACGGGCAGATCTTCCTCGAGACGGACCTTTTCAATGCCGGCATCCGGCCCGCCATCAATGCCGGCATCTCGGTGTCGCGCGTGGGTGGCGCGGCGCAGACCAAGATCATGAAGCGTCGCGATACGGGCGGCGGCGTGCGGCTGGCCCTCGCCCAGTACCGCGAGCTGGCGGCGTTCGCGCAGTTCGCCTCCGATCTCGACGAGGCGACAAGGAAGCAATTGGAGCGCGGCCGCATGGTGACCGAACTCATGAAGCAGCCGCAGTATCAGCCGCTGCAGGTCTGGGAGATGGCGCTGACGCTATTCGCCGTGAACAGCGGCTACTTCGACGACGTCGACGTGAAGAAGGCGCTTGCCGCGGAGCGCTCGATGCGCGACTACGTCAAGGACAAGTTCGGCGACCTGGTCGCGCGCATGGAAGAAAGCAAAGACCTCGGCGGCGACGACGAGAAGGCGCTGAAGTCCGCGATCGAGGACTGGAAGAAGAACGGCTCGTACTGAGCCGCAGACGCCATGCCCGGCACCAAGGAGATACGCGTCAAGATCCGGAGTGTGCAGAACACCCGGAAGATCACCAAGGCGATGGAGATGGTCGCCGCCTCGAAGATGCGCAAGGCGCAGGAGCGCATGCGCATGGCGCGTCCCTACGGCGAGAAGATCCGCAACGTCGCCGCGCACATCAGCCACGCCAATCCCGAGTATCGCCATCCGTTCGTGGTCTCGCGCGAAAGCGTGAAGCGGGTCGGGCTGATCGTCATCACCACCGACAAGGGCTTGTGCGGCGCGCTCAACACCAACCTGCTGCGCATGGTGCTGGGCCAGTACAAGACCTGGCAGGCCCAGGGCGAAGAGATCGACGTCTGCGCCATCGGCAACAAGGGCCTGGGTTTCATGCAGCGGCTCGGCGCCCACGTCGTGTCGCAGACGGTGCAGCTCGGTGACCGGCCGCAGATGGACCGGCTGATCGGCACCATCAAGGTGATGCTCGACGGCTACACCAACGACCGCTTCGACCGCCTCATGATCGCCTACACGCGCTTCATCAACACCATGAAGCAGGAGCCGGTGCTGGAGCAGCTGCTGCCGCTGTCGGGCGATCGCATGGGCGCGCCCGAGACGGTGTGGGATTACCTCTACGAGCCGGAGGCGAAGAGCGTGCTCGACCAGGTGATGACGCGCTACATCGAGGCGATCATTTTCCAGACCGTGGCGGAGAACATGGCCTCGGAGCAGTCGGCGCGCATGGTGGCGATGAAGGCCGCTTCCGACAACGCCGCGAACCTGATCGACGAGCTGACGCTGGTCTACAACAAGAACCGCCAGGCCGGCATCACCAAGGAACTGTCAGAGATCGTAGGCGGCGCTGCCGCCGTATAAAGGAATCGAACATGGCACAAGCACAAGGCAGCATCGTCCAGTGCATCGGCGCGGTCACCGACATCGAGTTTCCGCGCGATTCGATGCCCCGGGTCTACGACGCGCTCAAACTCGCCGACACGGGCGAAGCCGGGCTGGTCGAGAAAGGCCTCACCTTCGAGGTCGAGCAGCAGCTTGGCGATGGCGTGGTGCGCTGCATCGCGCTCGGTTCTTCCGACGGCTTGCGCCGCGGCATGAAGGTCGACAACACGATGGCCCCGATCTCGGTGCCCGTTGGCAAGGGCACGCTGGGGCGGATCATGGACGTGCTCGGCCGGCCGATCGACGACGTCGGCCCGATCCAGTCCGACACGCTGCGTTCGATCCACCAGCCCGCGCCCAAGTTCGACGAGCTGTCGCCTTCGGTGGAGCTGCTGGAGACCGGCATCAAGGTGATCGACCTGATCTGCCCGTTCGCCAAGGGCGGCAAGATCGGCCTGTTCGGCGGCGCCGGCGTCGGCAAGACGGTGAACATGCTGGAGCTGATCAACAACATCGCGACCCAGCACAGCGGCCTGTCGGTGTTCGCCGGGGTGGGCGAGCGCACCCGCGAGGGCAACGACTTCTATCACGAGATGACCGAAGCCGGGGTGGTGAAACTCGACAAGCTGGAAGAGTCCAAGGTGGCGATGGTCTTCGGCCAGATGAACGAGCCACCGGGCAACCGCCTGCGCGTCGCGCTGACCGGACTCACCATGGCCGAGAGCTTCCGCGACGAGGGCCGCGACATCCTGTTCTTCGTCGACAACATTTACCGCTTCACGCTGGCGGGCACCGAAGTCTCGGCGCTGCTCGGCCGGATGCCTTCTGCGGTGGGCTACCAACCGACGCTGGCCGAGGAGATGGGACGGCTGCAGGAGCGCATCACCTCGACCAAGGTCGGCTCGATCACCTCGATCCAGGCCGTGTACGTGCCCGCCGACGACCTCACCGACCCCTCGCCTGCGACCACCTTCGGGCACCTCGACGCCACGGTGGTGCTGTCGCGCGACATCGCTTCACTCGGCATCTATCCGGCGGTCGATCCGCTCGACTCGACCTCGCGCCAGGTGGACCCGAACACCATCGGCGAGGAGCACTACAGCACGACGCGCGCGGTGCAGGCGACCCTGCAGCGCTACAAGGAACTGCGCGACATCATCGCCATTCTCGGCATGGACGAACTTTCGCCGGAGGACAAGCTGGCGGTGTCGCGTGCGCGCAAGATCCAGCGCTTCCTGTCGCAGCCGTTCACGGTGGCGCAGAACTTCACCGGCACGCCGGGCAAGTACGTCTCGCTCAAGGACACCATCAAGGGCTTCAAGATGATCGTCAACGGCGAGTGCGACGCGCTGCCGGAACAGGCGTTCTACATGGTCGGGCCGATCGAAGAGGCGTTCGAGAAAGCCAAGACCCTGCAGTAATGGCGCACACCATCCACATCGACGTCGTCAGCGCCGAGGCCTCGATCTACTCGGGCGAAGCCGAGTTCGTCGTGCTGCCCGGCGAAGTCGGCGAGCTCGGCATCTATCCCCGGCACACGCCGCTCATCACGCGCATCCGCCCGGGCGAGGTCAGAATCAAGCCCGCCGGCGGCGGTGCCGAGGAGCTGATCTTCGTCGCCGGCGGCATTCTCGAGGTGCAGCCGAAGATGATCACCGTACTCGCCGACACGGCGATCCGCGGCCACGATCTGGACGAGGCAAGAGCGAACGAGGCGCTGAAAAAAGCCGAGGAAGCCCGCGCCAAGGCACAGGACAAGCAGGAAATCGCCGCGGTCGAGGGCGAGCTCGCGATGCTGGCCGCGCAACTCGCGGCAATCCGCCGGCTGCGCAAGAAGTAGCGCGCTCAGCGCGCGACGCCGACCCCGAGCAACGCCAGCCGCTCGATTTCCTCAGGCGAAAATCCCCAGTCGGCGAGCGCCTCGCCGCCGCGAGCGCCGCGTTCGGGCGGTGCGCGCCGGATGGCACCGGGGGTGCGGGAAAAGCGCGGCGCGGGCGCGGGCTGCATGACCTTCCCTGCTTCGACGAAAGTGCGCCGCACGGCGTTGTGCGCGTACGCGCGCGCCTCGGAGAACGAGAGCACAGGCGCGTAGCACGCGTCCGAGTCCTCGAAGACCGCGGTCCATTCGTCACGCGTCTTCGAACGGAAAGTCTCGGCAAGACGCTGTCGCAATTGCGGCCAGCGACCGCGGTCGTGCTGTGCCGGGAGGTCCTCGCCGCCGAACCCGAGCCGTGCGAGGAGCTCGGCGTAGAACTTTGGCTCGATGGCGCCGATGGCAACGAATTTCGCGTCCTTCGTTTCGTAGACGTCGTACCAGGGCGCGCCACTATCGAGGACGTTTACGCCGCGGATTTCGCTCCAGCGCTTGCTGGCGAGCATGCCCCAGAACATCGTCGACAGGAGCGAGGCGCCGTCCACCATGGCGGCGTCCACGACCTGGCCTTTGCCGCCGCGTCGCGCATCGAGCAGCGCGCAGGCAATGCCGAACGCGAGCAGCATGCCGCCGCCGCCAAAATCGCCAATGAGATTCAAGGGCGGGACCGGCGCTTCGCCGGCGCGTCCGATCGCGTGCAGGATGCCGGTCAACGCGATGTAGTTGATGTCATGGCCGGCGCGCGGTGCAAGCGGCCCTTCCTGCCCCCAGCCCGTCATGCGGCCGTAAACGAGCTTCGGGTTGCGCACGGCGAGCGCATCGGGGCCCAGGCCGAGCCGCTCCATGACGCCCGGGCGGAAGCCCTCGATGAGCGCATCGGCGCGCGAGGCAAGGCGCAACGCGGCCTCGACACCGTCCTTCGACTTCAGGTCCAGCGTCACCGAGCGCCGGCCGCGCAGCATGACATCGGACCAGCGCTCGCGCCCGAGGCCGAGTCCGGGATCGTCGGGGCGGTCGACGAGCAGTACGTCGGCCCCCATGTCGGCGAGCATCATGCCGCAGAAGGGTCCCGGGCCGATGGCCTCGAACTCCAGGACCCGAATCCCCGCGAGAGGTCCCAAGGTCGTTATCTCGGTGCCGTCACGTACGGCTCGTCCGCAGCGACGAACTCGGTCTCCTGGGCTGCGGCGCCGCACCAGTCACGAACCGCCGGAGCCTCCAGTAGCGCCTGCTGATACGCACCCGCGTCCCCCGTGAGCGCGACGCCATAGGTGACGAAGCGCGTCGCGACCGGAGCATAGTAGGCATCCGCGGCGCAAAAGGCACCGAACAGATAGGCTCCGCCGCGGCCGAAATGGCGGCGCGCGTCCTCCCACAGCGCAGCGATGCGGGCGATGTCCGTCGCCACCTCGGGGTTCATGCCCTTGCCCGGATAGCGACCGCGGATGTTCATCGGCATGGTGCCGCGCAGTGCGCGAAAGCCCGCATGCATCTCGGCGCAGATCGAGCGCGCCCGGGCGCGCGCGCGCGGATCCGCCGGCCAGACGCCGTGCGCAGGGAAAAGCTCGTGCGCGCGCTCGATGATCGCAAGCGTGTCCCAGGTGGCAAAGCCGGTTCCGGGTTCGCCCTCCCACAAGACGGGCACGAGCCCCGATGGCGAGTGCGTGCCGATGTGCTCCGCCCAATCCTGCGATTCGAACTTCAGCTGCCGCTCGCGAAATGGGATGCCGGCCGAACGCAACGCCAGCCACGGTCGCATCGACCAGGACGAATAGTTCTTGTTGGCAATGACCAGCGTCAGGTGCGCGCCCACGGCCCCGATTTGACCGGCTTCGAGGCGCGCGCGCAAGCGCGTGCCGAAGCGGCGGGCGGCATCCGGAGCAATTCTCCCGACCTCCTTTCCAGTCCGGCGCCGCCGCCGCCGCGGTCTCTCAGCGACGCTGCTGCTGCCAGCGCGTTCGCTTGTTCAAGCGGCGGACGGCCCGCAGCGCTGCCTTCGCGCCGCGCGCCAGGGGACCATCGCCGCGTGCCAGCCCGCTGCCGCGCGGATAGGCTGCGGGCAGTGCGCACTCGACACCGAGCGCAACGTCGCCCTCGCCTGCGGGCTTGATCATGCGCCCGCGGCCGGTACGCTCGTCGCCGCGCCTGCCGATGGCGCGCCGGCCTGTGCGTGGGCGGCGAGCAGCAGCGCGGCGCCGGCGAGGACGATGCTGACGGCGAGCCCGATGGCGAGGGCGAGCGCCGTCTGGGTCACGATCTCGAGCGCGAAAGTGCGGGATTTGGCCATGCGCAATCTCCTCGGCAGTCAGCGACATTGCAACCGATGAAACCGCAAGCAGCGGGCGCCAAAGCGGGCAGGCGCGCGACAAAACATGCAGGAAAAATGACGCCGCGCGTTCCGGTATATTCGGCGCATGCCCCGCCGCATCGCGCTGGTCGAGGACGAACCGGCCATCCGGGCCAATTATGCCGAGGCGCTCAAGCGCCACGGCTATGAGGTCGCGGCCTACGACAGCCGTCGCGCGGCGCTGGCGGCGTGTCGCGTCCGCCTGCCCGATCTGGCGATCATCGACATCGGCCTGGGCGACGAGGCAGACGGCGGCTTTGCCCTGTGCCGCGAGCTGCGCGCGCTATCGGCGCAGCTGCCGATCGTATTCCTGACCGCACGCGACTCGGATTTCGACGTCGTCTCCGGCCTGCGCATGGGCGCCGATGACTATCTCACCAAGGGCGTGAGCCTGCCGCACCTGCTGGCGCGCGTCGCGGCGCTGTTTCGTCGCGTCGATGCGCTGGGCGAGGAGCGGCCGGTGGAGGAAAGGATCGCGCGCGGCGCGCTCGAACTCGACCTGAAGCGCTTCAGTGCGCACTGGAAAGGGAACCGCATCGACCTCACGCTGACCGAGTTCTGGATCGTGCATTCGCTGGCGCGCCATCCCGGGCATGTCAAGAACCGCGAACAGCTGATGCGGGACGCCGAACTGGTCGTCGACGACGCCACCATTACTTCGCACGTCAAGCGCGTGCGCGCCAAATTCCTCGCGGCCGACCCCGCCTTCGACGCCATCGAGACGGTCTACGGCCTCGGCTACCGCTGGCAGGCCTGACTTGAACCGGCTCACGCTGCGCGCGAAGCTCGCGCTGGTGGCGCTGGTGCTGCTTGCGCTGCCTTGGGCGGGCTATCGCTACGTGCGCGAAATGGAGCGTTTCCTGCTCGGCGCGCAGGAGGCGGCACTCGCAGCCACTGCGCGCGCCGTGGCGACGGCGCTGCACGACCGGCCCCAGCTGCTGGCCTACCGCTCGGCGGACGAATCCGAGCTGCGCCGCGAAGCCGAGCGCGAGCTGCAGCGCCTTGCCGGCGGCACTTCGCTGCTTGGCGCGAGCGAGACTCCGGATGCAGGATCCGCCGCCAATGCCGAGATTGCCGCCATCCTGAAAGGGGTGGCGCGCGCCAGCTCGCGCGTCTGGGTGGTGAGCCGCGACTATCGCGTGCTGGCGCTCGCGGGGTCGCTGCGGCGGCCCGAACCGGAGCGGCCCGGCGTCGTGCAGGCCGCCCTGGGCTGGCTGATCGGCGCCCCGACGGAGGACTTCGACGAGGCGATTGCCGACGAAGCGCTCGGCGCCGGGCGCGAAATCGCCTCCGCGCTGCAGGGCGCGGCGGGCGAGCGCACGCGCAACACGCGCGACGGCCGCGCGCGCATCGTCTCCGCAGCGCACCCGATCTGGGTCGGCGATCAGGTGTACGGCGCGGTGGTTGCCGAGGAAACGACGAATCGCATCGCGTCTTTCACCAACCAGGCGCTCGAGCGGCTGCTGACGGTGACGCTGGCAGTGTTTGCCCTGGTCGGGGCGGTGCTGCTGTGGTTTGCGACGCGCATCTCCAGCCGCATCCGCAGACTGCGCGACGAGGCCGAAGCCGCGATCGACGCGCACGGTCGCGTCACCCGGCTGCTGACGGCCTCCGGCGCGGGCGACGAAATCGGCGATCTCTCGCGCAGCTTCACCACGGTGCTGCGACGCATGAGCCGCTACAATGCCTATCTCGAGGGCATGGCCGGGCGGCTGTCGCACGAGCTGCGCACACCGATCGCCGTGGTGCGATCGTCGCTGGAAAATCTGCATGCCGCGCGCGGCGACGAGGAGGCCCGCACCTACCTCAAGCGCGCGGAAGAGGGGCTCGGCCGGCTCAGCGCGATCCTCGCGCGCATGGCCGAGGCGAGCCGCCTGGAGCAGAGCCTGTCTACGGAGGCGCGCGAGCGCTACGACGCGGTGCCCGTGGTGCGCGGCTGCGCCGAGGGCTACCGCCTGGCGTACGCGCGCACCGCATTTGAAGTTGCGGTGCCTGCGGTCCCGGTGACGCTCGACGGCAGCGCCGACCTGCTCGCGCAGATGCTCGACAAGCTGGTCGAGAACGCGGTCGACTTTCAGGCCCCCGGCACGACGGTGCGGATCGTCCTCGGCGCGGACGCGAGCCTTCGCGTCGAAAACGCGGGACCGTCCCTGCCGGAGGCGATCCGCGAATCGCTTTTCGAGTCGATGGTTTCGCAGCGCGCTGCGCGCTCCGGCGACGCGCCGCACCTGGGGCTCGGGCTGTACGTGGCGCGCCTGATCGCCGAATTTCACGGCGGCAGCCTGCGCGCCGAAAATCTGCCGGGCGGCAGCGGTGTCGCTGTCACCGCCAATCTGAGGGCGGCGCGCGAACCGACCTTATAATCCGCCGCTTGCAATCGCACGATTCCCCGGGGGGCACGGTCGACCTTCTGGTCGTGGGCGGCGGCGTCAACGGCGCCGGCATCGCGCGCGATGCGGCGGGACGCGGCCTGTCGGTGATCCTGGCGGAAAAGGACGATCTGGCGAGCGCCACCTCGTCGTGGTCTTCGAAGCTGATCCATGGCGGCCTGCGTTATCTGGAGCACTACGAGTTCCGCCTGGTGGCCGAGGCGCTGGCCGAGCGCGAAGTCATGCTCGCGATCGCGCGCCATCTCGTCTGGCCGGCGCGTTTCATCATGCCGCACGTGCCGGAGCTGCGACCGCGCTGGATGATTCGCGCGGGGCTTTTCCTGTACGACCGTCTCGGCCGGCTGGCGCCGTCACTCGGCGCCGGGCGTGCGTCGCTGCCGGGCTCGCGCGGCGTGCGGCTCGACCTGCCGCCGCTCAACGCCGGACTGAAGCCGGAATTCCGGCATGGCTTCGAGTACTCGGACTGCCGTGTGGACGACGCGCGTCTGGTGGTGGCGAATGCGCTCAGCGCGGCCGAACTCGGCGCCGCCATCCGCACGCGCACCGAATGCGTCTCGGCGCGGCGGCACGATGGCGTCTGGCAGGTCGGGCTGTCCGACGGCACGCGCGTTCGCGCGCGCGCCATCGTCAATGCCGCCGGCCCCTGGGTCAAACAGGTGCTGAACGAGCGGCTGGCGCAGCCTTCCGGCGATGCGGTGCGCCTGGTGAAGGGCAGCCACATCGTGCTGCCGCGACTGTACGCGGGCGAGCATGTTTTCCTGCTGCAGAATGATGACCGCCGCGTGGTGTTCATGATCCCTTACGAGGGAAGCTACACCCTCGTGGGAACCACCGATGTGCCCGTGACCGAGGCGGCGGCACCCGTTGTGACGGCGCAGGAGGTGGACTACCTCTGCCGCGCGGTGAACCGCTACCTCGCGCGTCCGGTGAGCCCGCAGGACATCGTGTGGCGCTATGCCGGGGTGCGCCCGCTATACGACGACGGCACGAGCGATCCCTCGGCGGTGACGCGCGACTACACCTTGCGGCTCGACGACGCGGCGGGCACGACGCCCGTGCTGTCGGTATTCGGCGGCAAGATCACGACCTATCGCAGACTCGCCGAGCAGGCGGTGGCGAAACTCGCGCCGTACTTTCCCGCCATGAAGGCGGCCTGGACCGCCACCGCCCCCCTGCCCGGGAGCGACTTTGGCGCTGCCGGCCGCGCGGCGGCGCGCGAAGCGCTGTTTGCGCGCCGCCCGCGTATCGGACGCAATTGCCTGCGCGGCATTTTCAGGCGCCACGGCACGCGCGCACTGGAGGTCGTCGGCGACGGCGAGCTCGGAGAAGATTTCGGCGCCGGCCTGCACGAGCGCGAGGTGGGTTATCTCGTCGAACGCGAGTGGGCGCGCAGCGCAGAAGATGTGCTGTGGCGACGCACCAAATGCGGGCTGCACATGACCGAGGCCCAGCGCGCGCGTGTCGCCGCGCGCATGGGTCGATGATGCGTCCGCTCGGCGAACTGCCGGCGCAGGGCATCCGCGGCCTGCTGTTCGACATCGACGACACGCTGACCACGGAAGGCCGTCTCACGGCCGCCGCCTATGGTGCGCTGGAACGCTGGCATGCGGCCGGCCGGCTCGCGGTACCGATCACCGGACGTCCGGCCGGCTGGTGCGACCAGATCGCGCGCCTGTGGCCGGTCGACGCGGTGGTGGGCGAGAACGGCGCGTTCTACTTTCTGCATCATCAGGGCCGGCTGCTGCGTCGCTTCCAGGACGACGAGTCCGTGCGCCGTGAAAAGCGCGCTCGTCTGGGAGACATCGCGCGCCGCATTCTCGCGGCGGTGCCGGGTTGCGCGCTCGCATCGGACCAGGCCTATCGCGAATCCGATCTCGCCATCGACTACTGCGAGGACCTGCCGGCGCTTGAGCTGGAAGACGCCGAGCGCATCGCCGCGCTGATGCGCGAGGCGGGCCTCACGGCGAAGATCAGTTCGATCCACGTCAACGGCTGGTTCGGCGACTACGACAAGCTCGGCATGACGCGGCGGCTGTTCGCCGAGCGCTTCGGCACCGACCTGGAGCGCGCCAATGCGCAGTTCGTGTTTGCCGGCGATTCGCCGAACGACGCGCCGATGTTCGCCTTTTTCGAGCACTCGGTAGGGGTCGCCAACGTGGCGCGCTTCTCGGGACGGCTGGCGGCAGCGCCGAATTACGTGACGCGGAGTGCCTGCGGGGCGGGATTCGCGGAGCTGGTGTCGCACCTCCTCGGAGCGCCGTAGTGGAGTGGTGGTGGGCGTATCTCCTGACCGGAGCTGCGGTGGGGTTCCTCGCCGGGCTGCTCGGCATCGGTGGCGGCATGGTGATGGTGCCGGCGCTGGTGTTCATTTTCACCGCCAAGGGTTTTCCCGCCGAGCACATGATGCATCTGGCGCTCGCGACTGGGATCACGACGATCGTGTTCACCTCGGTCGCGAGCGTGCGCGCGCATCACCGCCACGGCGCCGTCGACTGGCCGATCGCGCGCGCCATGTCGCCCGGCATCGTCGTGGGGTCCTTCGCCGCGGCGCTCGGCGCCGGGCTCATTCCGACGCGACCGCTGGCGGCATTTTTCACCGGCTTCATGTTCTTCGCCGCGACCCAGATGCTGTTGCAGCGGCAACCCAAGTCGACGCGTGCGCTCCCCGGCCCGGCGGGCATTTTCGTCGCGGGCGCGGTCATCGGCGGCTTTTCCAGCCTGCTCGCGGCGGGCGGTGCGTTTCTCTCGATCCCGTTCCTCGCCTGGTGCAACCTCCCGCTCCGGCGCGCGATCGGCACCGCCGCGGCGAACGGCTTTCCGATTGCGTTCGCCGGATCGGCCGGCTATGTGCTCCAGGGCCTGCGCGTCGAGGGCCTGCCCGGCGGCAGCTTCGGTTTCGTGTACCTGCCGGCGCTGGTGCTGATCGTCGCGACCAGCATGTGGGTTGCGCCCTGGGGGGCGCGGCTGGCGCATCGGCTGCCCATCGCCCGCCTGCGGACCGTGTTTGCGATCATGCTGTACGCCCTTGGCGCGCGCATGCTGGCGACGCTGTGGTAACGCGGCTCATCGGTAAAGGAGACGAACCTCATGCCTGGCCCCCTGTCGCATGTTCGCGTGCTGGATCTCTCCCGCGTGCTGGCGGGGCCCTGGGCGGGGCAGAATCTCGCCGACCTGGGGGCCGAAGTGCTCAAGGTCGAGCGCCCGAAGCTCGGCGATGACTCGCGCACCTACGGTCCGCCGTGGATCAAGGACCGTGAAGGCCGCGATACCAAGGACTCGGCCTACTTCACCGCCGCGAACCGGGGCAAGAAATCGGTCACGATCAACCTTGCCGTGCCGCAGGGCCAGGCCCTCGTGCGCGAGCTCGCGCGCGCCTCGGACGTGCTGATCGAGAACTACAAGTTCGGCGACCTGGCGCGCTACGGGCTCGGCTACGACGATCTCAAGGCGCTCAACCCGCGCCTCATCTACTGCTCGGTCACGGGTTTCGGCCAGACCGGCCCCTACCGCGAGCGGCCCGGCTACGACTTCATGATCCAGGGCATGGGCGGGATGATGAGCGTCACCGGCGAGCCCGACGGCGTGCCGGGCGGCGGCCCGCAGCGCGCCGGGGTTCCCGTCGCGGACATCATCACCGGGATGTACGCCTCGATTGCCATCTGCGCTGCGCTTGCACACCGCGCCGAGTCCGGCCTCGGGCAGCATCTGGATCTGGCGCTGCTCGACTCGCAGATTGCGCTGCTCGCCTACCAGAACACCAACTACTTCGCGACCGGAACGCCGCCCAAGCGAATCGGCAATCTGCACCCCAACATCGTTCCCTATCAGCCGTTTCGCACACGCGACGGCGAAGTGATCCTCGCCTGCGGCAACGACAACCTCTACCGCAAATTCTGTGAGGCCGCCGGCTGCGCCGCGCTCGCCGCCGATGCACGCTTCGTCACCAACGGCCAGCGGGTCGAGAACCGGGCGGAACTGACGCGGTTGTTGCAGGAAGTCTTCCTGCAACGCAGCACGCGCGAATGGGTCGCGCTGCTCGAGACGGCGGGCGTGCCGAATGGACCCATCAACGATATTGCGCAGGTCTTCGAAGAACCGCAGGTGAAGGCACGCGGCATCCGCGTCGAGCTGGACCATCCGGTGGCGGGCAAGCTGGCGACGGTCGCGAGCCCGATGCGGTTTTCCGGCACGCCGCTGGAGCACCGCGTGGCGCCGCCCCTGCTGGGCCAGCATACCGACGAAGTCCTGCGTGGCATCCTCGGCAAGACTGACGCCGAGATCGCGCGGCTGCGCGCTGAGGGAACGATCTAGATGAGAAGCTTCATCAGCCACACGGCGGCCGCGCCGGCGAACACGCCGGCGAACAGATTGCGCCGGGTCAGCCAGAAGTAGGCGCCCAGCGCCACGGCACTGCCCAGTGCGCGCTCGACGAGCGTCGTTTCCGCCAGCGCGCCCGTCGGCATGACGAGGATGCGCGCGATGAGGCCGGCGATCATCGCGTAGGCGACGCAGGAAATCCACGCGAACACCTCGCTCTCGGCATCGATTTCGCTCGACAGCCGTGCTCCCAGCCCGCGCCAGGCATAGGTGGCGAGCCCGCACAGCGCCAGCAGCACCCAGGATTCAGCCACCAAGCCGGCCCTGACGCTGGATCAGGTAGGCCAGCGTGCCGCCCGCGAAGCCTCCGACCAGCACGCTCCATTGCGCAGACCCAAGATACGCGAGGGGCCCGGCAAGAGCGCCGCAGGCAAGCGCCAGCGCGGCAGTGCGCTGACGCACGCCGCCAACGAGGATCAACAGGTAGTACAGGGGTGCCATGAAGACGAGGCCCGTCTTGGCAAGCGGCGTCAGAAGGTCGGCAATCAGGTAGCCGGTGGCGGTGGCCGCGGCGCTTGCCGCCAGGCACACCACGGTGAAGCCGTAGAACCAGGCCAGGCGCTGCGCGCGCTCGATTTCCGGAAAACGCGCCATGGCCATGGTCCAGCCGGTGAGCGCGAGGAGCTGCGCCAAGACGTAGTAATGCCACCCGCGATGGCGCGCATCGCGCATCAGCGGCATCAGCACCAGCGTCATCGGCAGAAAGCGCGCCGAGGACAGCGCCACCGTGAACACGATCGCGAAGTGCGGTGCGCCGAGCGTGTTCATTTCCACCAGGATCAGTTGCCCGGGCAACGCCCAGACGGCGAGCGTGGAAGCGACCACGAGCGAAAGCGGCAGCCCGTGCCCGGCGGCAAGGGCGCCGAAGCCGAGGTAACCGGCCGCGAGCACCGCCGCCGGCACGCCCGCGGCTTCGCGAGCGCCGAGGACGAGCGCGGCGCGGCTCAAATCTTCAGCTTCGGATCGAGCCAGTCGCGCAGGCTGTCGCCGAACAGGTTGAAGGCGAACACCGCGAGACTGATGGCCAGCCCCGGAAACACGATCATCCAGGGCGCCTGCTGGTAGAAGTCGATCGCCGAGCCCGACAGCATCAGCCCCCAGGCCGGGGTCGGCTCGGTGGCGCCGAGGCCGAGGAACGAGAGCGAGGCTTCGAGCAGGATCGCCTGGCCGACGAACGCGGTGAGCATGATCAGGTAGGGCGCGGTCACGTTCGGCACGATGTGGCGGAAGATGATGCGCGCGTGCGAGAACCCTGCGGTGCGCGCGGCGTCAATGTAAGGCATCTCGCGTACGGCGAGCGCGGAGGCGCGAACCACGCGCGCCACCTTGGGCACCATCGGCAGGCCGATGGCGAGGACCAGGTTCACGTCCACCCCGAGCACCACGTTCTTGCCCAGGATCGCTGCCACTGCCAGCGCCAGCACGATGATCGGAAACGAGAGCAGCACGTCCATCAGGCGCTGCACGAGCATGTCGATGCGGCCGCCGAAGTAGGCCGAGGCGACGCCGATCAGGGCGCCGAGGGTCGAACCGAGGATCGAGGCGAGGAACCCGACCGAAAGCGCGGTCTGTGCGCCGTAGATGATGCGCGAGAGCACGTCGCGGCCGAAATTATCGGTGCCGAGCCAGTGCTGCCAGGACGGGCGCGCGAGGATGCCGCCGTAGTCCACCGTCAGCGGATCGTAGGGCGCGACCCATTTCGCCAGCACTGCGGCGAGGATCATCAGCACGATCACGACGAGGCCGGCGGCGCCGAGCGGCTGGTGGCGCAAAAACGCGATCACCGGGTGCCGTTGCCTGGGCGCGGCGTAGACGATGTCGGGGGCGGCGGAAACGGCGCTCATCGGTAGCGGATGCGCGGATCGAGCCAGGCGTACATCAGATCGATCGCGAAGTTGATCAGGATGAACGTGGTGGCGACGAGCAGCACCAGCCCCTGCACCAGGGTGTTGTCGCCGCGCGTCACCGCTTCGACGAACAGCTTGCCGATGCCGTTGAGGTTGAACACCTGCTCGGTCACCACCAGGCCGCCGATCACGAAGGCGAATTCCAGGCCGATCACGGTGACCACCGGCAGCAGCGCGTTCCTGAGCGCATGCCGCACGATGACCAGTCGCTCGAACACGCCCTTGGCGCGCGCGGTGCGGATGTAATCCTCCTGCAGCACTTCAAGGATGGTCGAGCGCATCATGCGCGTCGCGACCGCCGAGTAGCGATAGCCGACGGCGAGCGCCGGCCAGACGAGCTGCGACAGGTTGGCGACGGGGTCCGTGGTGAAGCGCGTGAAGGTGAGCGGCGGATGCCAGGCAAACAGCGTGAGCAGCAGCAGGATGATGATCATGCCGAGCCAGAACGAGGGTACCGCGAGGCCGGCGATGGAGAACACGCGGATCGCCTGATCGATCCAGCGGTCCTTGTACAGGGCCGACAGCGTGCCCAGCGGAATGGCGAGCAGGACCGCCAGCAGCGTGGCCATCACCGCCACCTGCAGCGACAGCTCCAGCCGGATGGCGATCTCGTAGGCCACCGGCTGCCCGGTCCACATCGACACGCCGAGGTTGCCCTGCAGCAGGCCCCAGAACCATTTTCCGAACTGCACCCAGATCGGCTGGTCAAGGCCGAGACGCTGGCGCTCGGCCACGATCAGTTCCTCCGGCACGCCGCCGCCTTCGCCGCGGAACATCACATCGGTGATGTCGCCGGGCATGGCACGCAGCATCAGGAACACGAGCAGCGCGACGCCGATCAGCGTCGGGATCATCAGCGCGACGCGCTGCAGGATGTAGCGGAGCACGGGAGGGACTCCGCGGCAGGAGCGCGCAGGCTCCTGCCGCGGCTAGGTCGTCACTGGTCCAGCCAGACGTCGGCCAGGTCCTGGTTCAGGTAATGACTGGGCGTGATCTCCCAGTCGCGCAGCTTCTTGTTGGCGACGATGATGCGGTGCCACCAGATGGTCGGGATGATGTACGCCTGCTCGAGCACGTGGCGCTCGAACTCGCGCAGCACGGCGATGCGCTTGCCGCGGTCGAGCTCGCCCGACTGGCGGTCGTACAGTTCGTCGAGCTTGCGGTCGGTGTAGCCCGCGTAGTTGATCGGCGAGCGGTCGGCCGAGATGTACTTGATCAGCTGCAGGTTGGGCTCGTCCATGAAGTCGCAGTTGAAATCGAGCGCGGCGTCATAGGTCGGGTTGTCGCGCTGCTGCGCGGCGAGATAGAGCTTGGTGTCGAGCTGCTCGTGCTGCACGTTGAGGCCGATCTGCCGCCACTGATCCACCAGGAATACGCCGACCGGCGTGTAGGGCATGGCGACGTTGCGGTTGGTGAGCTTGAAGGCGAGGTTTTCGGCTCCGGCCTCCTTCAGCAGCTTGCGCGCCTCGGCGCGCGAGGCGTTGATGTTGCGCGAGAATCCCGGCAGCTTTTCCAGCTCCTGCGGGCTGATCGCCAGGGCGTCGCCCGGCCGCAGGA
Source organism: Betaproteobacteria bacterium (assembly GCA_004298325.1). GTDB lineage: Bacteria > Pseudomonadota > Gammaproteobacteria > Burkholderiales > SG8-39 > 2-02-FULL-66-14. The sequence goes on along the minus strand of SCUF01000399.1, from coordinate 14,328 downwards.
CCCCGCCGACGTGGCGCACCAGCGCGATTTTCTGCAGCGCCTCGGCGCCCGCCCAGCGGTCGATCGCGAGCGACAGCGCCTTGCGGATGCGCTGGTCGTCGAACGGTTTCTTCTTGGTGTTGAAGCTCACCACGAGGCTGCACTGCCAGGGCGATTCCATCACCGCGGCCTGGTCCTTCAGCGTGCCGACGATGCGGTCGCGGTCGGCCGGCGATTGGCCGCGGAACTCGACCATCACTTCGCCTGCCGACAGCGCGTTCACCATCGGCGCACCGCGGATGAAGATGGCGCGGTAGCCGTCGAGGTAAGGCTGGCCCTTGACGAAGTAGCCGTCGTAGCGCTTGCCGATCCAGTGCGAGCCGGCGGCGTGCTGCACGAAGGTGAAGGGGCCCGTGCCGAGGATGTTGCGCTCGGGGAACTTGGGGTCGTCTTTCAGCTTTGCCGCGCTGTAGATGCAGTCCCAGGGCGAGGCGAAATTGGCCAGCATCGAGGCGTTGGCCTTCTTCAGCTTGACCACCACCGTCAGGCGATCGGGGGTCTCGATCGATGCGATGTCGGCGTAGGCGGCCTTGCGCACCGAGCGCGCCCCGCCCTGCGGGTCGCGGATGCGGTCATACGTGGCCTTGACGTCCGCGGAGCTGAAGGACGAGCCGTCGTGGAACTTGACGCCGTCGTGCAGCTTGAAGGTGTAGCTGAGGCCGTCGCTCGACACGCTCCAGGATGCGGCGAGGTCGCCGACGATCTTGGGATAGTTCGGCGCATCGAACTTGAGCAGCGTGTTGTAGTGCGGGCGCACCGGATGGACGAACGCGAACGAGGTGTTCGCGTGGCAGTCGTAGTTGGGCGGTTCGGCGCTTACCGCGAACTTCAGTTCGCCGCCGCGCTTGGGCGTCTGCGCGTGGGCCGGGTACGCCGCGAGCGCGAACGCCGCGGCTGCCAACAGATAGGTCGCTTTCATGCTGCCTCCTCCTCCTCCTCGTGGATGACTATAGTTTGACACAGGCCGCGAAGTGCAGCGGCCGGATCTCGCGCAGCGCCGGCACCTCGCGCCGGCAGCGCTCCTCGGCGAGCGGACAGCGCGTGTGGAATACGCAGCCCTGGGGCGGATCGAGCGGACTGGGAATCTCGCCGCGCAGCGGCACCCGCGAGCGCTCACGCTCCAGTCGCGGATCCGGGATCGGCACTGCATCGAGCAAGGCCTGCGTATAGGGATGCTGCGGCGCAGCGTAGAGCGCGTCACGGTCCGCGATCTCCATCACCTTGCCCAGGTACATGACGGCGACGCGATCGCAGATGTGGCGCACGACCGCGAGATCGTGCGCGATGAACAGATACGTCAGGCCCAGGCGCTGCTGCAGCGCTTCGAGCAGGTTGATGATCTGCGCCTGGATGGAAACGTCGAGCGCCGACACGGGCTCGTCGCAGACGATGAACTCCGGCTCGAGCGCGAGCGCCCGCGCGATGCCGACGCGCTGGCGCTGACCGCCGGAGAGCTCATGCGGATAGCGTTCCGCCATGTAGGCATAGAGGCCCACCTGCTCGAGCAGCTCGCCCGCACGGGCGCGCGCCGCGCGCCGGTCGGGTTGCAACCCGTGCACCCGCATCGGCTCGGCGAGGATCTCGCCGACCGTCATGCGAGGATTGAGCGATGAATACGGGTCCTGGAAGATCACCTGGATCCTGCGGCGGTAGTCCTTCAACAGGGCGCCGTTGACGCGCGTCAGGTCCGTGCCCCGGTACAGGATTTCGCCGGCGCTCGCCTCCTCCAGCCGAAGGAGCGTGCGGCCGATCGTCGTCTTGCCGCAGCCCGATTCGCCCACCAGGCCGAGCGTCTCGCCGCGCCGGATCTCGAATGACACGCCGTCCACGGCCTTCACCACGGCGCGATGCGCCGCGACCAGGCCGCGCGTCACGTCGAAATGCGTCTTCAGGCCGCGCACTTCGATGACCGGAAGCGGATCGAGCGATTTTGCCGGCGGCGCGGCGCCGGCCTCGGCGTCCTGCAGTCCGAGCGCCTGCGGCCCCGCGCTCGCGAGTTCGGCCGCACGCAGACAGGCGGAATGACGCCCCGGCCCGATCTCGTCGAGCGGCGGCACGCGTTGCTCACACTCGGGCTGCTTCGCCGCACACCGCGGCGCGAAGCGGCAGCCCGGCGGCGGTGCCAGCAGGTTCGGCGGCAGTCCCTCGATGGTTTCGAGCCGCGGGCCGCGCGGCTGGTCGAGGCGCGGCACCGACCGCAGCAGCCCTACCGTGTAGGGGTGCAGCGGGCGCGCGAAGAGCGCCTCGGCCGCCGCCTGCTCCGCCAGCCGCGCCGCGTACATCACGTTGACGCGATCGGCGTAGCGCGCGACGACCCCCAGGTTGTGCGTGATCATGACCATGGCGATGCCGAGGCGCCGCGACAGTTCCTTCATCAACTCCAGGATCTGCGCCTGGATGGTGACGTCGAGCGCAGTGGTCGGCTCGTCCGCGATGATCAGCTTGGGATCGCACGCGAGCGCGATGGCGATCATGGCGCGCTGGCGCATGCCGCCGGAGAACTGGTGCGGGTATTGCTCCAGCCGCCGCTCTGCGTCGGGAATGCCGACCATCCGGAGCAGATCCAGCGCCCTCGCCCGCGCCGCCTCGGCGCCGATCTTCTGGTGCATGAAGAGCGGTTCGGTGATCTGGAAACCGATCGGCAGCACCGGATTGAGGGAAGTCATCGGCTCCTGGAAGATCATGCCGATGTCGCGGCCGCGCACCTCGCGCATCTGGTCTTCCGTCAGCTTGAGCAGGTCGCGGCCGTCAAAGCGCACGGCGCCGGCAACGACCCTGCCCGCGGGCTTCGCCAGCAGGCGCATGACCGCGAGCGCGGACACCGACTTGCCGCAGCCGGACTCGCCGACCAGCGCCACCATCTCGCCCGCGCGCACGTCGTAGCTCAGCCCCTCCACCGCGCGCACCACGCCGCGCGAGGTGACGAAGTGCACGTGCAGGTCTTCGACCGAGAGCAGCGGCGACAGGCCTGCGCCGGGGTTGCCGGCAGCGGCTGTGCTCACGCGCGGCGCAGCAGCGCGCGCGAGGTCGCAACGCGGCCGTTCACGAAACCTTCGTGGTAATCCTCGATGCGCTCGAGGTCGTAGACGTAATTCACCATCATGCCGAAGGACTCCGCCAGTCCGCGCCGGGACCGATTCGCGAGCCAGTTCAGGCGCTCGATGCGGGCGCCATTGTTGAGGTGGAATTTGGCCACCGGGTCGCTCGCCGGATCGGTGTCGCGCGTCGCGTACAAATAGGACACCGCGAGCCGTTCCAGGGCCTCGCGCAGCGCGGGCTCGAGGTTCTCGAGCAGTGCAGCGTCGGTCGCGAGCGTGCCGCCTTGCAGCGCCGCGCGCACCGCCTCGCGCGCCCGTTCAAGCTGCGCTGCGGCGCCGCGCGGTGCGCGTGGCGGCTCGAGCGGCGCGCCGGCGCGCACCCAGGTGGCAAAGCCGGGCATCGGCGAGAGGGTGCAATAGCGGCGCACCTCCGGGTTTTCGCGGCGCAGGATTTCGCAGACGCGCTTGATGAGAAAGTTGCCGAGCGATACGCCGCGCAGGCCCGGCTGGCAGTTCGAGATCGAATAGAACACGGCGCAGCGCGCGCGTGAGCCGCGGGCATCGACGGCGTGCTCTTCGATCAGCGGGGCGATCGAGTCCGGCATGTCGTCGAGCAGCGCAACCTCGACGAAGATCAGCAACTCCCCGGGTAGCGCGGGGTGCAGGAAGGCAAAGCAGCGCCGGTCCGGCTCCAGCCGGCGGCGCAGGTCGTCCCAGTCGCGCACCGCATGCACCGCCTCGTGCCGGATGATCTGCTCGAGCAGGCTCGCCGGAGACTTCCAGTCGACGCGCGCCAGCTCCAGGAATCCCGGGCCGAACCACGAGCCGAACAGATGCGTGAAATCCGCATCCACCGCGGCGAGCGCCGGGTGCGATTTCATCGCCTTGAGCAGGTCGACGCGCATGCGCACCAGCGCGGCGGTGCCGCGCGGTCCGAGGTTGATGCGGCGCAGCAGTTCCTGGCGCGGCGGCTCCACCGCCTCGAACAGACGTGCCAGGTTGCCGGCGGAGCGCTCCTCGGCGTAGGCCCTGGCGCAAGCGAGCACGCGTCCGGCGTCGGGGCCGAAACGCTCCGCCAGCAGGCCGAAGAAGGCCGCGCGCGCGTCGTCGCCAAGGGCGGTGTAGTGCTCGATCGCCAGCTCCGCAAACTTGGCGCTGTTGGCTGCGCCGCGCTCGCTCAGCAGCGTGCCGCAGGTCTCGTGCAACCTGCGCAGGGCAGCGGCATCGCGCGCCCCCTGCGTGCGAAACAGCCGCTCGATGAGGCCCGGTGCCATGTCAGCGGCGGCTCGCGCGCGTTGCGGTGCGGTTGCGGGCGATGCCGGCGATCGGGCCGCCTGCGATGATCAGGGTGGCGCCGCTCATGGCATCAGCGGTAGAACAGGTTGACCAGCGACATCGGGACCGCGGGCACGTAGGTGACCAGCAGGAGCACCCCGAGCAGCACGACGATGAAGGGGATATTGGCGCGCGTCACGTCCCATACGTTCTCCCTTGCGATCGAGCAGGCGGTCATCAACACACTCGCCACCGGCGGCGTCTGCTGGCCGATGGCGAGGTTCAGCGTCACCACGAGGCCGAAGTGCACGGGGTCGATGCCGACCGTTTCGACGACCGGCATCACGATCGGCACCACCAGGATGATCGCCGCCGCCGAATGCAGGAACAGTCCGATGAACAGGAAAAACACGTTCAGCAACGCGAGCACCGCCCAGGGCTCCGTCGTCAGCCGCGCGATGGCCGTCGCAAGTTGCTGCGGCGCCTGCGACTCCGTGAGGTAGACGCCGAGCAGCGCACTGCAGGCGACCAGCAGCATCACCACGGCGGTTTGCACGACGCCGTCAACGACCGCTGTGCGCAACATCTTCAGGTCGATTTCGCGGTACCACAGCGCGACGCCGATCGCCGCGACCACCGCGAGCCCGGCACCTTCGGTCGCGGTGACCAGGCCGCCGAAGATGCCGCCGAGGATGATGACCGGCAGCAGGAAGGCGAGTGCGGCATCCTTGAACGTCTGCCAGACGCGGCGCAGGCGGAAAACCTCCTCGACCGGGTAGTTGTAGCGCACCGCGTACCAGTAGCACAGGCCCATCATCAGGAAACCGCCGACGATGCCCGGGACGATGCCGGCGACGAACAACTGCACCACCGAGCTGCCCGACATCACCGCATACAGGATCATCGGAATCGAAGGCGGAATGATGATGGCGAGCGAGGCCGCCGAGGACGTGACCGCGGCGGTGAACGGGCCGGGGTAGCCCCTCTTCTTCATCGCCGGCATCAGTACCGAGCCGATCGCGGCGACATCGGCGACCGCCGAGCCGGAGATCTCGGCGAAGAACATCGACGCACCCACGTTCACCATCGCCAGGCCGCCGCGCACGAAGCCGAGCAGTGCGGAGGCGAAGGCGATCAGCCGGCGCGAGATGCCCGAAGTATTCATGATCGCGCCGGCGAGGATGAACAGCGGGATCGCGATCAGCGGAAAGTTGGTCGCGCCGTTGTAGACCACGATGGCGAGGTTCGGCAGCACGTCCGTGCCCTGGGTGGCGAGCATGGCGCAGACCGCGGCGATGCCGATGGCGACCGCGATCGGCACGTTGAGCAGCACGAGCGCCAGCACGCCCACGAACAGCAGGACGATGGCCATCTACGGACTCAGTTCGATTGGCGTGCCGGCCGCGCGCAGCGCCTCGGGCAGACGGAGCAATTCGGCGATCACGAACAGTGCCGAACCGATCGGGATCACCGACTGGGTGTACATCACCGAGACCTCCGGCAGGCTGACCAGGTGGTCCGTCGCGAGAACTTCAAGCACCGACCAGCCGACCCAGGCGAGCAGGCCGAAAAAGCCGATCACACAGGCTTCCGCCAGCAGGGTCGCCGCCAGGCGCGCGGGCGGCGGCATCGCATCGACCAGCGCCGAGACGCCGATGTGCGCGCCGCGCAGCGCGGCCAGGGCGGCGCCGTAGAACGTGATCCACGCCAGCAGCACGGAAGCGATCTCGTCGTACCAGACGATCGAAACCCCCGCCTTGCGGTACACCACGGCCACCGCCACCAGCAGCGCGAGCGCCACCATCAGGACGATGGCGACCCACTCCAGCAGGCGCTCGTAGCGCCTGCGCCAGACGGCCAGCACCGGCCGCCTACTTGCCGAGCGCGATGGCGCGGTCGATCACCTCTTTTGCGCCCTTCACTTCTTTGGCGAACTCGTCGTATACGGGCTTGGAGGCGGCGACGAAGGCGTCCTTGTTGGGCGTATTCACCTGCACGCCGGCGGCCTTGATCTTGCCGAGCAGGTCCTCGTCGTCTTTCGCCGCCTTGGCGTAGACGAAGTCCTGCGTTTCCCTGGCCGCAGCCTCGAGGGCGCCGCGCACGTCGGCCGGCAGGCTGGCCCAACGCTTGGCGCCGACCGTGGCGTAGGCCGGCGTATAGACGTGCCCGGTGAGGGTCAGGTACTTCTGCACCTCCTGGAACTTGGCGCTGAAAATCTGCGTGAACGGGTTTTCCTGGCCGTCCATGACGCCGGTCTGCAGCGCAGTGAATACCTCGGAGAATTTCATTGGCGAGGGGTTGGCGCCATAGGTCTGGAACATCTTCACGCGCCATTTGCCCTCCGGCACCCGCAGCTTGATGCCCTTGAGGTCCTCCGGCGTGTTGATCGGGCGCCGGTTGTTGGTGATGTGGCGGTAGCCGTTTTCCCACACCGCGATGATCTTCAGGCCCTTCGCCTCGACCGCCGGCGCGAGCGTCTTCCAGAACACCTCGCTCTCGATGCGCTTCATGTGATTGCGGTCCTTGACGAGATACGGCATCTCGAACACGCCGAACAGGTCCGCTTCCGAGGACATCACGGTCGACGGCAAGGCGATGTCGACGGTGCCCAGCTTGAGCTTCTGCAGCAGTTCCTTGTCGCCGCCGAGCTGGCTGGAGCCGTAGACGACGACTTTCGCCTTGTTGCCCAGCTTGGCATTGGCGCGGCGCGCGAATTCTTCGGCGCTGGCCGCGAACAGCGAGCCCGGATTGCCGACGTGGCCGAACTTGATTTCAGTCTGCGCGTAAACGTTGCCCGCAACAGCCGCCGCGAAAGCGGCGGCAATGGTCAGCAGTTTCATTGGTCCTCCTCCTTGTGTTGTCACGCCGCGGCGCGCGCCGGCTTGGCGCGGCACTCCGCAAGGTACGCCATGGCTGCCTGCACGCCCTCCCGCCTGACGGGCACGCGGGCGAGCTCAAGGCCCATCTCCACCCCCGCGAGTGTACCCATCAGCGCAAGGTCGTTGAAATCACCGAGATGACCGATGCGAAACACCTTGCCGGCGAGCCTGCCCAGCCCGGTGCCGAGCGACAGGTCGAAATTCTCGAGGATCACCCGGCGCGCGCGATCGGCGTCGTGGCCGGCGGGCATCAGCACGGCGGTGAGCGAAGCCGAGTACTCCGCGGGGTTTGCGGCCAGCACGTCCAGGCCCCACGCCCGCACCGCGCGCCGCGTCGCCTCGGCGTGGCGCCGGTGGCGCGCAAACACCTGCTCGAGGCCTTCCTCTTCCAGCATTTGCAGGGCCTCCCGCAAGCCGTAAAGCAGGTTCGTCGCCGGCGTGTAGGGGAAATAGCCGGACTTGCCGCTCGCGATCATCTCGTCCCAGTTCCAGTACGCGCGCGGCAGCTTCGCCGCTCTGGAGGCGGCCAGTGCCTTGTCCGAAATCGCATTGAACGACAGCCCCGGCGGCAGCATGAGCCCTTTCTGCGAGCCGGCGACCGTGACATCGACGCCCCATTCGTCATGGCGGTAGTCGATCGAGGCGAGCGACGAAATCGTGTCGACCATCAGCAGCGCCGGGTGTCTTGCCGCATCCATCGCCTTGCGCACCTCGGCCATGCGCGACGTCACCCCGGTGGAGGTCTCGTTATGCACCACGCAGACCGCCTTGACGCGTCCTTCGGCGTCGGCGCGCAGGCGTTGCTCGATCGCCCCCGGGTCAACGCCGCTGCGCCAGTCCCCGGCAAGGAACTCCGGCGCCAGCCCTAGCCTGAGCGCCATCTTCTGCCACAGCGCCGCAAAGTGCCCGGTTTCGTACATCAGCACCGCGTCCCCGGGCGAGAGCGTGTTGACGAGTGCAGCTTCCCAGGCGCCGGTGCCGGAGGCGGGATAGATCACGACCTGCCCCACGGTCCTAAACACGCGCTTCATGCCCTCCAGCACGGTCTTGCCGAGTTCGGCGAATTCCGGGCCGCGGTGATCCATCGTCGGGAAGTCGATGGCGCGCAGGACGCGGTCCGGGACATTCGTCGGTCCGGGGATCTGCAGGAAATGACGTCCGGCTCGATAGCTCATCAGGCCCTCCTGATTTGCATGCAAAGTTGGCTGTATGCTGCAGCATACTGGCGCAGCATTGCAAATGCCAAGTTTGTTTTGTATTCTGCATGCAAAACTTATAGGACGCCAGCATGGAAACCGACCTCCCTTCCAGTCTCGCGACCCTGGCGCCGATCGCACGCCGCCCCCTTCATGAAGCCGCGATCGATCGCCTGCGCGACCTCATCGTGCAGGGCGAACTGCCGCCGGGGTCGCGCCTGAACGAACGCGTGCTGGCCGGACGGCTCGGCATCTCGCGCACACCGCTGCGTGAAGCCTTCAAATTGCTCGCTGCCGAAGGCCTGGTCGAGCTGTTGCCGAACCGCGGCGCCATCGTCGCGCAACTGGACCCGAAGCGCATTGGCCAGACACTCGCGGTCATGGGAGCGCTCGAAGCGCTGATCGGGGAACTTGCCTGCAAACAGGCTCCGGAGACCGCGATCGCCGAAATCCGGGCGCTGCACTTCGAAATGCGCGCGGCGCACGCGCGCCGCGATCTGGCCGTCTACTTCCGCTACAACCAGGCGATCCACTTGAAGCTCGCGGAAGCGGCCGGCAACGCGGTGCTGGCACTCACTTACCGGCAACTCAACGCCAATGTGCGCCGGGTGCGCTACATGGCCAACCTGTCACCTGAGCGTTGGGACGCCGCGGTGCGCGAGCACGACGCGATCCTCGCAGCGCTTGGCGCGCGCGACGGCTCGCGGCTGAAAGCGCTGCTCTCCGACCATCTCGCGCAAAAGACCGCCTCGGTGCTGGCCGCATTGGCTGAACGCCCCGCCATGGCAGCGGCATGAGCGCACCGTCGCCGGGCCGGCCGGGCGGGACCCATCCGGGCGATGCCGCCCTGGCTGCACGACTGCGCAAGGAAATCGACGGCGAAGTGCTGTTCGATGCTGCCAGCCGCGGCCGCTACAGCACCGACGCGTCGATCTATCAGATCGAACCGCTTGGCGTCGTCATCCCGCGCACGGAAGAAGCGGCGCGCACCGCGCTGGCGATCGCCATGGACGAGGGCGTTCCGGTGCTGCCGAGGGGTGCCGGGAGCTCCCAATGCGGCCAGACGGTCGGCGCCGCGCTGGTGATCGACGATTCGAAGCACCTCAATCGCCTTCTCGAGGTCGATGCCGCCGAACGCCGGGCGCTCGTGCAGCCGGGTGTCGTGCTCGATGCGCTGAACGCGCAATTGCGCCCGCACGGCCTGTGGTTTCCGGTGGATGTCTCGACTTCCGCCCAGGCGACGCTGGGCGGCATGGCCGGAAACAACTCCTGCGGTTCGCGTTCGATCGCCTACGGCAACATGGTGCACAACGTCCTCGCCATCGACGCGGTCACGGCTGCTGGCGAGCGCTGGCGCTTCGGGCCGCTTGACGAGCAAGCAGGTCCGCCGGCCTATCGCGAACTGGTGCGGCGGTTGCGGGTGCTCTACGAGCGCGAAAAGGCGGAAATTGCGGCGCGCTTTCCTGCGGTGCAACGCAAGGTGGCGGGCTACAACCTCGACCATCTCGGTCCGCCCCATGCGAATGCCGCGCACCTGCTGGTCGGATCGGAAGGCACGCTCGCCTACTTCGAGCGGCTGCACCTGAAACTGGCGCCACTGCCGGCGGCGCGGGCGCTCGGCGTGTGTCATTTCCCCAGGTTCTACAGCGCGATGGACCTGACGCAGCACATCGTCAAGCTGGGTCCCACGGCGGTGGAACTGGTCGATCGCACCATGATCGGACTGGCGCGTGAGATTCCGGCATTTGCCAGGACCGTGGCGGCGTTCATCCGCGGCGCGCCGGATGCGATCCTGCTGGTCGAATTCTCAGGCGAGGCCCCGGCCGAGCCGCAAGGCAAGCTCAAGCAGCTGGTGCAGCTCATGGCGGACCTCGGGCTGCCCGGCAGCGTGGTCGAAGTCATCGACGCGAAGCAGCAGAAAGACATCTGGGAGGTGCGCAAGGCGGGCCTCAACATCATGATGTCGATGAAGGGCGACGGCAAGCCCGTGTCCTTCATCGAGGACTGTGCGGTGCCGCTGGAGCATCTCGCCGAGTACACCGAACGCCTCACGCAGGTGTTCGAAAAGCACGGCACGCGCGGCACCTGGTACGCGCATGCCTCGGTAGGGTGCCTGCACGTGCGCCCGGTCCTCGACATGCGTCGCGAGGGGGCGAGCCAGATGCGCGCCATCGCCGAGGAGGCCTGCGCGCTGGTGCGGCAGTACAAGGGGGCGTATTCCGGCGAGCACGGCGACGGCCTGGCGCGTTCCGAGTGGATCGCGCCCCTGTTCGGCCCGCGCCTCACCGCAGCGCTCGGCGAGATCAAGTCCTGGCTCGATCCCAGGGGCCTGATGAATCCGGGCAAGATCGTCAATCCGCCGCGCATGGATGACGCCGCGCTGTTTCGCTTCAAGCCGGGCTATCGGGCCATCAGCCTGAACGCAGCGCTCGACTGGGGCGAATGGGGCGGCTACGACAAGGCCATCGAGATGTGCAACAACAACGGCCACTGTCGCAAGTTCGATGCCGGTACCATGTGTCCTTCGTATCGCGCCACGCGCGACGAGCAGCACGTCACGCGGGGCCGCGCCAACACCCTGCGGCTCGCGCTCTCGGGACAGCTCGCCTTCGAAGACGCCAAAGAAGCGCTCGAGCTGTGCGTGTCGTGCAAAGGCTGCAAGCGCGAATGCCCCACGGGCGTCGACATGGCGCGCATGAAGATCGAATACCTGGCGCAGTACCGCGCGCGTCACGCGCCCACGCCGCGCGAGCGCCTGATCGCCTACCTGCCGCGCTACGCGCGGCTCGCCGCGCGGCTCGCACCGCTTGCGAACCTCGGCAGCGCGCTCGCGCGCGGCGCACTCGGTTTTTCGACGCGACGCGAGCTGCCGCGCTGGCGCAGCGACGTCTTTACCGCAACCGCGGCGCCCGATGGCGACGTGGTGCTGTTCGTCGATACCTTCACGCGCTATTTCGAACCGGAAAACGCGCGTGCCGCCGCCCGGGTGCTCGCGGCGGCGGGCTATCGGGTCCACGCCACCGAACCGCTGTGCTGCGGCAGGACTTTTCTGTCAGCGGGCCTGGTGGACGAGGCGAAGACGGAGGCGCGTCGCATGCTGGCGGCCCTGCGCCCGTTCGTCGAGCGCGGCGTGCCCATCGTTGGCCTGGAGCCGTCGTGCCTGTTCACGTTGCGCGACGAGTTCGGCGCGATGCTGCCGGGAGCTGAAACGGCGGCGCTTGCGCAGCGCGCGCTGCTGCTGGAGGAATTTCTCGCCGCCGAGGCCGACGCCGGGCGCTTGCGGCTGACGTTCAAGCCACTGCCCGTCCAGGCGCTGCTGCACGGTCATTGCCATCAGAAGGCATTTGGCGCCATGGGCGCGGTCGAGCGCGCGCTCAAGCTGATTCCGGAGCTGCAACTGAACGTCGTCGAATCGAGCTGCTGCGGCATGGCAGGCAGCTTCGGCTACGAGGCCGAGCACTTCGATATCTCGATGAAGATGGCCGAAGCGAGCCTGCTGCCCGCGATACGCAACGCCCCGGCAGATGCGCTGATCGTCGCCGATGGCACCAGCTGCCGGCAGCAGATCGCGCACGGCTCGGCGCGTGGCGCGGAGCACGTGGCACGCGTCTTGGAGCGGGCGCTTACTTAGCCTGCAGACAGCGCCCGCTGTCGTCAAGCTTCATATGCCGGCGCAGCCAGTCGCGCGCACGCACAGCCGCATGGCGGGCGGCAATCTTCTCTTCAGGCGTGGCGTCCGGCCGGAAGTCGAAAGCGCGACGCGCCAGCGGGTACATCTGCAACTCAACCGGCACGCCGCGCTCCCAGAGGGCGTAGAACGCACGCCCGTTGACGAAGCGCCGCAGCTCGTAATCGGCGTCGCCGATCATCATCAGCACCGGCGCCGTGATCGTTTGCACTTCCGGCGCGACCGAGAACAGCTGCTGCGGCTCCGGCGCGTTCGGATTCTGAAAATGACCGTAGTAGGCGACGATGGCGGCGATGTCGCGCGGGCGTTTCGCCGCGAGGCGAATCGCGAAATACGGCCCGCGCGATTTGGCCACCACACCGACCGGGCCCCGGCAGACATCGTCCCGCGCCAGCAGCGCGCTCAAGCCCGTTTCGACTTCGGCCTCCGTTTCCGGGTAATGCCGGTCAGGCCAGCGTTCGATCAGATTGCCGGACAGCCAGTCGGGCGCGAGCACGAGGAAGCCGTCGCGGGCGAGCGCGGCCATATGGGCGCGGTCGACGTCCTCGAAGCCGCGTTTGGCATGGATATAGAGCAGCGCAGGAAACGGTCCGGCGCCGGCAGGTCGCGCAACCTCGATCGGGGTTTCCGTCGCGCCACGCTGCAGCACCTGTTTCTCGAGCGATTGCGCCGATGCCGCGCCGATGCACAGCGCAAGCGCAGCCGCCAATGAAGATTTCATGTCAGTGCCGCCGTGACCAGACGAAGAGCCACGCGCCGGCCAGAATCATCGGCAGGCTGAGCCACTGTCCCATCGACAGATCGAGCGCGAGCAGGCCGAGAAAATCGTCGGGTTCGCGCGCGTACTCGGCGACGAAACGGCAGACGCCATAGCCGGCGAGGAATAGCGCCGAGACCTGCCCGCGCGGCCGGGGCTTCGTCGAGAACCACCAGAGCAGCGCGAACAGCACCAGCCCCTCGAGCGCGAACTGATAAAGCTGCGACGGATGCCGCGGCTGCGGGCCGGCGCCGCGGAACACCATGCCCCAGGGCAGCTCCGTCACCCGCCCCCAGAGCTCGCCATTGATGAAATTGCCCAGGCGCCCGGCGGCGATGCCCAGCGGCACCAGCGGCGCGAGAAAGTCCATGACGTCGAGCCAGCGCAGGCGCTGGCGGCGCGCAAACCACACCATCGCGAGCAGCACGCCGAGAAAACCGCCGTGGAACGACATGCCGCCCTGCCAGATGGCCAGGATCTCGAGCGGATGCGAGGCGTAGTAGGCCGGCTTGTAAAACAGCACGTAGCCCAGGCGCCCGCCGAGAATGACGCCGAGGATGGCCGCGAACAGCAGGTCGTCGAACTGCGCGCGGCTCAGTAACGCGCCGCCGGTTCGGTCGCCCGCCTGAATGCGCTTGACGCCGAGCCACCAGCCTGCGGCAAATCCGGCGAGATACATCAGTCCGTACCAGCGGACCGCCAGCGGTCCCAGCGAGAATACGACCGGATCGAAGTTCGGGTGGGTGAGCACGGTAAGATGGCATTCTAAACATCGGAGGACCGCAGGCATGGCCTACAACCGCAGGAGCCGCCTCATCACCCAGGGTGTGGCGCGCTCGCCCAACCGCGCGATGCTGCGCGCGGTGGGCTTCAAGGATGACGATTTCGACAAGCCGATCATCGGCGTCGCCAACGGCCATTCGACGCTCAACCCGTGCAATGCCGGCATCCAGCCGCTGGTCGACCGCGCCGTCGCCGCGCTCGAGGCCGCCGGCGCCAAGCCGCAGATGTTCGGTTTTCCGACGGTGACCGACGGCATCGGCATGGGCACCGAGGCGATGAAATATTCCCTGGTGTCGCGCGAAGTGATCGCGGACGCGATCGAGACCTCGGTGAACGGCCAGGCGATGGACGGCGCGCTGGTCGTCGGCGGCTGCGACAAGAACATGCCGGGGGGGGTGATCGCGCTCGCGCGCATGAACGTGCCCGGCATCTTCGTCTACGGCGGCACCATCAAGCCGGGCCGGTGGAAGGGGCAGGACCTGACGATCGTCTCGGCCTTCGAGGCGGTCGGCGCGTATGCCGCGCGCAAGATGAGCGAAGAAGACTTCCTCGGGATCGAGAAGAACGCCTGCCCGACGGTCGGTGCCTGCGGCGGCCAGTACACCGCGAACACCATGAGCTCCTCCTTCGAGGCGCTCGGCATGAGCCTGCTCGGTTCCTCGCAGATGGCGGC
>SCUF01000398.1 GCA_004298325.1 Betaproteobacteria bacterium | reverse complement strand
GCCGACGCCGTTCCAGACCATCGAGCGCAAGGACGTCGGCCTGACGCTGCGCATCAAGCCGCAGATCTCGGAGGGCGGCGCGATCCGCCTGCAGATCTTCCAGGAGGTGTCCAACGTCACCGACGCGACCAACGTCTCCGGCCTGATCACCAACAAGCGCTCGGTCGAATCGACGGTGCTGGTCGACGATGGCCAGATCGTGGCGATCGGCGGGCTGATCCAGGACACGTTCAAGGACGGCCTGGAAAAGGTGCCCGGGCTCGGCGACATTCCCCTGATCGGGGGGTTGTTCAAGTACAACACGCGCTCGCGCAGCAAGACCAACCTCATGGTGTTCCTGCGCCCGGCGGTGCTGCGCAGCGCCCAGAGCGCCGAGTCGATCACCCAGGATCGCTACGACTACATTCTCGGCGAGCAGCTCAAGGCGCAACCCCTGCCCAGCGTGCTGCCGGAATTCGGCTCGCCGGCGCTGCAGCCGCGCCCGGGCGCGGCGCGGCCGCAGACCGAGCGGCCGGCGACGGACGGCGGCAATCCCCCGGCACCCGCCCCGGCGAAATGATCAAGCCGGCGGTCCCCTATGCCTTTGCCAAGGCCAATGGCGTCGTCGTCACCGCGGCGGCCGACGGCGTGGCGCAGGTGGCGGTGCGCCCCGGGGCCCAGCCGGGCGCAATCGCCGAAGTGCGTCGCACGCTGGGCATGCCGGTACAGGCGCGGCGCCTGGGCGCCGACGAGTTCGATGAGCTGCTCACCGTGCTGTACAACACCGCCGACGCTGGCGCGGCGGCCCTCGCGGACGACCTCGCGCAGGATCTGGACCTGTCGCGGCTGCTGCAGGACATTCCCAAGGTCGAGGACCTGCTCGAAAGCCAGAACGATGCGCCGCTCATCCGCCTGATCAACGCGCTTTTCACGCAGGCGCTGCGCGACGGCGCCTCCGACATCCACATCGAGCCTTTCGAGACGCGCTCGGTGGTGCGGCTGCGCATCGACGGCACGCTGCGCGACCTGATCGAGCCGGCGCGCGCGCTGCACGGCGCGATCGTCTCCCGCGTCAAGATCATGGCGCAGCTCGACATCGCCGAGAAGCGCCTGCCGCAGGATGGCCGGATCACGTTGCGGGTTGCGGGCAAGGCGATCGACGTCCGGGTTTCCACCATCCCGACGGGGCACGGCGAGCGCGTCGTGCTGCGCCTGCTCGACAAGCAGGCGGCGCGGCTCGACCTGTCGCGGCTCGGCATGGACGAGGCCACCCTCGCGGAGATGGACCAGCTGATCCGCGAGCCGCACGGCATCATCCTGGTCACCGGACCGACCGGATCGGGCAAGACCACGACCCTGTACGCGGCGCTCTCCAGGCTGGATCCGAAGGCGCTGAACATCATGACGGTCGAGGACCCGATCGAGTACGACCTCGACGGCATCAGCCAGACCCCGATCAATCCGCGCATCGAGATGAGTTTCGCGCGGGCGCTGCGCACCATCCTGCGCCAGGACCCCGACGTCATCATGATCGGCGAGATCCGCGACCTGGAGACCGCGCAGATCGCGGTGCAGGCGAGCCTGACCGGCCAC
>SCUF01000397.1 GCA_004298325.1 Betaproteobacteria bacterium | reverse complement strand
CCATCGCGATCCCCGAGAACAGCACGGAGCCGCCAAACCCCCACCAGCCGCTGACCGTATGCGGCAACAGGTACTCGCCGCGAAACAGCACGATGACGATGGCGACGGCGGAGGCCATCGCCAGGATGTAGAGCGTGACGGGGCGTGGATCGCCGCTGCGGATGATCCGGCTGCTGACGGCCGACACGATCGCCAGGCCGAGCGCGGCAATGCCACCGTAGATCACGCCCACTACGGACAGCGCCTGGCGGTTCACCCCCAGCGCCAGAGCCAAGCCGGCAAAAGCGAGCACACCGGCGGCGATCGTCGTCAGCGGCAGACGCTCCCAGCCCACGACCGCAAGGATCACGCTGGTCAGGATGGGAAACAGGAAGAAGATCAGGACCGCCAGCGCGACGGGCAGGATTTCGATCGCGCTCAGCAGGGCGAGCGTATAGACGGCTGTCACGATGCCCAGCGCCAGGGCGACCACAGCATCGCGCCGCGGCAAGGTCGGTGGCTTGCCCGCGAGCGCCAGAATGGCGGCGAGGGCGATCGCCGGGAAGAGAAACCGCGCCGTGGATAGCGATACGGGGTCGCTGCCGCCCGCGTAGGCGAGGTTCGCCAGCGTGTTGCCGAGGGCGAAAAGCAGGCCGACGCCGACGATGACGGCAATACCGAGAACTTCGCGCGAGCGCTGCATTCGTTTCGCCTGGTGGGTTGTCCCGGCGCGACGCCGGTGCGCGGCCTCGGGCCGAAGCTAACGGCCCGCGCCGGCTTTGTGCTCCGCGGCGATCGCCGCACGCAGCGCCTCTACACGCTCGCGGTTGACGCCGAAATCGCGCCGGCCGAGGCGCGAGGCCGAGCGCACGTGGATCACGCCCGCGCGCTCGTCGATCAGGAATTCGACGTCGTCGACGAATCCCATCAGCCGGGAGCGGAACTCGGCGTACAGGTAATTGGATTCGCTGCGGATCACGCTCGCGCGCGCCATGCCCCCGAGCGCCTTGCGCAGCGCGGCCATCGCCCCGGCGGCGCTGCCACGGAACGCGATGGGCGCAATGGAGTGTTGCGCGTCGCCCGGATCGGCCTGGCTGGAAACGCAGTTCGGCGTGCGCTTGCAGCGCGCCAGCCTGCCGTCCTTGACCCCGAGATATTCGGGACGCTTGCCGGAAAACACCGTGTCTCCCCCGCTCACGGCGAGATGCAGCGCAAGCCCCGCGGCCGCGCCGATGAGCAACAGCGCTGCGACGGCGAAGACGCGTTTCGCCATGGAGCGGCGGATGTTACCATCGCCGCGAGGGAGATCCGCCAATGCTCAACCTATCCGCGCAACAACTGGCCGAGCTGCTGATCGGAATCGCGCGCGCGCAGGCTGCCGTGATCCACGGCGTGGACAATGCCAATCCGGGCATCAAGACGCAGAACATCGTGCCGGCGCTGCAGAATGCGGCCCACCTGCGCGACCATCCCGAGCCGACGCTCACCGACCTGCCGGTGCGCATCCTGCTGACGTCGCAGGGGCGCGTACCGCCGGACCCGGCGACCGTGGCGCGTGAACTCGAACGTCTCATTGCCGGCACTTCGGCCGCGGCAAGCCCGGCCGAGGCCGCGACGGCCATCGCCGGTCCGGCCGACGGCGGCGACCTCGATTTCAGCTCGCCCGCGAGCTGACGCGAACCGCGTGTTGCGTACACCCGACGAGCGCTTCGCCGGCCGCGCGGCCCTCTCGCGATGGAGTGCCTCATGAACGTCGCAGCCGCCGGCCCGCTGCTGGTCTCGTTCGACGACATCGCCGCGGCGCACGAGCGCATCCGCCCCCACGCGCGCCGCACGCCGGTGCTCACCTCGGCGACCATCGATGCATTCACCGGCGCCAGGGTGCACTTCAAGTGCGAGAACTTCCAGCGCATGGGCGCGTTCAAGTTCCGCGGCGCGTTCAACGCGCTGGCGCAGCTTACGCCGGCAGAAAGGAAACGCGGCGTGATCGCCTTTTCGTCGGGCAACCACGCGCAGGCCGTGGCGCTGGCCGGACGCATGCTCGGGGTGCCCGCGACCATCGTCATGCCGGCCGATGCGCCCCGCGTCAAGCTCGAGGCCACGCGCGGCTACGGCGCCGAGATCGTCACCTACGACGCGGCGAGCGCCTCGCGCGAGGAACTCGCTCGGCGCCTCGCAACCGAGCGCGGCCTCACCGTGATCCCGCCCTACGACCATCCGCACATCGTGGCGGGCCAGGGCACCGCGGCGAAGGAACTGTTCGAGGATGCGGGCCCGCTCGACATGCTGCTCGTGCCCTGCGGCGGCGCCGGCCTGCTCTCGGGCTGCGCCGTGGCGGCGAAGCACCTCGCGCCCGTCTGTCGCGTCATCGGCGTCGAGCCCGCGGCGGGCGACGACGCCAACCGCTCGTTCCGCACCCGCACGCTGCAGACGGTGCACAACCCGGACACCATCGCCGACGGCGCGCGCACGCCCTCGCTCGGGCGCGTCACCTTCCCTCTGGTGCTGCGCTACGTCGACGACATGACCACGGTCGAGGACCACGAGCTGCTGAAGAGCATGTTCTTCCTCTGGGAGCGCATGAAGGTGGTGGTCGAGCCTACGGGCGCCCTCGGCGCCTGCGCGCTGCTGGAGAAGAAAGTCGATGTCGCGGGCCTGCGTGTCGGCGTGGTGCTCTCCGGCGGCAACGTCGATCTCGCCTGGGCCGCCGCCAAGATGCTGGGGCGCTGACGCCGCAGCGGCGAGGGGGAAACGGACGTGCACGTGGAAACCTTCGCTACACAGCTGCGCGAGGTCGCCGCGCGCAAGCCCGGCGCGCTGGCCTACCGCACGCCCTCGCGCGCGTGGACCTTTGACGAAGTCGATGCGGCCTCCGACCGCGTCGCGAGCGGACTGCGCTCGCTCGGCATCGGCCCCGGCGGGCGCGTCGCCGCACTCAGCAAGCACACGGCCGAATGCGCCGTGCTGGCGCTGGGCGCGATCAAGGTCGGAGCGGTCTGCATGCCGGTGAACTGGCGGCTCGCCGCCGCCGAAGTCGAATTCATCGTCAACCACGGCGGCGCGCGCTTCCTGATGACCGACGCTGCGTTTCTGCCCACGGTGCGCGCGGCATCGCTGCCGTCCGTGCAAACGGTGGTGGCGACGGACGCGGCGCCCGGGCTGAGCGCTTTCTCCGCCTGGAGCGCGGCGTTCGCGCCGCTGCACGAATGGCACGCGCCGCAATCCGGGGACACGGGCCTGCAGCTGTATTCCTCGGGCACCACGGGACTGCCGAAGGGCGTCGAGCTGAGCCACGCGAATCTCGCCTGCCTGCGCGCCGGCTTCCGGGACCTCTGGCGCTTCGAGGGCGAGCGCTCGGTGATGATCAACGCGCTGCCGGCGTTTCACATCGCCGGCATCGGCCTCGCGCTGCTCACGCTCGCCGCGGGCGGCGTCTCCGTGCTGCAGCCGGATTTCGACCCGCAGGGCATCATCGCCGGGATCGGCCGGCACCGCGTGACGCACGTGTTCCTCGTGCCCGCGATGATCCTCGCGCTGCTGCGCACGCCCGGCGTCGCCCAGGGCGACTACACGTCGCTGGAGCTGATCGCCTACGGAGCCTCGCCGATCAGCGAGCCGGTGCTGGTCGAGGCGCTGCGCGTGTTCAAGTGCGGCTTCCTGCAGGTGTACGGCCTCACCGAGACGACCGGCGCCATCACGCACCTGCCGCCGGAGGATCACGCGCCCGGCGGTCCCAAGGCGCACCTGCTGCGCGCCGCGGGCCGCGCCAACGCCGGCGTCGAACTGCGCATCGTCGAGCCGGGCACGAACCGGCCGCTGCCCGAGGGCGAGGTGGGCGAAGTCTGGATCCGCTCGGCGCAGAACATGCGCGGCTACTGGAATGATCCGGGGGCCACCGCGGCCGCGTTTCCCGAAGGCCGCGCCGACGGCACCGGCTGGTTTCGCAGCGGCGACGCGGGCTATCTGCGCGACGGCTACGTCTACATTCACGACCGCATCAAGGACATGATCATCTCCGGCGGCGAGAACATCTATCCGGCGGAAGTGGAAAACGTGCTGATGCGGCACGCGGCCGTGGCCGATGTGGCCGTGATCGGCGTTCCCGACGAGACCTGGGGCGAGGCGGTCAAGGCCTGCATCGTGCTGCGGCCCGGCACGGCGGCCGCGGCGCAGGAAATCATCGACTTCGCGCGCGAGCGCATCGCGCGCTACAAGTGCCCGAAGTCGGTCGACTTCCTCGCCGCGCTGCCGCGCAACCCGAGCGGCAAGCTGCTCAAGTACCAGTTGCGCAAGCCCTACTGGATCGGCCGGGATCGCAGAGTGAACTGAGGCACTCGGCGGCCGGCATCGCCCTGCGGTAGGCTATGATGCCTGCCCCCATTCGAAGTGATCGCCATGTCCCTCCCGCAGAAGATGCGCGCCATGGAAATCGCCAGGCCCGGCGGCCCCGAAGTGCTGACCCCGGCCGAGCGGCCAGTGCCGCAGCCGAGGCCGAACGAGATCCTGGTGAAAGTCGCCGCGGCGGGCGTCAACCGCCCGGACGTGCTGCAGCGCCAGGGCAATTACGCGCCGCCGCCGGACGCTTCCGACCTGCCCGGCCTCGAGATCGCGGGCGAGGTGGTCGCCTGCGGCGCCGCGGTGACGCTGTGGAAACCGGGCGACCGCATCTGCGCGCTCACGCACGGCGGCGGTTACGCGGAGTACTGCGTCACGCCC
>SCUF01000396.1 GCA_004298325.1 Betaproteobacteria bacterium | reverse complement strand
TGCGAGCGCGCCATGCGCTCGGGCAGGTAGCTGCACGGGTAGGGCGCCGTGACATAGAACTGCAGTACGGCGTGGGGCAGGTCATTGAGCCGGGACACGGGTCCATTTCCCTCGCGGTTCAGGGTAGTTTACCAATGCGCGCAGCCGCCGCAAAAAATCCCGCCGCGGAATTTCGCGCCCGCCCAGCGACGCCAGCAGCGGCGTGCGCACCTGGCAGTCGATCAGCGGAAAGCCGCGCCCGCGCAGCTCCTGCACCAGCGCCACGAGCGCGACCTTGGAGGCGTCGGTGGCGCGCGCGAACATCGACTCGCCGTAGAACATGCGCCCGATGGCGACGCCGTAGAGCCCGCCGGCGAGCGCGCCCTCGCGCCAGCACTCGAAGGAATGCGCCCAGCCGTCGCGGTGCAGCCGCAGGTAGGCCGCGCGCATCGCGCTGCCCAGCCAGGTGCCGCCGCCATCGCGCCGCGGCGCGGCGCAACCCTCGAGCACGCCGGCGAAATCCGCGTCGATGCGCACTTCGTAGCCCTTGTTGCGCACGTTCTTGGCGAGCGAGCGCGGCAGCTTCAGCTCGTCGCAGTAGAGCACCATGCGCGGGTCGGGCGACCACCACAGGATCGGCTCGGCGCCGGAAAACCACGGGAAGATGCCGCGGCGATAGGCGGCGAGCAGGCGCCTGGGCGACAGGTCCGCCCCGGCGCACAGCAGCCCCGGGGGCTCGCGCAGCGCGCGCTCCACCGCCGGGAAGGGGTCGTCCGGCTCGAGCCAGGGGATCAATTCAGGCTAGCACTGGACCTGCTGGCGGCAATAGCGCTCCAGCGGCACCACCGGCGCGCGGTCGCCGACCGCGCGCCGCGCCGCGCCGGAATTCTCCAGCGCGAGGCGGAACGCGAACTTGCTGAAGAACTGGTTGAACATCTCGCCGCCCAGCGTACCCACGGCGCTCAGCCCGTCCGTGCGCGCGTCGTGCTCCAGCAGGATCGCCGCGAGCGGTTGCGGTGCGGGACCGGCCACCACGCGCGCGCCGTCGGCGGGATCGTACTGGCTGTGCTCGGAGCAGCAGTGAATGACGTTGGCATGCGGGTTGCGCGCGCTCTTGCCGCTGCGGTAGCTGATGAAACTGATCTCGCGGGTCGGGTAGGTGAGCTGGTGCGCGCAGATCGCCGAATACGCCACGACCGAGCGGTCCGGCCCGACTCCGCCCGGCCACTCGTAGTCGCGCCGGTCCGCGGTGCGCAGGCGCGCCGCTTTCGCGGCAGGCCGGCCGAGATTGAGCAGGAAGCATGGCGTGGTGGCGTAGGGGTAGTGGAAAATCAGGTTGCGCCGCGGCGGAACGTGCGCGGCGCGCAGCGGCTCGCCGCGCTCGTCCACCAGCCGGGCGCGGGCGTAGAACTGCGGCGCAGCGCCGGCGATGGCGAGCTCCGGCGCAGCGCCGCCGGCCGCGGCCGCCGCGCAGAGCCGGATGAAGTCGCGTCGCTGCATCGCGCGGCCCGGCCTAGAGGTTGTATCCGGTCTCGTTGTGCAGCACCGTGTCGAGCCCCTGGGTTTCGTCGTCGGCGTCGACGCGCATGCCGATGAGCGCATTGCTCAGCTTGAGCAGCCCGTAGGTGACCGCACCCGACCACAACCCGACCGCGGCGATCCCTGCCATCTGCACCAGCAACTGGCTGCCCATCGTCGCGCCCTCGGCGTAACCGACGCCGCCCAGGGCGGAGGCCGCGAACACGCCCGTGAGCAGCGTGCCGAGGATGCCTCCCACGCCGTGGACCGGGAACACGTCGAGCGAGTCGTCTACGCCGAGCGCGCGCTTCATGTAATTGGTGGCGAAGAAGCAGGCCACGCCGGCCGCGCCGCCGATGGCGAGCGCCCCCAGGGGGCCGACGAAGCCCGAGGCGGGCGTGATGGTGCCGAGCCCCGCGACCATGCCGGTCACGATGCCGAGCACCGAGGGCTTGCCGAAGCGCAGCCACTCGCACACCATCCAGGCGAAAGCGCCGGTCGCGGCGCCGATGTGCGTGACGAGCATCGCCATGCCGGCGGCGCCGTCGGCCGCGAGCGCGCTCCCCGCGTTGAAGCCGAACCATCCGACCCAGAGCATGCTCGCGCCGGCGACCGTCATCGTCAGGTTATGCGGCGGCATCGGCGTCTCCGGAAAGCCGCGGCGCCGCCCCAGCACCAGCGCGGCGACCAGCGACGCCATCCCCGCGTTGAGGTGGACCACCAGCCCGCCGGCGAAATCCATCACCCCCAGCTTCTGCAGCCAGCCGTCGCCCCACACCCAGTGCGCCACCGGGCAGTACACCAGCAATAGCCACAGCAGGCTGAACAGCAGCATGCCCGAGAAGCGCACGCGCTCGGCGTAGCCGCCGATCACCAGCGCCGGAGTGATGATGGCGAAAGTCAGCTGGAACATGGCAAACACCGTTTCCGGAATGCTGCCTTTCAGCGTCTTCACCTCGATGCCGCCGAGGAACGACTTCGCGAAGCCGCCGAACCACGCGTTGGCCCCGCCGCCGTCGCCGAACGCGATGCTGTAGCCGACCGCCACCCACGCCAGCGTGACGATGCACGTGATGGCGAAACACTGCATCAACACCGACAGCACGTTCTTGGCGCGCACGAGACCCGCGTAGAACAGCGCCAGGCCCGGCAGCGTCATGAACAGGACCAGCACCGACGCCGTGATCATCCAGGCGGTATTGGCGGGGTCCAGCTGGGGCGGCTCGGCCGCCATCGCGAGCGGCGGCGCGGCAAGCGCCAGGACAAGCAACAATCGGATCAATGCTGTCATCGGCTGGCCCCTCCTATGGCCGTGGACGCTGTTTTCGTTCTTGCTGCCGCCAGGACGGCGCAAAGCATACCCCAGCGCGCCGCGCCGTTGGTGCGCGCGGGCGCCGTCGCCGGGTTCACGCCGCAATGTCTCCCGCATGGAAACCGAAGCGCCCTGCGGCGCGGTCGGCGAACCAGTGGCGCAAGGTCATGGCCACGGTGCGGAACGCGATCTCCGGCCAGGGAACGGCGGCTTCCTCGTAGAGCCTGATCTCGAGCGTCTCGGCACCCGGCTTCGCCTCCAGGTCGCGGACGCGAGCGAGAAAGAACACGTGCACCTGGTTGACGCGCGGCACCGAGATCATCGAGAACGCGGCGCCGAGCGCGACGCGCGCGCCGGCCTCCTCGAGCGTCTCGCGCAGCGCGCCCTCGCCGACCGTCTCGCCGTTTTCCATGAATCCCGCGGGCAGCGTCCAGTAGCCGTAGCGCGGCTCGATCGCGCGCCGGCACAGCAGCAAGCGTCCGTCCAGCTCGGGCACGCAACCCACCACCAGGCGCGGGTTCTGATAGTGGATCTCGCCGCACTCGTCGCAGACGAAGCGCGGCAGGCTGTCCCCCGGCGGCACGCGCCGCGCCACCGGCGCGGCGCAGTGGGCGCAGAACTTCATCCGGCCAGTGCGGCCGGCAGTTCGCCGAGCCCCGCCAGCAGGCCGTCGGGCGCGAAGCCGAGCCGGTCGAGCGGCGCGCCGCCGCGGTTGATCCACCAGGCGCGCAAGCCGAAGGATTTCGCGCCGAGCGCGTCCCAGCCGTTCGAGGAGACGAAACCGATCGCGTTCGAGGGCAGGCCGAGCCGCTTCGCCGCCAGCCGGTAGACTTCAGGCGCGGGCTTGTAGATCTTCAGCTCGTCGACGCTCAGCACGGCGTCGAACAGCGACTGCATGCCATGGTGCGCCACCAGCGGAATGATCATGTCGGGCGAACCGTTGGTCAGGATCGCGAGCTTGCAGCCGTCCGCGTGCAGGCGCGCCAGCGCATCCGGCACGTCGGAATAAGTCGCCAGGCGGCGATATTCGTCCATCAGCGCGCCGCTGCGCGCGTCGTCGCAGGCGAGGCCGAGCGCCTCGCAGGCATAGCCCAGCGCGTCGCCCGTCAGCTGCGAAAACGGCAGGTAACGCCGCATGAGGCTTCGCTGCCAGGTCCATTCGAGCTGCTTCGCGCGCCACAGCGCCGACAGCTGCGCGCCCTTGCCGGGCCAGAAGGCTTCGCAACGTTGCACCACGGCGTGCACGTCGAACAGCGTGCCATAGGCGTCGAACACGAGGGCGGCGGGATTCATCGCAACTGCCGATGGTAAACTCGACCGCGGCAAAAAGCGAAACGCTGCTGCCCATGAACGACCGCTACGACGAGCTCTATCGCGGCTGGCGCTGGGAGGTACCGGCGCGCTTCAACCTCGCGCGCGCCTGCTGCGGCCGCTGGGCGGAGGACCGCGCGCGCTTCGCGCTGTACTGGGAAGACGAATCCGGCGCCCGCGCGGCCTATACCTTCTGGGACATCCAGCAGGAGGCCAACCGGCTCTCCAACGCGCTCGCCGCGCTCGGCGTGCAGCGTGGCGAGCGTGTCGCGCTCATCCTGCCGCAGCGTCCCGAGACCGCGATCGCCTACATGGCGATTTTCCAGATGGGCGCGATCGCGCTGCCGCTCAGCCACCTGTTCGGGCCCGATGCGCTCGAATACCGCATGCACAACGCCGCGGCGAGCGTCGCGATCGTCGAGCCGACCACGCTGCCGCAGCTGCTCGCCGTCCGCGGGCGCCTGCCCGCGCTGCGGCACGTGATCGGCGCCGGCGGCGCGCGCGAGACCGGTGTCCACGACTGGGAGGCGCTGCTCGGCAAGGCGAGCCGCCATTTCGCCTGCGCCGACACCGGCGCGGAGGATCCGGCGCTCATCATCTACACCAGCGGCACCACCGGCGCGCCCAAGGGCGCGCTGCACGCCCACCGCATGCTCATCGGCAACCTTCCGGGGTTCGTCTATTCGCACGATTTCTTTCCGCAGCCGGGCGACCTGTTCTGGACGCCGGCCGACTGGGCGTGGGCCGGCGGCCTGTTCGACGCGCTGCTGCCGGCCTGGTATTTCGGCATGCCGATACTGGGCTACCGCGGCAAGTTCGACGCCGAGCGGGCCTACCGGCTGCTCGATCGCTACGGCGTTCGCAATACCTTCCTTTTTCCCACCGCGCTGAAGCTGATGATGAAGGCGGTGCCTGAGCCGAAGGCGCACTACACGCTCGCGCTGCGCTCGGTGATGAGCGCGGGCGAATCGGTCGGCGTCACGGTGATCGACTGGGCGCGCGAGCGGCTCGGCGTGACGCTCAACGAGATGTTCGGCCAGACGGAAATCAATTACGTCGTCGGCAACTGCCAGGCGGCGTGGCCGGTGAAGCCCGGCGCCATCGGGCGCGCCTATCCGGGGCACCGCGTCGCGATCGTGAATCCGGCGGGCGAGGAAGTGCCGCGCGGTGAACTGGGCGAGATCGCGGTCCACCGGCGCTGCCAGGGCAGCGACGACCCGGTGTTCTTTCTCGGCTACTGGAACAATCCGCAGGCGACGACCGAAAAATTCATCGGCGACTGGGGCTGCACCGGCGACCAGGGGCGCATGGACGAGGACGGCACGATCTGGTACCAGGGGCGCTCCGACGACGTCATCAAGAGCGCGGGCTATCGCATCGGCCCGGCGGAGATCGAGAACTGCCTGGTGCGGCATCCGGCGGTGGCCAACGCGGCCGTGATCGGCAAGCCGGACGAGGCGCGCGGCCAGATCGTCAAGGCCTTCGTCGTGCTGCAGCCGGGGGAGGCGCCGTCGCAGGCGCTGATCGACGACATCCAGCGGCACGTGCGCGGGCGGCT
>SCUF01000395.1 GCA_004298325.1 Betaproteobacteria bacterium | reverse complement strand
TCCTCGTCGATGGCGCCGAACGGGCATTCCACGGTGCAGCGCTTGCACTGCGTGCAGCCTTCCAGCCGCACGATCGGGTAGGACAGGTCGCCCGAGCGCGGGTGCGCGGCGCGCCCGAGCCGCGCGTTCTCGATCGCCTGGATCGCCTTCAGCGCGGCGCCGGTCGCGTCCTCCATCGCCTGCGCCAGGTCCATCGGGCGGCGCACCGGGCCCGCGGTATGGATGCCGGTGCGGCGCGTCTCGTACGGAAAGCAGATGAAGTGCGAGTCCGAAAAGCCGTGGCGCAGCTGCGGCAGGTCCTTGCCCTGCCGGTACGTCAGGTTGAGGATCGAGACCGGCTTCACGCCATTGGCGTCGGCGCGCTCCGGCTGCTCGATGTCGATGCCCGAGTTGGGCACCTGCCCCGTGGCCAGCACCACGATGTCGGCGTCCTCGATGACGCTGTCCTCGGCGAGGATCAGGTCGCGGAAGCGGACGCGGCAGCGCTTGCCGTTCACCTCGACGGCGGAGACCGTGCCCTTGGTGAAGTTGACGCCCTGCGCCTGCGCCGAGCGGTAGAAGTCCTCGCCGCTGCCCGGTGTGCGCAGGTCGGTGTAGATCACGACGGTGTCGACGACGGGGTCCGCCGCCTTGAAATACATGGCCTGCTTGATCGAGGTGCCGCAGCAATGCCCCGAGCAATAGGGCAGGTGGCGGCCGGAATCGTCGCGCTGCCCGGCGCATTGCACGAACACCACCTTCTTCACGATGCCGCCGTCGCCGGGCCGGCGCATCGGCTGGCCGGCCGCGGCGCGCGCCAGCGCTTCCAGCCCGGCCTGATCGACGATGTTGGGCGAGCTGCCATAGGCGAATTCGGTGAGGCGCGTCGGGTCGTAGGTGGAAAATCCGGTGGCCTGGATGATCGCGCCCGCTTCCTCGACCCAGCTGACGCCGCTCTCGTTCGTCAGCCGGGCGCTGAAGCGCCCCGGCGCACCCGAGGTCTGCGCCAGGGTCGCGCCGAGATGGATCTTGATGCGCGGCTCGGCTTCGACCGCCGCGATCAATGCGTCGACCCCGGTCTCGACGGGGTCGTGAAACGGCTCGCGAAACGGCGCCCGGCGATGCAGTTTCGCCGCCCAGCCGCCGAGGGCTTCGCCTCGCTCGACGATCACCGCGTCGTAACCGGCGCGCGCGGCCTCGAGCGCCGCGGTCATTCCGGAAACGCCGCCGCCCACCACCAGCAGGCGCCGGTTGGATCCCGTTGCGGTGTGGCCCGCCGGCAACTGCAGCTTGCGGATTTCGGCGCAGGCCATGCGGACGTAGTCGTCCGCCATCTCCTGCGCCGCGGCGCGCGCCGCCTCGCTGTCCGGCTGCACCCAGATCACGCCTTCGCGCAGGTTGGCGCGCGATACCGCCACCGCGGGAAACTGGAACGCCTCCGTCTTGGCGCGGCGCGAGCAGGCCGCGATGGCGACATGGGTCACGCCTTCGGCGTCGATGTCGTTGCGGATCAGCGCCACGCCTTCGTCGCTGCACAGGAAGGGGTGCTGCCGCACCAGGTTCATCTTGCCTTCGCGCTGCGCGATCGTCGCCAGCTGCGCGGTGTCGAGCCGCTCGCCGATGCCGCAGCCGCCGCAGACGTAGGCCGCTGTCTTCATGTCCGCCATTCAGCTCTCCGCGCGCGCGGTTCGGTTGACCACCTGGATGGCGCGCAGCGCCGCGGCGGTGGAACTCTGCACCGCGCGGTTGACGTCCAGGGCATTGGTGGCGCAGCCGGCGCCGAAAATGGCGGCGCCGTCGAGCGAGGGCACGAGAAAGCCGCTCGAATCCTCGCCCAGGCCCGCCGGGATCGCGGAGCCCTTCACCGACGGCTCCATGCCGATCGCGAGCACCACCAGGTCGTGCCGGTCGGCGTAGCGCCGGTAGCCTTCGGTATCGACGCCGTGCAGCACCGGATCGCCGCTGGCGCGGTCTTCCTCGATGCGCGCGACCTTCGACTTGACGAAGCGCACGCTCGCGTCGGCCTGCACCTTCTTGTAGAAATCCTCGAAGCGGTCGATGGCGCGGATGTCGATGTAGTAGATCGTCGAGCGGGCCGCTTCGCCGTGCGCCTCGCGCACGAACTGGGTCTGCTTGAGCGAAGCCATGCAGCAGATGCGCGAGCAGTGCCGCAGGTGGTTCTCGTCGCGCGAGCCGGCGCACTGGATGAAAGCCACCTTCGTCGCCGGCTTGCCGTCCGAGGGGCGCAGGATGCGCCCCGCCGTCGGCCCGCGCGGATCGGCCAGGCGCTCGAATTCGACGCTCGTGATCACGTTGCGCAAGCGCCCGTAGCCGTAAGGCTGGATTTTCGCCGCGTCGTAGGGTTTCCAGCCGGTGGCCCAGACGATCGCCGCCACTTCGAGCGTGAGCGTCTGCGTTTTCATTTCGAGATCGACGGCGCCGTAGCGGCAGGCCGCTTTGGCTTTTTCCGCCTCCGGCGTGCCGATGATCGAAGCATCGATCACGTAGCGCTGCGGGTAGGCCATGGCGTGCGGCAGATACGCTGCCTTGCAGCGATCCAGTCCGTAATTCCACGGATTCGGGATCGTGGCCTCGACCGCCCTGGCGCAGTCGCCGCAGGCGGTGCAGTTGGCATTGACGTGGCGTGGCGCAATGCGCAGGCTGACCGTGTAACTGCCGCTGCTGCCTTCGATGCGCGTGACCTCGGCCAGCGTGTAGACGCGGATGTTGCGGTTCGCCTTGATGCGCTGCAGGTTGATCTCGAGTCCGCAGCTGGGATGGCAGAGTTTCGGGAAGTAGCGATACAGCAGCGCCGTGCGCCCCCCCAGCGTGGGCGTGCTCTCGAGCAGGATCACCTGCTTGCCGCATTCTGCGGCCTCGAGCGCGGCGCTCATGCCGCTGATGCCGCCGCCGACGACGAGAATCGTCTGCGCGGTCGCAACGAATTCGGCCATTGCGGCTCCTGGAAATGGATGGCTTGATTGTAGGCTGCGGCCGACGCCCGCCGCCGCGCGTGCACGATGATACCGCGAGAAAGACCTTGATACGAAGAGGTGCTATGTCGCGCTTATGTAGGGATAACTACAACTCGTTGGATCGCCCTGCCGGGGCGCCCGACAATCGCCCCGCTTCCTTGATTTCGCTCAATTCCTGATGACCGCGAGCCCGCGCTCCGAAATCCGCACCACGACCTGCTACATGTGCGCATGCCGTTGCGGCATTCGCGTGCACCTGCGCGACGGCAAGCTGCGCTACATCGACGGCAATCCGCAGCACCCGCTCAACCAGGGCGTGATCTGCGCCAAGGGCGCGAGCGGCATCATGAAGCAGCATTCGCCGGCGCGGCTGACGCAGCCGCTGAAGCGCCGCGCGGGCGCCGAGCGCGGCGCGGGCGAGTTCGAGCCGATCTCCTGGGACGAGGCCTTCGACCTGCTGGCGCGCCGGCTGGCGAAGATCCGCGCCACCGACCCGAAGCGATTCGCGCTGTTCACGGGACGCGACCAGATGCAGGCGCTGACGGGACTCTTCGCGCGCCAGTTCGGCACGCCCAATTACGCGGCGCATGGCGGTTTCTGCTCGGTGAACATGGCCGCCGGCATGATCTACACGATCGGCGGCTCGTTCTGGGAATTCGGCGGCCCGGACCTCGAGCGCGCGAAACTGTTCGTCATGCTGGGCACGGCGGAAGACCATCATTCCAATCCGCTCAAGATCGCGCTCGCCAGGTTCAAGCGCGGCGGCGGCCGCTTCATCTCGGTCAATCCGGTGCGCACCGGCTATTCGGCGATCGCCGACGAGTGGGTGCCGATCCGGCCCGGCACCGACGGCGCGTTCCTGCTCGCGGTGCTGCACGAGGTGATCGCGCTGGGGCTCTACGACCGCGAGTTCGTCGCGCGCTACACCAACGGCGGTCACCTGGTGGTGTGCGACGGCGCTTCGCCGCGCGATGGCCTGCTCGCGCGCACGCCCGGCGCGCCCGAGAGCGACACCGACTGGCCGCCGGCGCAGCTGTGGTGGGACCGGCACTCCGAGCGGGCCGTGCCGACGCACGCCGCGGGTGCCGACCCCTATCTGTTCGGCGAGTTCCGCCTCGACGATGGCACCCGCGTCAAGCCGGCCTTCCAGCTGCTCGCCGATCGCGTCCAGGCGTATACGCCGGAATGGGCCGAGTCGATCACCGGGATCGCGGCCGCGACCATCCGGCGCCTGGCGCACGAAATGGGCGTCACGGCGCGCGACCAGAGAATCGAGCTGCCGATCGCGTGGACCGACTGCTGGGGGGAGGAGCATCCCGCCGTAACCGGCAATCCGGTGGCGTTCCATGCCATGCGCGGGCTGGCGGCGCACTCGAACGGTTTTCACACCGTGCGCTCGCTCGCCATCCTGATGAGCCTGCTCGGCACCATCGACCGGCCCGGCGGGTTTCGCCACCGCGCGCCGTTTCCGCGCGCGATCCCGCCGGCGGCGAAGACGCCGAATTCGCCCGACGCCATCCAGCCGGACACGCCGCTGCCGGGACTGGCGCTCGGCTGGCCGGCGGCGCCCGAGCACCTGTTCGTCGACGACGACGGGCAGCCGGTGCGCATCGACAAGGGCTTTTCCTGGGAGCACCCGCTCTCGGTGCACGGGCTGATGCACAACGTCATCACCAACGCCTGGCGCGGCGATCCCTACCGCCTCGACACGCTGCTCGTCTTCATGGCCAACATGGCCTGGAACTCTGCGATGAACACTGCAGAAGTGCGCCGCATGCTGAACGACCGCGCCGAGGATGGCGAGTACCGCATTCCCTTCCTCGTCGTGTGCGACGCGTTCCAGTCGGAGATGACCGCGTTCGCCGACCTGGTGCTGCCGGATACGACCTACCTCGAGCGCCACGACGTCATGTCGATGCTCGACCGGCCGATCTCCGAGTTCGACGGGCCGGTCGACGCCGTGCGCGTGCCCGTGGTGCCGCCGACGGGAGACTGCAAGCCGTTCCAGGAAGTGCTGATCGAGCTG
>SCUF01000394.1 GCA_004298325.1 Betaproteobacteria bacterium | reverse complement strand
GCCGTCATTTCCGCGTGCTCATGCTCGGGATGGGCGGCGAGTTCCCTGCGCTCGCGGTCCAGGTCGGCGCCCTCGGTATCGGCCTGCGAGCTCACCGAGACATATTCGCCGGCAGCCATCGACATGGCACCTGCCACAAGGCCCGCAACGCCCGCGATCAGGATCGTCCTGGAACCCGCACCGGCTGCCGCCACGCCCAGGACGAGGCTGGCGGTGGAAACGATGCCGTCGTTCGCGCCGAGCACGGCCGCACGCAGCCATCCGCTGCGGTGCGTACGGTGCCGTTCAATGTGCCTCATGCGCAGGCCGGCAACTGCCTAAGGGCGCCGGTGCGCCGCTTCCAGCACCTTCGGATTCACGACGTTGATCGGCCGGCCCGCGGCGTAGGCGACGATCTGGTCGAAGATGTCCGCGAACTGGACTTCGTATTCGTCGCGCGTGACGTAGCCGATGTGCGGCGTGCAGACGACGTTGTCCAGATTGAGCAGGGGATCGGCCGTGTCGCGCAGCGGCTCGACTTCAAACACGTCCACCGCGGCCATTCCAGGGCGTCCGCCTTTCAGCGCGGCGACCAGCGCGCCGGGCGCAATCAGTCCGGCGCGGCTGGTGTTGACGAGCAGCGCGTCCGGTTTCATGCGCGCGAGATCGTCCGCGGCCACGACGCCGCGCGTGTCCTCGACCAGGCGCATGTGGAGCGAAAGCACGTCGCAGACGGAGAAGAATTCCGCCTTGCTGCGCGCCACGGCGTATCCGTCGCCGCGCGCCCGCGCGAGCGATGCCGCGCGCGCCCAAACCAGGACTTTCATGCCGAACGCCCGGCCGTAACCCGCGACCACGCTGCCGATCCTGCCGTAGCCGTAGATCCCCAGCGTCTTGCCGTGCAGGCTGTGGCCGACGCCGATCTGCCAGCGGCCCGCCTTGAGCGCGGCCACCTGCTGCGGCAGCTGGCGCATCGCCGCCAGCACCAGCGCCCAGGTCAGTTCCGCGGCGGCGTACGAAGGGGTGCCGGCATGCATGTTCGACGACACGATGACGCCGCGCCGCGTGCAGGCGTCGATATCGATATGCGGATAGACGCTGCGCTGGCTGATGAGCCGGAGCCTGTCCAGCCGCTCGAGGAGCGGCGCCCGGATCTGGGTGCGCTCGCGGATCAGCACCAGCGCCTCGGTGTCGCGCAGGCGTGCGGCGAGCGCATCGACCTCCTGCACCTGGTCGTTCCAGATGGTGACCTCGTGCCCCGCCAGTTTCGCGAAGCACGCGAGCGTGCGAAGGGTGTCGTGGTAATCGTCAAGGATGGCGATCTTCATGTCCGTGATTTCCCCAATGGCGGCGCCGCTACGCGTCCGGAGGCCGGATCAGCCGTGCATAGCGCGGCCAGTTCCGCAGCCAGGTCTTCTGCAGCAGCGGCAGGGCCAGCGCGCCCGCCATCGCGGCACCGAGCGCGGCGAGCACCAGGTCCTGGCTGCGGTAGCCGTATGCCAGCGCGGCGAGCACGATGACGATCGCGAAGTCGAACAGCGCGATGACGACCTCTGCCGGGTGAACATTGAGGCCGATGCGCTGCATGCAGTGGGGACAATCGATCTCCATGCGCGCCACGATCGCCTGGCTCAGCTTTCGCTGCTTCAGAATCATCCTGCAGTGCGGGCAGCGCAAGTCCATCGCGTCGCCCGCGGTTCACTTCCCGCCCGTCACATCGATGAAACTGCCCGTGGTGTAGGAAGCCTCCGCCGAGAGCAGCCACAGGATGGCCCGCGCGACTTCGTCGGCCGTCCCGCCACGCTTCATCGGCACGGACTCCCTGAGACGATCGACGCGCCGCGGCTCGCCGCCGCTGGCGTGGATCTCGGTGTCGATGAACCCGGGCCGCACCGCGTTCACGCGGATGCCTTCGGCCGCGACCTCGCGCGCCAGGCCAAGCGTCAGCGTGTCGATCGCGCCCTTGGACGCCGCATAGTCGACGTATTCCCCCGGCGAGCCGAGCCGCGAAGCCCCCGACGACACGTTGACGATCGCCCCGCCGCCGCCGCCGCGCCCGCGAGACATGCGGCGAACGGCCTCGCGCGCGCAGACGAAGGCACCGATGACGTTGGTCGCGAAAATGCGCTGCAGGCGCGCGGCATCCAGCATCTCGACGCGCATCTGGGTTTCGAGGATGCCGGCGTTGTTGACCAGCGCGGTCAGCGGCCCAAGGGCGCGATCGCAGGTCTCGAACAGCCGGACGACGTCCGCTTCGACGGCAACGTCCGCGGCCACTGCGACGGCCCGCCCTCCTGCGGCGGCGATGTCTGCCGCGACGCGTTCGGCTGCGGCGCGGTCGCGCCGGTAGTTGACGCAGACGGCGTAGCCGCTCGCCGCAGCCCTGCGCGCCGTGGCGGCGCCGATGCCGCGGCTTGCGCCCGTGATGATGGCAACCGGCGTCATTTTTCGTTCCTCCGCACTCACGCGTGTTTCCTGCCGCAGTCTATCGCTCGACGTTGACTGCCGGAACGCCCGGACCCAAGGGCGGATATTTCCGGAATTCGGCGGTCTGCTCGAGACGTTCCGACAAGCCCGCCAGGCCGGGATGTGCCGAGGCCGGCACGACCGACGCGAGCATGGATTGCGTGAACTGCCAGGCGACTGCTGCCGAAATGCACGCCTGACTGCGCGAGCGCGAAAACGCCGCCGGCCTGCGCTGAACCTCCTGCTCCAGCCCCGCGTAAGCCGCCAGCAACTGGCCCGTCACGCGCGCGAGCCAAGGCTCGTACTGCGCCTCTTTGGGACGGAGATTGCGCTCATAGATGATCTGCGCGCTCTTTTCGCAGGCGGCCAGTGCGAGACCCACGGCCCGGAATTCATGTTGCAGCGTTGCAGGATCTGAGGACCACAGGGACTGGCCCCGAGCCGCAACGGTCTCGACGAACTGCAGGATCAGGGACGAGTCCATCAGGACTTCGCCGTCGTC
Organism: Betaproteobacteria bacterium; assembly: GCA_004298325.1. Lineage (GTDB taxonomy): Bacteria > Pseudomonadota > Gammaproteobacteria > Burkholderiales > SG8-39 > 2-02-FULL-66-14. The sequence goes on along the minus strand of SCUF01000394.1, from coordinate 11,875 downwards.
GCAGACCAACGTGGGGGCTTTCACGACGGGATTGATGCCCTGGAACTGCGCGAAGGTGCTGAACACCGAAACGGCTTCGTGCTCGAACGGCACGCCCAGAAGTTCGAACGAAATCGCGACCCGCCTGACAAACGGCGAGTCGAGCATTCCGATCAGTCGCATCGATTGCGCCACAGGGCGGCCAGCTCGAGCAGGTTCTCGGGCTGGGTCTCGTATCGAACCGCCCCTTCCGGAAAGTCGAACCATGGCTGCGCGCTGCGCGTCCGCAGGTGCGCCACGGGACGCAGCCAAGACGTGTCGTCCAGCCTGCCCGGTCGAACCACCGCAAGCGCAGGCCGGTTCTCCGCTTCCAACCACAGCCGGGTGCCGTTCTGACGGTCGGTGCAGTGGCAGGCGTAGACCGTCAGCGGTTCTTCCGCCAAGCGGTACTCGGTGGCACCGCACAGACACCGACCGGTATGGGGAAGTGTCACTTTCGCGAAACCGTGTAAGGCGCACTGTAGGTGAGGGAGCGGTTTTCGAGTTTGCCAACTTCCAGGTCCTCGAGCATCACCTGGAAGATGTAGCGCTCGCCGAGCGCGAGTATGCCCGAAGGGATCGTGAACGTCTTCGTGCCTGGCGGCAGCCCGTCCGAGACGTACAGGGTGCTCATGAAGCGTCCATGCACGCGCTTCCCCCCGAGCACCGCGACACGGATGCGATCGATGTCGAATCCAGCGAGGTTCGGCAACTGCCAGCTCAAGCGCGGCTGCGCACCTTTTCCCGCGGCGCGCACGTTGCCGGCCAACGGTACCTGCCGGGGCGTCGCCAGCACTGGCGTCGAAACCGGCGCGGCTTTGGCGTCGCCGCGCTCGGCGACGATCCTCCAGGACCCGCTGGCCGCGGGATCGAACCGTTGCCAGAGAACGTAAAGGTCCGGCGCGCCCGGCTGCGCGAAGTGCGTGAGCGGCTGCCGCGCGCCGTCCTTTTCGGCAAAGACGAGCGTCGGAAAACCGGAAGGCGCGACCGTGGCCGTGACGACGAACTGGTGCGTGGGGCCGTGGCCCGCCTCGTTCCAGCCCCGGTTGTCGGTGAAGCGCTCGACCCTCGTGATGGCGATTTCTTCTGACGGCGACGCAGCGCTGGAGGCCAGCAGCGCAAAGAGCAGACAGCCGCTCGCCCCCACCCGTTGGAGCGACACGGAGATCCTCAAGCGCGGTTTCGACATGTCCTGACTCAGCTGGAAATCAAGGTCGCCCGCAGGCCGTTGTCATGTCCGCCAAGATCGAGTGCCAGATACCGAACGCCGCTCAAGGGGTTTGGATAGTACCGGTCTACCTCCCGGAACCCAAGGGACGCGTAGAGCGATTGCGCCTCGATCATGCTCCGCAACGTGTCGAGCACCATCCGCGAATAACCCAGGCGCCTCGCGTGCTCGACGGCCGACTCGGCCAGGCGCCTCCCGAGACCGGTCTTGCGGGCTTGCGGACTGACGTAGAGCCGCTTCATTTCACAGACCGCGGCGCCCCGGTTTCTCACGCCCACACAACCAACCGGCTCTCCGCCAAGACGGGCGAGCAGCAAGCATCCGCGCGGGGGACCGTAGACCCGGGGGAGGTTCGCGATTTCTTCGGAGAAGTTCTGAAAACAGAGATCGACCCCCAAGGCTGCCGCATATTCCTCGATCAGCGTCTTCGCTGCCGCGTAGTCCTCGGCGCTGCCTGCTGCCGCGATGTCAGGGGCGTTCTTCACGATAGCGCCTGGCAGCCTGCTTTCGCATCTTGCGCTCGTAGGATTCGAGCTGCCGAAACCCGACCACTTCCCGGCCGCGATACTGGGCGTACTCCTCGATGAACTGACCCACCGTGGCATAGGGACCGGCGATATGACCCGGGCGTTTCGAATCGGCGAAGAAGTAGTAGCCTTCGTCGCGGCGGTACAGGGCAAGCCAGTGCAGGCGCAGCGTGTTGCCGGCGATCGACACGGGCGCAAACTCGATCATCAGGAACGCCGGCGCAGACCCGGGATCGATGACGCGCAGCGTTTCCACTGCAAAGCGGGCAAGATCGACGCACACGCCCCGTGGCGCGGCGAAGAAGTCTTCGGGGCTGTGGATGAGGAGCCGGCCGGACTTGGCGCGCTGCGTTTCCGAGAGCGCCATGGCGCGCGAACGGTCGTATTCGAACCGCGCACCGATCCAGGCGTTCAGATCGTCCGCGTCGCGCCAGGCCCCCAAGGCCTGCGCGTACGACGACGCGGGTTTGGGTGGAGCGGCCGCAAGGTAGCGAGCTTCCGGTGCATCGGAGGCCGGATCGGCGACCGGAGGCGCGCTGCTGCAGGCGGCGACGGCGGCGGCGATAAGCGCTGGCAGAGTGCGGTGCACGGGGTCTCCCGGGGCACTGACTTCAATCCAGGTACTGCCACGTCGAGGCGCCATCGAGCCGGCGGACGCGTACGGGGCCGAGCGCACCGGGTTCGAAGTTTCGCGCGTTGACGCCGACCCGGCTGCCTGCCTGCCGTCGCACAGGCTCCCAGTGCGTGATGCATCCACATGTACTGCAGCGCACGAACCCGATCGTCTTGTCGCCCCAGGCGTAGCGGTTCGTCGATCCGGGCGCGCCATGGACGCGAACGGTGGCCGCCTTGTAGTACGCCCAGAGCGTGCCGTAGCGCCGGCAGATCGAACAGTTGCAGTCCGTCAGGCTGCGGGGCCTGCGAGGCACGTCGACTCGAACGGCGCCGCAGTGACAGGTCGCTGTGAGCATGGGGATTCTCTCCTCGTGATGTCTAAAGAGCCTTGGCGCCGCTCGCGCGAATGGCCCAGGCGCGCGCGGTCAGCGCGATCGAGCCGTCCGCGTGCACCGGAATGCGCTCGCGCAGGCGCTCCTGCAGTCGCGCGCGGACCGGTTCGGCGAGCGACATGGCGTAGGCCGGCGCGGGCCCCTGGCCGCCCAGGAAGGGTTGCCAATAGTCTTCGAAACTTGCGAACGGCGTAGCGATGTCGATGGCCGTCACGTCGACGCCCTGGAGTCCGGCGCCGGTGAAGAGCGCCATGAGTTCCTCCGCACGGCACAGCGGGAAGCGTACCCCTTCGTCCAGCTTCGCGGCGTTCGGGTCGAGCTCGGCCGCCGCATCCCAGAAATGCCGCATGAGCTCCATCTTTCCAGCATAGTCCCAGACGTACGCCCCGATCGTGCCGGCGCTGCCCGTGACTCTCGCCATCTCGGCGAGTGCGGCGCGCGGGTCCGGAACGAAGTTCAGGACCAGCCCCGAGACGACCACGTCGGCGGACGCGTCATCCAGCGGGATCGCCGTGGCGCTTCCCTGGCGCAGTTCCGCCCGGTCGCCGAGGTTTTCTCTCGCCGTCCCGAGAAACCCTGCCGAGGGTTCCACGCCGGCGACCGAGGCCGGCGAACAGTGGTCCAGGATCGCGGCGCACAGCGCTCCCGTGCCGCATCCCACGTCCACCCACCTGCGGCCGGCCGGAACCCGCAACCACGAGAGAAACCGGGGTGCGACCTGGCGGCTCCAGCGGCCCACATAGCGCTCATAGGGATCGCCGCGCTCCCAGGTGTCGGACACTCGTCGTTGATCCATCGTCAGGCCGCCTCCTTCGCGCACTTCGCCAGACGCGCTTTCTCGCCCACACCCTTGAAGAACGTGTAGCAGAAGACACCGTCGGCTGCAGCGGTTCGGTAAAGCGCCCGGATCCCTGCGTCGAAGTTCCCGGGTGCGACGATTCCGGCCTCGATGGCGGCTTCGCGAACGCCCTTGACCATCGCGGTGAACGTCTTCCGCGTGAAGCCGTCGACGAGATCGGGCCGGGTTGAATCCACGTACACCATTCGCGGGGAGACGCGGACCGGGTCGAAACCCGCGTCGACCAGCAGCGGATAGACCTGCCTTCCGATCATCGCATTGCCGCCGGCCCTGCGCTGCAGCTCGACCTGGCAGCGGATCGCCTCCCGGGCGACGGCACTGTCGGGGTGAAAGTACGCCGAGCCATGGTCGCCTTCGATGACGGTGATGGTGCCGCCCGGCCTGAGCAGGGTCTTCAGCGCAACGAGGGCCTCGACCGGCCGCGCAAGGTGCTCCAGGACGAAGCACACGAAGACGTGATCGAAGGACTCGGGTTCGAACGGCAAGGCGAAGATATCCGCCTGCCGGAACTGCACGTCGGTAAGGCCCGCGGCATCCACTCTGGCCCTGGCCTCCTTGAGCGAATCCGCCGAGATGTCGACCGAGGTGATCCGTGCGCCCGGGCTGTTGCGGGCGAGGGTGACGGTCTGCGCGCCGACCCCGCAGCCGGCCTCGAGGACCCTGCTACCCGCCGGATAGGACGTATCCGAGTGCAGCAGATCCACGAGCGTCCCGGCCTGGTCCTGCAGGCGCGCGCTCTCGCGCGGGTAGTAACCATGCACGTACGCGCCGCCGCTCATCGTCCCTCTCTTGTCCTGTGCCTGACCCCAGGATTCGGCCGCGCGCCTGCGATGCGAAGCGCCGTCAACATGGGGTTTCCATCAGCTGTGATTGGATTACGGTCCCACCATACAGCCGCGTCTCGACCTTTGCCGGCGCCTGCTTGAATACGTACAAGGGCTGGCTGGGCAATTGGTGCAGGACCGCGCGCCGCAGTCTTGTGGGCGGTGCCAGCGGCTTGCCTGGCGCCACGCCGTAGGCGACGTGCTTGTATTCGTAGCAACGATTCCCCGTCGGGTCCACAAGGTACGCGCGTTCGGCCGACCACTCTGTCCGCGGACGCATGGCGATGGTTCCAATGGCGTGACTGTCGAGCCTGAGCTTTGCCCCGGCCTCGCAGTCCGGAGCGAGCATGACGATCGCCGACGGCTGGTCCGCCGGCACAGGCCGCTGCAACTCTCCCAGGCCGAGACTGGCTTGCGCGCGCCCACGGTTGTCGACCAGAAAGTAGTCCTTCGGCAACATCAGCGTGGTATCGAGGCCGATGCCGCCCGGCTCCAGTATCTTCCCATCGGCACCGTAGCGAGGCTTCGCGCGCGCCCGTTCCGCGAATCGAACCTCTTCCCAGCCGCATGGAAACAGCGCCTTTGCGGTGATATGCGGTCCTTCTTCGGCGCTGGTGCTGAAGCGGATCTCGACCCGGCTCGCCACGGAGTCCATCTGTTCGCCGATCGGTTTTCCATCCGCATAGAAGCGCACCGGCACGCCGAGGGAGCCGGAGAAATTGGGGTACAGGACGAACGGAATCCCGGCCCCGGCGGCGGGCGGCGGTGGCGAAGCCGACTGCTCGCCGCAGGCCGGCAGGAGCGCCGCGACCGCGGCCACCACAGGCCAGGCTGCATGCGGATTCGTCACACCGGGACAGTCGATCCGGGTTGCAGGTTGACATGCTCGCTCATCGCAGCCTCCTTTTTACCTCCGTTTCTGGGTTGCACGCCGCCGTTTGCGCTTATCACGCGCAATTCGAATTTCCGCAAGCACATCCGCGGGCTCGATCTCCGTGACTGCCTCGATTTCTCCGATCCTCTCCATGTTGACGCGGTACGCGGATCCGGAGCGGGTGCGAGTCAGGAATCGCAAATCCACCAGCAATCGCCTGAGCGTGACATGGTCGATTCCGAACGGCTCGGAAATCGCCTGGAGCCAGCCCTTGAGCTGCTCATTCACCTCGCTTTCGAGGTGGCTCATGCTTGCGTCGAATCGCGAAGCGGCCAAGGCCGCTACGAGTACCTGGTCCGTCGGGCGCCTGGGCACCGCCGTCAAGGGGCCATTGGCCAGCAGCCGCCTCAGGGCCCGGCGTGCCATTTCGCGACGCTCGATGGCTGTGCGGTTAGTGCTCAACCGATGGCCGCCAGCGCTTCGCGCACGATCCCGCGCTCGAGTGCGGGACGATGATCTTCGAATCGTCCCTGTTGCCCCATTCCGCCCAGGACGCCACGTAGTTTCGGACGCGTGGATAGCCCAGGGACTTGAGGGCGAGGAAAGTGTTCGCCGAGCGGTAGCCCCCATGACAGACAGGGATGACGGTCTTGTCCGGCGTTACGCCTCTCGAGACGTAGAGATCGCGGATTTCTTCCGCCGGCCGAAACGCCCCCTGGTCGTCGAGATGATCGCGCCAGAAGACATGCACGGCGCCCGGAATGGTTCCGGCGCGCCGGGCCCGCTTTTCCGTGCCTCGATACTCGGACTCGCGCCTGACATCGACAATGACGGTCCGTTCATCATCGATGGCGCGATGGACATCGAACCGGGTTGCCAGCAGTTCGAGATTAGGCGTTCCTTTGTACGGGGGAGACGTCGGCGGCGCCTTTGCCGGGTCGGCCGGCGCCGGCGCTGCCGTCAGGCGGACGAGCCGCCTGCCCGAGGCGGTCCACGCCTGCGTTCCGCCGTCGAGGATCCTGACGTCCGGGTGACCCAGAACCGCGAGGAGCCAGACCGCTCGCGCCGCCCGCTCGCCGGTCTCGTGGTCGTAGATCACTACCGGCGTATCCCGCGATACGCCTCGGGTCCCGAACAGGGTCTTGAATATCGCCAGGAAGGCGTTCAACGGGGCCTCCGAGGAGTCGTTCAGGCTGACGCCGTAGATGTCGAGATGCCGGCTCGCCTCGATATGGCCAAGCGAGAAATCCTCCGCCGGACGCAGGTCGATCAGGGTAACCGCGCCCAGTCGCTCGCCCAGTTCGCGCGCATTGATCAGATATTTCCGGTCCGGAAAATCACCGGCTGGCATCGGGATAGCTCCTGCGGTGCACGTCATTTAAGCGCCTCACCGCGGTCTCAGGCCGAGAGTGGAAGAGGACCGATAGCCGTTCCATTTCCCGGACAACCCTGCGTCGTTGAAGCCCTTGATTGGACGCAGGCCAGGCGGCCAGCGGTTCAGTGTTCGCCGTGCTCTGCGCCATGCGTGACAATCTCGTACTTGATGCCGTCCGGGTCTTTGAAGAAGAACGCGTAGTAGCCTGCAGGCGTGTACTCCGGATACTCCCTGGGAGAGGCGACTATATGAGCGCCGATCGCCCTGATTTCCTCGTGAAGCCGATCAACCTCGGCGCGTGACTCTGCTCGAAACGCGAGATGATGGAGCGCGCCCGGTCTTCGCCGGTGCACGGCCTCGCTCTGCAGTGCCTTGCGCGGCGACGTGATGGCGAACGCGAGAAGCGGGTGGCTGTACTCGACCACGAAGAAATCGTGCTTTTCTATCATCGCACTCGTTCGACTTTCCTTGCTGAAGCCAAGCAGGGGAAGAAGGCGATCGTAGAATGGCACCGCCACTGCCATATCGCGAACCGTGACCTGGATGTGATCAACGACTGGCTTCACGCGCTTCGAACGCTTATCCAAGGCGATTTCTGGGCGCCTGCCGCCGCCTGACGTTGGCGTGTTGAACGGGTGCACATGGCAGCTATGCCTTGACGCTCACCGTCGCGGTCGCGTGGATGGCGAGCTGCCCGTCCGCTCCCCACAATTTCGATCGTCGGGCACCACTGACGGAGCTTCGCATATGCGGCGATGGAGACAAGGACATCGATCATCGCGACGCCGAAGCCCCCTTGAATGTTGCCCCAGTGATTCGAAAAGGCCGCCTGTTCGGCAAACCGCAACGCCACAAACCCGGCCTCGAAGTCGGCGTCGGCCACCTCGAACGGCGTCAGGCTTGCGCACACCGGCTTCGGCTGAGACGCCAGCAGTGCGCCAAGTTCAGTTGCGTCGCCCATGGGAACCCGCTTCTTTATCTGCCGCCCGACCGCCCCGGTTCAACGGCGGGCCGCGCAGCGGACCGTCCGCTGCAACCGGTTGTCAGGCGTCATTTCCCGTCATTTCCTGGGGCGTCGGAGTACCACATGGGTGGCTTTCTCGGACGCTGCAAACTGCACGCATTCATATCCTAGGGCCCGCAGGTCCACCCCCTCGAACAACCGCTCGCCCCGGCCCAGCAGGACCGGCGCGATCGCGACATGCAGTTCATCAATGAGAGCCTCTCGAAGATATTGCCGAATCACGTTGGGCCCTCCCCCAATGCGCACGTCCATGCCGTTCGCCGCTTCGCGCGCCCGGTCCAGCGCTTCGTGAATGCCGCCCGTGACGAAATGGAACGTCGTATTGCCTTCCATCTCGACGGGCGGACGCGCGTGATGAGTCAGGACGAAAACGGGCACGTGGTACGGTGGGTTGTCACCCCACCAGCCCTTCCAGTTCGAATCGGGCCAAGGACCGCGAATCGGTCCGAACATGTTCCTACCCAGAATCCACGCTCCGATGTTCCTGAATCCCCGCGCGGCAAAATCGTCGTCGACCCCGGTCGTGCCATCGCCCGCACCGTGGGTCCGCTGGAACGTGCGTGTTGGGATGAACCACTGGTGCAATTCCTCCCCGCCCACGCCGAGCCCATTGTCGATGTCCTGATCCGGACCCGCGCCGTATCCGTCAAGTGAAACGGCAAAGCTCTCAACTCGGACCTGCCCCATTTTCCGACTCCACTTGGATTGACGCCCAACGTCCGCACCACCATCGTGTCATGCGGCCTCCGGTTGGACACGGCGATCAAGAGCGATCGTTCGTACTCAGTACTCAATCCGGTCCGGATCGGTAGATCGCGGATGCCTTCTCCGCTGTTCGTGGTCTGCTCCAGCGTGTTTGCCCAACTTCCAACCCACCGCCTTGAGATTGGCTTCGGCCCATTCTGCCGATTCGCGGTCCGTTACCGTGGCAATGGAATTGTTCCAACGGTTGTACCAACCCGCCAGGCTGATGACGGCGAGCATCTCTACGATCTGGCGGTCAGAGTAGTGCCTGCGCAATTCAGCAAAGTGCCCCGGTTCGACCATGTTAGGTACAAGCGCGCCATCTCCCGCAAGCCGCAACGCGGCTCTTTCGGCTTCCGAGAACTGCGCGGATTGCTCAAACCTCCAGATATCGCGAATCCTATCCGGGTCAACACCCATCATGTGCAGTGTGTACGCGCCGTGGGCTTGGCAGTGCTGACACCCGCCCGCCAGACTGGCCATCGTGAAGAGCTCGCTGCGCAACTGCCTGGACAGGTTGCCGGGAGTGACCATCACGAGTTCTACGAGGCTTTGGAACCTCTGCAACAGCTCCGGCCAGCGGAAAAACTCAAGGTTCTGCCTGTCATGGTACTTGCTATCCGTCATGTTGCGATCTCCACCCCACCGAATTCGATCGATCTCCGACAGCGACTTACTCGCATGGGGCCTCTTTCGCTCCGCGGTGACGGTGTGCGTGCATGGCAATCAGAGTGGGAGAAGATCGTCGCCGCATAACGTCCGCCGTGAACCGCGCGCCGCTGGCGCGTCGGTTCCGACGCCTTGGCGTCCAGCCGATGCGGTAGAGAGCTGCCAGTACACGCGTGGCCGTCGACGAAGGCCATGAGGTCATGCCACGGCGATGGAAATCGATTGCGGCCCGGTTTCGTTGTGCTCAAGGCGCCCCTCGTGCTCGATGGTGAAATGCATAACGACCTCGACCGTTGCCGCGATTCTACGCTCCGTCGCCGATTCGCCCTGTCACATTCGTGCCGTTGCAGGACATGGAAATCTGTAACCCATGTCCTCCGACGTTTTTGTTACCGATCTCCCCGGCCGGTCTACGCCAGACGCAGCCTGAGCCGCCCAGCACACGACATTGACGGTTACCTTACACGTGCAGGATCTCCCCCTTCAAGGAGTAGGCGATAGCCAGCACATCTTTCTGCGTCTGGTCGTCGATGCGGTGCTGGCGCAGGGCCGTCAGGATGTCGTCGGTAGCGGCCATGTACTCAGCCTCGCTGATGTTCATCCCGCGATGGGCGTCCTTCATGCTGCGACCGCTGTATTGCGCAGTGCCACCACTGCCCGCCTCCAGGAACGCGCAGAGGTGCCTTTTGGTCGCCTCGAGTTTGTCGGGGGTCTCGAGGTACGGACGAAAGCGCGCCCGGATCACCGGGTTCTCCATGTGGCGTGCGACGATGTCCTGCACCAGGGCGTTGATGCCCGACGAGCCGCCGAGACGTTCGAAAAGGGAAGTGCCTTTCATGTCGTTTCTCCTTTGGGTAAACAGCCGCTTTAATAGACCGGTCGGTCTATTTCTTGTGCGCAAGAATACGGTGTCATTCGAATGAGAGGATTACTGGCGGGTTACCTGGATGCTGAACTGAAATAGAAGTCCAGCATCTCGCGCAGCGGAGCTGGGTCACGACGCATGCGCGTGCGGAGCGCTGCACCCTCCCAGCAGTTGACAAGGAGCTCCGCCATTTTCTGCGGATTTGTCTTTTTCGGAAGATCGCCTTGCTTGATGGCTTCCCGGAGACAATCGGCGATACGGCGCGAGATCTCGGAGAAGCACTGCTCGACCTTGCGGCGGAAGACCTCGCTGATGCCCGAGAGCTCCTGCCCCAAGCCGCCGAGCAGGCAGCCGAGATAACCCTCGGCGCGGTACTTCTCTTCGGTTGACTCGAAGAAGCGCCGCACCCGCTGCAGTGGCGGCAGTTTCTTGTCGCCCAAGCACTGATCGAGCCCGGCGTGGACCCCCTCCATGTACAGGTCGATCGCCTTGAGGCCGAAGTCCTCCTTGGACTTGAAGTGGTGGTAGAAGGAACCCTTCGGGATCTTCGTCGCATCGAGCACGGCCGCGATTCCCAGGTTGTGGTACCCCTGCCGCAATAGCATGGCCATGCCCTGCTCGAGTAACTGCTGTCGGGTATCGATCGCCATGGTGCGATAATAGACCGGTCGGTCTAATTCGTAAAGTGCCCCGAGAAGCCCCAACGCAAGAGTTCAGCGGCGCGGCGCCGTGTGCCGCGTCCGCTGCAACGCCTTGTTGGGCGGCCCCCAGCTTCGTCGCCATGAGGCCTTTTTGCTACCTTCTCGGCTCATACCGCATCGCCACCGCTCCCGAGCCGAGCTCCAGCCGGCTCACGAGCTTCAAGTCGACCCACTTCGATAGCCCCGCGAACAACGTCGGCCCATGGCCCGCTAGCCTCGGGTGCACGACGAACTCGTACTCATCGATCAACCCCATCTCCGTCAACGCCAGCGCGAGCTTCACGCCTGCCACGAACAGGCCCTGGCCCGACTCCCGCTTGAGCTGCTGAACGGCCTGCCCAAGATCCCCGCGCACGAGCTCCGCGTTCCAATCGACCCGGTTCAGGGTGCTCGACACGACGTACTTCTTCGCTGCGTCGATCGTCCGGGCGAAGGGTTCCATCCAGGGTTGCATCCAATCGGGCCTCACTCCCGTCCGCGCCGGAGCCCGCCACGCGACCTCCATCATTTCGTAAGTCACCCGGCCAAAGAGAAGGGCATCGGCCCGGGCGAGGTTCTCGGTTGCGTGACGATGCAAGTCTTCGTCCGGGATGATTGCACGATGATCGCAGCACCCGTCCAAGGTGACGTTGATGGAATATCGAAGGGCTCGCATGATGTAAGAGTTCCGATTGCCGTTGGGCCGCCTAACGCCGGTGTTCACGCCGCGGGCAGAGCCCGCAGGTCGAGGACCGTGGCGCGTGGAACGCCTTGTCAGACGCCAATTCTTCAGTTCTCAACGCTTACGTCCTTATGGGATTCACTCGGGAAGGATGCTGCCCGAGCTCCTGGGCGAGCCCGATGAGAATTCCTTCAGGGCCCCGGATGTAGCAAAGCCGATACGTGTCTTCGTACTGGACCACTTTGCCGACGAGTTTCGCGCCGCGTTTGCCAAGACGGGCGAGGGTATCGTCGATGTCCTCTACGGTGAACATGGCGCGTAGGTAACCGAGGGCGTTCACAGGGGCGCCGCGGTGATCGGCCACCACGGCCGGCGCGAGGAAGCGGGACAGCTCGAGGCGGCCGTGACCGTCCGGCGTACGCATCATGGCAATCTCGACGCGCATGTCGCGCAATCCAGTGACGCCATCAGCCCAGTCTCCTTCGATTGGGGCACGCCC
>SCUF01000040.1 GCA_004298325.1 Betaproteobacteria bacterium | reverse complement strand
GCTCGCGCACGGAGCAGCCGGAGGCCGCTGCCAGGCTCGCGATCAGCGCGATCGCCGTGCCGGACCTGATTGCGCTGCGCACGTCAGCTGCCGATGTGAACCTGGTAGCGCGCGCCGTTCGAGAACGCGCAGGTGCCGGCACCCTGGGTGGGGGTATGCATCTGGTACTCGCAGCTCATGAAGCTGCCGCCCGCGCCATAGGCGCTCGCCACGCCGCGGCGCGCGTCGCCATCCACCCGCGTGGCTTCGCCGACCAGCGTTTCGCCGCGGAAATTGAGCTGGAAGCGCCCCTTGCCGGTCATCATGTTGGTCACGGTGCCGGAGACCACGCCGCTCTGGGCGGCGACGTCGTTCGCCGGATAGAGGCGCGCCTGCAGCACCGTGGGCGTCGGGCCGTGCGGCTGCGCCTGCTGGTAGGCCGGTACGCTGGCCTGGGGCACTGCAGCAGGTGGATAGGTGTACACATAGCCATCGGGCGCGACCGGCAGCACGTAGCAGCCGGACAGCGACAGCGCCGAGAGCGTCAGCGCGGCAAGCAGTTTTCTCGAGTTCGTCATGGCTGGCTCCTTCAATCAGCCCCGGGATTTCCCGCCCGGGTGAGGCCATGATCGATCCACGCTGCTTGCGCGCCAGCCACCCATTGCATACAGATCGCTTACGGGGCCCCCTTTTGGAGGCCGGGCAGCGATGCAGTAAAGTGTCACCGCCCCTATATGGCCGAATCTTCCTATCCCGACGCGCTGCCCGCCCAGTACCGGCTGCACTGGTACACGCTGGAGCGAGTGCTCGGCCAGGGCGGCTTCGGCATCACCTACCTCGCGCGCGACACCAATCTCGACCAGCCGGTCGCGATCAAGGAATACCTTCCCGTGGACGTGGCGACGCGCCGTGCCGACGCCACGGTGCGCTCGCGCACCGATGACCACAACGAGCGCTACCGCTGGGGGCTCGAGCGCTTCATCCGCGAGGCGCGCACGCTGGCACGGTTCGATCACCCGAACATCGTGCGCGTGCACTCCGTGTTCGAGTTCAACAACACCGCCTACATGGTGATGCGCTTCGAGGAGGGCGAGAACTTCGCCGCGCTGCTCGAGCGCCGCCGCACGCTCGCCGAAGCCGACCTGATGCGCATCCTGCTGCCGATCATCGACGGCCTGGAACTGGTGCACAACGCCGGCTTCATCCACCGCGACATCAAGCCGGACAACATCCACATCCGCGCCGACGGCACGCCCGTGCTGCTCGATTTCGGCTCGGCGCGGCTCGCGCTCGGCCACGCGCGCACCGTGACCATCCTCGTCGCGCCCGGCTATGCGCCGTTCGAGCAGTACTACAGCACGGGCGAAAACCAGGGACCGTGGACCGACATTTACGGGCTCGGCGCCACCTGCTACCGCGCCATTTCCGGAATCGCGCCGATGGATGCGATCGCGCGCTCGAAGGGCATCCTCGGCAGCACGCGCGAAATCCTGGTGCCGGCGGGCGCCATCGGCAGCGGCCGCTATGCCGAGCGCCTGCTGAAGGCGATCGACCACGCGCTCGAATTTTCCGAGAAGGACCGGCCGCAGACGCTGGCGCAATGGCGCGCGGAGCTGAGCGGCACGGCTGCGGCGCCCGCACGCGCGGCGCCACCGACCGCGCCTGCCGCGAAAGCGGACCGCTGGTCTGGCGCGCGCGGACCGGTGGTCGGCGCGACGATCGGCGCCGTGGTCGCGGTCGCCGCGGTCGCGCTCTGGCTGCAACCGGGGAATGAACAACAGCAGCTGCGCGAGGCACTGCTGCGCTCGGAAGCCGATCGCCAGCGCCTCGAGGAAAAACAGCGCCTCGAACAGGCAGCGCAGCAGAAGGCGGCGCTCGAGCGCAGCGAACGCGAAGCGAAACGGCAGGAGGAGCAGAAGATCCAGGAAGCCGCGACACGACAGCGCGAAGACTCGGCGGCGCGCGAGGCGGAAGCCAGGCGGGCGCTGGAGGCGGCGCAGAAGCGGCGCGAGGAGGCCGCGCGCGTTGCGCGCGCGAAGCCGGCACCGGTACCCGCCCCCAAGCCGATCGCGCTTCGCGCCCGCACCGAAGTCACCCCAGCGACACCCCAGGCCGCGCCAACGCTCTCTCTGGCAAAGGTCGACACGGTGCGGCCGGAAACGGCGCCGGTAAAGCCGGCCGCCGCCGAACCCGCGCCGGCCGCCGCGCCAGCAAAGGATGCCGCGCAGGTCGCGGCCGCGCCGCCCGAGAGGACCGCCGCGAAAGGCGCGACCGACGACCGCAGCCGCGCGCTGCAGGGAGACCCGGCGGCGCAGCTCAAGCTCGGCGAGATGTACGAAAACGGGCGCGGCGTGCCGCAGAACAATTTCCAGGCTTACTACTGGTACAGCGCTGCCGTGCGCGGCGGCAACGCCGGCGCCCGGGTCAAGAAGGAGCAGATGGCGGCGCGCCTGCAGCCTGCCGAGATCCAGCAGGCCGAGAAGCTCGTCGAGCGGCTCGCGCGCCCCGCGAAGTAGCGGGATTAGAATCGCGCCATGCGCTTACCGGGGGGGTATCGCAGGGCGTGGTTGTGCGCAGCGCTGGCGCTCGCCGCCACGGGCTGCGTCACTCAGGAGGAAAAGCGCGATGCCACGGCCGCGGTCAATCGCGCCTTCCAGGTCGAATACGAGCGCATCCTCGCCGAGAAGGGGGTGCGCAGCTACCAGGTGAAGCGGACCGAGGCCTTCGTCGCGCTGCACGCCGCGCTCAGCCGGCTCGGCATGCGCGTCGAAAGCCAGGAGCCCGAGGTTGGTTACCTCAATGTCTATGCGCCGGCGCCGACACCGCTGAACGCCCAGGAATGGCGCCAGGCGGCCGAATCGGACCTGCCGAAAATACGCGCCATCGCGCGCCCGCATATCGGCATGGCAGCCGAGTTCATCAGCTTCGAGCCCGAAGGGCTGCTCGTCGTCATCAACGCCACCACGGTGGACGTTGCGGCGGGCACCGAAGTCGCGCTCACCATGCGCATGCGCGAGGTGGCGCCGCCGAAATCCGGCATGCCGCGCCGCGAGTATCCGCCGCCTACGGGCGTGCGCCTGGGTCTGGACAAGATCTGGGCGCATTTCGAGCAGGAATTGCGCGCCGCGCGCAGGATTCGCTAGCCCGCTCCGCCCTGCCGGGTCGCCGGCGCGTCCAGCCCCGCCAGCACCGCCTGCGTCTCTGGCGAGGGCATGACCTTCAGCTTCGCCGAGAAAATCGTGCGCAGGCGCTCGTACGTGGCGCGCGCCTCGATCGCATCGCCAGCGCGCTGGTAGCACAGCATGAGATTGCGGTACGGCGCCTCGAACAGGTGATCGGCGTCGATGCAGCGCAGGTAGCAGTCGGCGGCGGGCGCGGCCTGCCCCGCTTCTTCCCAGCGGCGCGCGAGGCGCGCCAGGCAGCGCAGCAGCCGCGCGCGCAGCTGCTCGCGGCAGGCGATGAAACCCGGCTGCTCGGATTCATCCGGCAGGAACGGGCCGCGATAGAGCGCGAACGCCTCGTCGGTGAGCGCGCGCACGCCGGCGTCCGCGATCTCGCTGCGCGGCGCGCGCAGCGCGTCGTCGATCGCCGCGATCACCGCCTCCAGCGCCCAGGTGTCCACCCAGACGAACGCCGGGTTGAGGCTCAGGCGCGCATCGCGCAGCACCAGCGCCTCGTCGTCGCCAAGCAATTTCCGCAACCGGTGCAGCGTCGCGGTGAACGACTTGTGCGCGTAATCGGCCTCGACGTGCGGCCAGAGCGCGTCGGCGAGCTGGTCGGCGCGCACGTTCTGCCCGCCGAGCGCCACCAGCAGCTTGAGCAGTTCCAGCGGCCGACCGGGACCCTTGCCGCCGAATTCCACCGTGCCCGCCTCGCGCAGCAGCTCGAAGCGGCCGAGGGCGCTGATGCGCAGCGGCCAGGGCCAATCCGGCACGCGCAGCGGCGCCGCGCGCGGCACCAGCCGCCGCGCGCGCACCAGCGCGCGCGCGTACTCCGGTTCGACGCCGTGGCGCAGCGCGAGCGCGCACAGCTCGGCGGACTCGCGCGCTCGCCACCAGGGCGCGTGCTGAAAGCCGTATTCGCGTCCCAGGCCGAAAGCCGCCTTCGCCTTCGCCAGCGCGCCCGCTTCATCCCTCGATTGCAGCGCGGCGTCCGCCACCGCGAGCTGCGTCGCGAACCCGAGCCACGGACTGCGCAGGCGCTCGGCGAGCGCCTGCGCGCTGCGTAATTGCGCCTCGGCTCCGCGCCGGTCGCCCGCGTCCGCCAGCGTGCGCGCGAACGCGCCGCGCGCCAGGCACTCGAGCCACGGCACTCCGGTTTCTGCCGCCAGCCCCACCGCCGTGCGCGCCTCGCGCTGCGCGGCGGCCGCGTCGCCGTCGAGCGCCGCCAGCCAGCCGCGCAGGTACTGAATGCCGGCGCGATCGCCGCGGCGCAGGCGAGCGCCCTGCGCTTCGAGCCGCTGCAGCTCGCCGCGCGCAGCGTCGCGATCGCCCGCCGCGAGTGCCGCCGCGGCGGCGAGCAGGCGCAGCCATTCGTCGAAGCGGTGCAGACCCTCGGCCTCGGCCTGAGCGAGACCGTCGCGCGCCGCGGCCACGGCAGCCGCCGTCGTGCCGGCCGCCAGCCTCTGCCAGCCGGCGGCGAGCCGCACCGCGATGGCGGTTTGCGCCGGCAGCGTGCGGGCGCGCGCCAGCAGCTGATCGAACTCGCTACCCGCCTTGCCGAAGTCGCCGCGCCACAGCGCATCGAGCGCCAGCAGCAGCGCGATCTCGGCGGCTGCGGGCGCCGTCGGCGCCTGCGCCTTGCGCAAACGCTCGAGCCAATCGGCGAAATCCGCGTGACCCGGGTCGCGCCACAGCAAGCCCTTGATCAGCGTCGCGATGGCCAGCGCGGGCGGGACGCCGCGCGTGTCCTGCAACAGGCGCTTCACGCTCGCAATCCACGGGTCGACCGACTCCAGGTCGTCGAATTCGGCCAGCGCCGCCTCGATCGCGCCGCAGCCGCTGCGCAGCATGCCGGCGAGATCGCCCGCGCGCAGAAATCCCTCGAAGGCCTGCTCGAATGAACGCCGCGCCGCGCGCGGGCTGGCGTGCGCGCGGCAATCGGCATACGCGCACAGCAGCCCCGGATCCGCTTCTCGCACGTCCTGCGGCAGGAAATCGAGCCACGCTGCCAGCGTATCGCTGCGCCCCTGCGCGAGCATCGCTTCGGCTTCCTGCGCCGCGATGCGCGCCACGGCCGGCCAATCGCGCGCCTCGACCAGTAGCGAGATCGCCGCATCGGCCTGGCCGGCGCCGCGCAGCAGCTCGGCGGCGCGTTGCAGCTGCCCGGCGCCCAGCGCCTCCGGCAGGTCCAGCGCCGCGCGTCCGCGCAGGAAGTCGCGCAACAGCGGGTGCAGCTGGTAGCTGCGGCCCTCTTCCGACTGCACTTCGCTCACGAAATAGTTGTTGAGCGCGAGGTTGAGCAGCATGCGAGCCGCCTTGGGCTCGCCCGAAAGGCGCTGGGCGATGTCGGCGGTCATGCGCGGCAGGCAGGCGATACGCAGCAGGAACTCCCGCGTCTTGGGTTCGAAGCGCTCGAAGATTTCGCCCGCCAGGTAGTCGAACACCACCTGCGGCGTGGCGCCGCCCGGAAGATCCGCGATGCGGCCGGAGAGTTTGCTGTGCTCGAGCATCAGGACCAGGCCCGCGGCCCAGCCCTGCGTGCGCTCGCGCAGCCCCGCCACGGCCTCGGCAGCGAGCGACTGGCCGCGCAGCTTCGCGATCGCGGCGAGTTCTTCCGTATCGAGGCGCAGGTCCTCCCAGCCGAGACAGACCATCTCGCCGGTGACGCGCAGGCGCGCGCAGGAGGCGGGCGCATCGCTGCGACTGGTGACGATCACGCTGCAGTGCTTGGGCACCTGGCTGAAGGCCGCCTCGAGCACCGCGTGCAGCACGCCTTCCGGCGGCACGGCGTGCAGGTTGTCGAACACCAGCGCAAACGGCGCCGTGGCGCAGGCGAAGAGCTGGCGGAAGAACCGGCGCGCAAAGGCAGCGGTGTCGGCGCCGATTTCCGGCGAATAGGCCGGAAGGTCCTTCGCCCGCGCTGCGTCGAGCTTGCGCGCCGCGTGCGCGAGGTAGTGGAACAGCGTCGCCGCGTCGGCGTCGTCGTGGTCGACCTGATACCACAGGCAGCGGTAGCCGCGCGCCCCTACATAGCTCGCGGCCAGCGTGGTCTTGCCGCAGCCGGGCGGTCCCGAGATCCACATCACCGTGCGGCCGGGCGTGCCGTCGAGCCGCGCGAACAGGCGCTCGCGCGGCGCGATCGCGCTGATCGCGGGCCGCGTGGTCTTGGCGAACGCTACGCCGCGATCGGATGCAGCAGCCTGCAAGGCAACGCCCCCATCGATCCTCCCCTGCGGCACAGTTTAGACGAGCCGCGCGCTGGCGAGCGCTCAGCTTCCCACGTGTACCTGATAGCGCGCGCCGTCGGAGAACGCGCAGGTGCCGGCGCCCTGGCGCGGGTGGTTCATCTGGTACTCGCAGCTCATGAAGGCGCCGCTCTGGCCGTAGGCGCTCGCCACACCGCGGCGCGCGTCGCCGTCGACCCGGGTCGCCTCGCCGACGAGCATCTCGCCCTTGTAATTGAGCTGGAAGCGACCTTTGCCGGTCATCATGTTGGTTACGGTGCCGGTCACCACGCCGGTCTGGGTGGCAATGTCGTTTGCCGGGTAGAGGCGCGCGTGCAGCGTTGCCGGGAATTGCGCGGCCGCGGTGCCCGGTTGCGGTACGGCGGCCGGAACGGCGGGCACCACGCCCGGGGGGTAGACGTAGAGCTGGCCGTCGGGGCCCACGGGGACGGCCACGCAGCCGGAAAGCAGCGCCACCGACACCGCGCCGGCAAGGCTGAGGTTTTTCAACGATCTCATGACTTCCTCCAGTCGGGTTGCAGGCTCTTCGCTTCGCCTGTGAGCCCATGATCGGGGGAAGCCGCTGATGGCCGGGTTACGGCGGGGTTACAGATGGCTTACGGGGGTTGGTCCGCCACGTGCAGCTCGAAAATCAGCTCGCCGCTTGGAAGCCGGCCGCGATTCTTCCAGCCGGCGGATTCGTAGAAGCGTTGCGCGCGAGTGCCCGATTCCGTAGTCAGCCACAGGCGGCGCAGCCCTCGCGACCACAGCCAGGCGACCATGGCATCGTGCAGCCGGCGCCCGTGGCCCCCGCCTTCGTGGGCGGGATCCACGAACAGCGCCCAGAGGTTGCCGTTTTCCGCGTTGCCGACGGCGAAGGCAATCACCTCGCCGGCCTGCTCGATCACCCAGCCCCGGCCCGTCTCCTCGATTGCCCGGATGACATCGGCGTCCGTGATGACCGTGGACCTGAGAATGTTTTCCCTGACCGAAGCGCGCACGCGCTGCATGCCGGGGACATCGGCTCGCAACGCCTGCCGAATCGTGGCAGTCATCCGGCCGCTTCAGTCGGGCCAGTGCTCGCGGAACACCGCAGCGACCCGCTCGTGAGCTTCCACGCGCTGCAGCGTCTGCAGGAATTGCGGCCGGTGTTCGGCGAGGTGCGCCCGGGTGCCGGACCATTTGGAAACGACCGCGGCCAGAAAATCGAGCGCACCCGGCACCTCTCCGGACAGGTACGGCTGCGCGGTGAACGTGTCGGCGAAGATTTCCCAGTTACGGTGCAGCTGGCGCCGCGCTCCCAGCCGAACCTTTTCCTGCGCAGGTTTGCTGGTGGCGGCAGTCCAACGCGCGGGATAGTCGATGATGCTGATGGCGGCGTAGCAGTTGGCGGCGATGTACACCAGACCGCGGATCGCCTGTGCCCGGGCGCTGGGATCCGCCGGCAGCAGCCTGTCGCCGGGATGTGCCAGTCCGAGGTGAATCAGGATTGCCGCGCTCTCCGAGAGCACGGTGCCGTCCGGCAGCACCAGGGTGGGGATCTGGCGCAGCGGATTCGCCCGCCCCAGTTCCCCGATCGCCGAATCCGGCTCCCAGCTCGAGGCGCGCACCAGGCGGTACGGCAGATCGCAGGCGCGCAGCGCGACTTCGATCGCCGCTGAGCCGGAACCCCGGCTGCCGAAGAGGGTGTGCATGCGTGGCGCCCAACGATCGCTGATTACTGCCGAATTTCCGGCTCAACGAGTTTTCCCAGCAAGACGAGCGACTCCTGCCACCCCAGGTAACACATTTCTACCGGGATCACGTCAGGAATACCTTCCTGCACTACGTTCAACTCAGTTCCACAGGACACCGCCTTCAGCGACACCGTTACCTGCATGACGCCTGGAAGGTTTGGGTCCTCGAACTTGTCGGTGTAGCGGATGAGTTC
Organism: Betaproteobacteria bacterium; assembly: GCA_004298325.1. GTDB lineage: Bacteria > Pseudomonadota > Gammaproteobacteria > Burkholderiales > SG8-39 > 2-02-FULL-66-14. The sequence goes on along the minus strand of SCUF01000040.1, from coordinate 6,043 downwards.
GTTCGGCACCAGTTCCAGGTATTCACCGCCGAAGGCATGGCTCTGTTCGGTGGTGAAATTGGTGAAGGACATTCTGAAAGTCCCGCCAACGCTTGCCTCCATGTGATGGACCGTGCCGGTGAAGCCGTTCGGCGGCAGCCACTTCGCCATCGCAGCGGCATTCAGGAATGCGCGATAGACCCGTTCCGCTGGTGCACGCAAAACGCGGTGGAGACGAACGGTGTTGGTGGCCATGATTCCTTTCTCCTCTTGGGCACCCTACTGGCATTGGTTGACGTCGGCACGTTACGCCCATGCATCCGCCCCGGCAATCCGACCCTCGTACGACCGGCGCCGCCGGCCTCAATCCCCCCGCACCACCCCTTCCCTCCTCGGATCCGCCCCACCCCGCCAGCCACCCGGCACGCGCTCGATGACGTGCAGCCCGCTCGTGAGATTGAGCACGTTCAGGTCGTGCCCGCGTGCCCGCAATTCCGGAATCAGCGCCGAGTACGCGGAGCCCCGCTCGATCTCGGTCGGCCCGTTGCGGCTGCCGAAGTTCGGCAGCGCCGCCGCCGCCTGCGCGTCCATCCCCCAATCGAGCATCGCGACCAACGCCTTGGCGACGTAATTGATGATCGCCGTGCCGCCCGGCGACCCGATCACGATCCGCAGACTGCCGTCGGCATCGAACACGAACGTCGGCGACATCGAGCTGCGCGGCCGCTTGCCGGCCTCGACACGGTTCGCCACCGGCCGCCCGCCCACCTCCGGGACGAAAGCGAAATCGGTGAGCTGATTGTTGAGCAGAAAGCCACGCACCATGATGCGGCTGCCGAAGCCGTCCTCGATCGTCGTGGTCATCGCGACCGCATCGCCACGCTCGTCCACGATCGAGATGTGGCTCGTGCCCGCGAGCGCGTACTCCGCCGCATCGGACATCGCAGTAGCGCCGCGCGGCGCACCGGCCTGGGCGCGCCCGATCGAACGCTCTCCCAGCAATCGCGCGCGCGCATCGAGATAGGCAGGCTCGAGCAAGCCCGCGACCGGCTGCGGCACGAACGCCGGGTCCGCTACGTAACGCAGTCGGTCGGCATAGGCGAGGCGCCCCGCTTCCGCAAACCAGTGCAGCGCCTGCGCCGACTGCGGCGGCGCCTGCGCGAACGGCGAGCGCTCCAGAATCCCGAGCAGCTGCAGCACGCCGGTGCCGCCGGAACTCGGCGGCCCCATGCCGCAGATGCGCCAGTCCCGATACGCTCCGCACACCGGCTCGCGCTCGAGCGCCGAATAGGCAGCGAGATCCTCGAGCGTCAGATCGCCCGCGTTCGCATGGTTACGCACCGCGCGCACCAGGTCCTCGGCGATCGCGCCGCGGTAGAAAGCATCCGCGCCGCCGGCAGCGATGGCACGCAGCGTAGCGGCATATTCCGCGTTGACAATGTGCTCGCCCGCCGGCCGCGCGTGATCGTCGGCGGTGTAGAACAGCTGCCGCGCCATCGCGTCGGCGCCCAGGTCGCGCTCGCGATCGAGCAGGCGATGCAGCCGCGGCGAGACGGCGAAGCCGCCTTCCGCCAGGCGAATCGCCGGCTCGAAAAGGCGAGCCCACGGCAGGCGCCCATGCTCGCGATGCGCCAGCTCCAGCATGCGCAGCAACCCGGGAACGCCTACGGGCCGTCCGCCGACGATGGCATCGCGCGGCGCAAGCGGCGTGCCGTCGGCGCCGAGAAAACGGCTTGCGCGCGCCGCCGCGGGCGCGGTTTCGCGGCCGTCGTAGCTGCGCACGCGCTTGGCGTCCTGCGACCAGTGGAGCAGAAACGCGCCGCCGCCGATGCCCGAGGATTGCGGCTCCACCAGCCCCAGCACCATCTGCACCGCAATCGCCGCATCGACTGCGCTGCCGCCCGCGCGCAGCATCTCCACGCCCGCCGCTACCGCGTGCGGGTTCGCCGCCACGACCATGGTCTTCGGCGCGACTAGCGCCGGCCTGTCCTCGCGACCGGTGGCGCCTTCGGGCTCGGCGGCGCGCAGCGGCGCGGCCGGCTGCCCCGGCGCAAGCAGGCAGCAGGCGGTGAGCGCCAGCGTGGCGAGAATCCGCATTCTTTAATCTAACGCAAATCCGCGCGGCGCCCACTGGCTAGCATGGCCGGGCGTATCGAGAAGGGATCACGGTGTTTCAGGTCAGGATTCACGGCCGCGGCGGGCAGGGCGTAGTCACCGCCGCGGAATTGCTTTCGATCGCTGCCTTCCGCGAGGGGCGGCACGCGCAGGCCTTCCCGAGCTTCGGCTCCGAGCGCACCGGCGCACCGGTGGTCGCGTACTGCCGCATCGACGACCGCGAAATCCGGCTGCGCGAACCGATCCTGCAGCCCGATGCGCTCATCATCCAGGATCCGACCCTGCTGCACCAGGTGGACGTGTTCGGCGGCCTCGCGCCCAACGGCTACATCCTCATCAACACGACGCGCACCTTCGAGGCCCTCGGCCTGGGCGAGTTCATGCGCGGCTTTCATGCCGAGCATCTGTGCACGGTGAACGCCACCGGGCTTGCGCTCAAGCATGTCGGCCGGCCGGTGCCGAACGCCGCGCTGCTGGGAGGCTTTGCCGCCGTGACCGGCCGCATCTCGCTGGCGTCGGTCGTCGCCGCGATCCGCGACAAGTTCCGCGGCCAGATCGCCGAGGCCAACGTCGCCGCCGCGAGCGAGGCCTTCGAATTCGTCACGCGCGAAACGCGCGCGCGCAGCCATGCTGAAACAGATTGAAGGCTCGCGCGCAGTGGCGGCCGCGGTGGCGCTGTGCCGCCCCGAAGTGATCTGCGCCTATCCGATCTCGCCGCAGACGCACATCGTCGAGGCGCTCGGCGAGGCGGTGAAGGCGGGCGGGCTGCCGCACTGCGAGTTCATCAACGTCGAATCGGAATTCGCCGCCATGTCGGTGGCGATCGGGGCCTCGGCGGCGGGCGCGCGCGCCTACACCGCGACCGCGAGCCAGGGACTGCTCTTCATGGCGGAAGCCGTGTACAACGCCTCGGGCCTGGGGCTGCCGATCGTGATGACGGTGGCGAACCGCGCCATCGGCGCGCCGATCAACATCTGGAACGACCACACCGACGCGATGAGCCAGCGCGACTGCGGCTGGATCCAGCTTTTCGCCGAGACCAACCAGGAGGCGCTCGACCTCCATATCCAGGCCTTCCGCCTGGGCGAGGAACTCTCGCTGCCCGTGATGGTGTGCATGGACGGTTTCATCCTGACGCACGCCTACGAGCGCGTCGACCTGCCTACGCAGGCCCAGGTGGATGCCTGGCTGCCGCCCTTCGAACCCCGCCAGGTGCTCGATCCCGCGGAGCCGGTGTCGATCGGCGCCATGGTCGGGCCCGAAGCTTTCATGGAAGTGCGCTATCTCGCGCACGCCAAGCAGATGCGCGCGCTCGAGCTGATCCCGGGCTGGGCCGAGGAATTCCGCCGCGCCTTCGGCCGCGACACCGGCGGGCTGACGCACACCTACCGCACCGAAGACGCCGAAGTGATCGTGGTGGCGCTCGGCTCGGTGCTCGGCACCATCAAGGACACCGTCGACGCGATGCGCGAAGGCGGCACGAAAATCGGCGTGCTCGGCATCACCTGTTTCCGGCCCTGGCCGTCGGCCGCAGTGCGCGCGGCGCTGGCCGGCGCGCGCCGGGTCGTGGTGCTGGAAAAGAGCCTCGCCGTGGGCCTGGGCGGCATCGTCTCCAGCAGCGTGCGCATCTCCTATCCGGGTTCGCCGGCGGCGGTGCACACCGTGATCGCGGGGCTGGGCGGGCGCGCCATCACGCGCGAGGCTCTGGCGCGCGTATTCGCCGAGGCGTTCGCCGGAACGCTCCCGCCGCTCACCTTTCTCGACCTCGACCGCGCCCTGGTCGAGCGGGCGCTCGCGCGCGAGCGCGAGCAGCGGCGTTCCGGACCGATCGCCGAAAACATCCTGCGCGACCTCGGCACGGTCGCCTCCCGGGCGGGCTGAGCGCGATGCCGTTCCAGTCCGTCAAGTTCTATCAGACAGGAACCTTCACGGTCGGCAACCGGCTGCTCGCGCCGCAGGAGCGCTCGGTGCAGTCGAACATGCGCCGCACCAATTCGCTCAATTCCGGGCACCGCGCCTGCCAGGGCTGCGGCGAGGCGCTCGGCGCGCGCTACGCGATCGACGCCGCGATGGACGCGACCGGCAATCGGCTCATCGCGGCCAACGCCACCGGCTGCCTGGAAGTGTTCTCCACGCCCTACCCGGAAACCTCGTGGCAGATTCCCTGGATCCACTCGCTCTTCGGCAATGCGGCGGCGGTCGCAACCGGAATCGCCGCGGCGCTGCGGGTCAAGGGCCGCAGCGATACGCGCGTCATCGCACAGGGCGGCGACGGCGGCACCACCGATATCGGCTTCGGTTGCCTCTCGGGCATGTTCGAGCGCAACGACGACGTGCTCTACGTCTGCTACGACAACGAGGCCTACATGAACACGGGCGTGCAGCGCTCCTCGGCGACGCCGCCGGCGGCGCGCACCGCGACCACCGCCGCGGTCGGCCCCGAGCCGGGCAACGTCTTCGGCCAGGGCAAGGACCTGCCGCGCATCGCCATGGCGCACGGCATTCCGTACGTCGCCACCGCGACCGTGGCCGAGCTGCGCGACCTCGAAGCCAAGGTGTGCCGCGCCATGGAAATCCGCGGCGCGCGCTACATCCACGTCTTCGTGCCCTGCCCGCTCGGCTGGGGCCATGCTTCCGAAGACACGATCCGCATCTCGCGCCTGGCGAAGGAGACGGGCCTGTTCCCGGTGTTCGAGGCCGAGCACGGCGAGGTGACGAGCGTCTCGAAGATCCGCCGCAAGCTGCCGGTGGAGGACTACCTGCGGCCGCAGCGGCGCTACGCGCACCTCTTCGGCACTCCGCCGCGCACCGAGGTGGTCGCGCGCATCCAGGCGATCGCCGACCGGAACGTGAAGCGTTATGGGTTGGTCGATGAGTGATTCCGGACAACTCGCGCGGTATCAATTTGGCACGACGCGGGTTCGCTTTTCCAATGATCTAGGCTTTTCGGCGAGATGCATGCCGAAAAGCCTAGAACGGGGAAATTCGAATTCGCACCGTCGCGTCCCTTGGAGGCCGGTGGCAATTCCTGCAGCGACCGACTCACCCGATGCGTAAACCCTTCGCCATCACCCTCGACCCGGGCTCCAGCCTCGCCAACCACACCGGCAGCTGGCGCACGATGCGCCCGGAGTACGTCGACCGCCTGCCGCCGTGCAACCACGCCTGCCCGGCGGGCGAGAACATCCAGGACTGGCTCTATCACGCCGAGTCGGGCGACTACGAAGCCGCGTGGCGCAGCCTGACCATGAACAATCCGCTGCCCGCCGTGATGGGGCGCGTGTGCTACTACCCCTGCGAGGACGCGTGCAATCGCGCGCAGCTGGACGATGCGGTGGGGATCAATTCGGTCGAGCGCTTTCTCGGCGACGAGGCGATCCGGCGCGGCTGGCAGTTCGATCCGCCGGCGGCCTCGAGCGGCCAGCGCGTGCTGGTCGTGGGCGCCGGGCCCTCGGGACTCTCGGCCGCGTATCACCTGGCGCGGCTCGGCCATGCGGTGGAGATCCACGAGGCGGGGCCGTTCGCCGGGGGCATGATGCGCTTCGGCATTCCGAAGTACCGGCTGCCGCGCGAGGTGCTGGAAGCCGAGGTGCAGCGCATTCTTTCACTGGGCGTGACGCTGCGCCTCGATACCAAGGTGTCGGACCTCCGCGAGACGATGCGCGCCGGAGGCTTCGACGCGGCCTTCCTTGCGGTCGGCGCGCACATCGCGAAGCGCGCCTACATCCCGGCGGGCACCGCCTCCCGCATGCTCGACGCGGTCTCGGTGCTGCGCAGCATGGAGGGCGAAGAGCGACCGCTGCTCGGCCGCCGCGTCGTGGTCTACGGTGGCGGCAACACCGCGATCGACGTCGCGCGCACCGCCAAGCGCCTGGGCGCCACCGAGTCGATCATCGTCTATCGCCGCACGCGCGAGCGCATGCCGGCGCACGATTTCGAGGTCGAGGAG
>SCUF01000393.1 GCA_004298325.1 Betaproteobacteria bacterium | reverse complement strand
GCCGGCGTCGGTCAACAAGGTCAAGCTGTACCGCGACGACGTGCCGCTGTTCTCGCGCTTCCAGATCGAGCACCAGATCGAAAGCGCCTACGCGCGCCACGTCAACCTGCCCTCGGGCGGTGCGGTGGTGATCGACCACACCGAGGCGCTGGTGTCGATCGACGTCAACTCGGCGCGCGCCACCAAGGGCCACGACATCGAGGAAACCGCGCTGCGCACCAACCTCGAGGCGGCGGACGAGATCGCGCGCCAGCTGCGCCTGCGCGACCTCGGCGGCCTGATCGTGATCGACTTCATCGACATGGAGGCGCAGCGCAACCAGCGCGACGTGGAGAACCGCTTCCGCGACGCGCTGCGCTTCGACCGCGCGCGCGTGCAGACCGGCAAGATCTCGCGCTTCGGCCTGCTCGAGCTGTCGCGCCAGCGCCTGCAGCCCTCGCTCGAGGAAACCGCGCACACCAGCTGCCCGCGCTGCGGCGGCACCGGCTTCATCCGCGGCACCGAGTCCACCGCGCTGCACGTCCTGCGCATCCTGCAGGAGGAAGCGATGAAGGAGAACACCGGCGCGGTGCATGCGCAGGTGCCGGTCGACGTCGCCTCGTTCCTGCTCAACGAAAAGCGCAGCGAAATCCAGAAGCTCGAGGCGCGCCTCAAGGTGAACATCGTCCTGGTGCCCAATTTGCATCTCGAGACGCCGCACTACAAGGTGGAGCGCCTCAAGCACGACGAGCTGAACCTGATGGAGCACGTGCCGGCGAGCTACGAGATGGTCGAGCGGCCTGAAGAGCCCGCCGCCCCCGGCGAAGAGGCCGAGGCCAGGAAGGAACGCCAGGAAGCGGTCGTCAAGGCCATCGTCCCGGCGCAGCCGGCCCCTGTGGTCGCGGAGCCGCGCGCCGAAGAGCGCGCGGCAACGCAGCTGGCAGCGCCGGCGGTACCGCCGGCAGCAGCAGCCGCGGCGGGAGCGGCGCGCGGCGGCTTCCTCAGCCGCCTGCTGGGATTGTTCAAGGCGGAAAAAGCACCGGCGGTGCAGCCGCCGGCGGCCGGCGAGCCCACGCTGCGGCCCGCCGAAGCCCGCCCTCGCCCCGAGCGCCTGCGCGAGCCGCAACGCGACCGGCAGGAGCGGCGGCCCCGCGAGCGCGACCGCGACGCGATGCGCCGCGGCGGGCGGCCGGAGCGTCACGGCGGTGCCGAGCGTCCGGGGCGCGACCAGCCGCCGCGCCAGGGAGAGCGCGGCGCAGGCCCGCAGCGGCCGGCCGGCGAACGTCGCCCGGACCAACGACACGAGCCGCGCCCTTCGCGGCCGCAATCGCCGCAACCGCAACCCGCTCCACGGCCGGAAGCTCGCGCCGGCGAAGCGGCCCCCGCACCGCAGGCCGAAGGTGAAGCGCTGCGCCGCGGGCGTCGTGGCCGCGGTCGCCATCGCGATCGCGAGCGCCGGCCGGAATCTGCGGCGGCAACATCGCCGGCCGAAGTCGCAACTGCGCAGCCCGTGACGGCAGCGTCGCAGCCGGAGTCATTTCCCTTGCCGAGTTCGTACGCGCTTCCAGTCGAGCCATCGGCACCCGCAGCGGCGATCGAGCCGGTCGTCGCGCCTATCCAGGAACCCTTGAGCGTGGCGCCGGTCGCCGCCGAGCGGCCGGCCGTGATCGAAATGCCGGCCGTCAGGGAGGTCGCGGCCGCGGTTCAAGTCCCTGTGGCCGCGGAAGTGCCGGCGGTTGCGCCGGCGCCCGAGCCCAGGGCTGCTGTCCAACCGCAATCGCCGGCGTTCGATCCCAGGGAATACATCGCCAGCACGGGATTGCAGCTGGTAGAGACCCGCCGCGACGCGGCGCTTGCCACCGGGCCCGAGACCGAAGTGGTGAAGCTCGGGCGCCCGCGGCGCGAGCGCCCGCGTGCCGCCGGGGACGAGGCGCTGGTGCAGGTCGAAACGCAGAAGTAACCGGGCCTTCGAGCGGCCCGCGCGGCGCGGGCCGCTCGCGCCCTACTCCGACGCCAGCGCGACGCCGAATACGCGCTGCTTGAGCTCCGCCAGGCGGTCGCGCGCCTGCGCCGCCTTCTCGAATTCGAGGTTGCGCGCGCACTCCAGCATCTGCTTTTCCAGCTGCCGGATCGCGCGCGCGATCTGGCGCTCGCTCATCGCCTCGTAGCGCGCTTCGTCCTGCGCCGCGCGCTGCCCGGCGGCGGCTTGGTCGGCGTCGTAGACGCCGTCGATCAGGTCCTTGATGCGCTTGGTGACGCCGACCGGCGTGATGTGGTGCTGCGCGTTGTAGGCGATCTGCTTGCGCCGCCGGCGCTCGGTCTCCTCGATCGCGCGCCGCATCGAATCGGTCATCACGTCGCCGTACAGGATCGCGGCCCCGTGCAGATGCCGCGCCGCGCGGCCCATGGTCTGGATGAGCGAGCGCGTCGAGCGCAGGAAGCCCTCCTTGTCGGCATCGAGGATCGCCACCAGCGAAACCTCGGGCAGGTCGAGCCCTTCGCGCAGCAGGTTGATGCCGACCAGGACGTCGAATTCGCCCAGGCGCAGGTCGCGGATGATCTCGACGCGCTCCACCGTGTCCACTTCCGAGTGCAGGTAACGCACGCGCACGCCGTGCTCGCCGAGGTACTCGGTCAGCTCCTCCGCCATGCGCTTGGTGAGCGTGGTGACGAGCACGCGCTCGTTGCGCTTCACGCGCAGGCCGATCTCGGAGAGCAGGTCGTCGACCTGCGTGCGCGCCGGGCGCACCGTGACCTGCGGGTCGATCAGCCCGGTGGGCCGCACCACCTGCTCGACCACCTGCGCCGACTTGCCGAGCTCGTACTCGGCCGGCGTCGCCGAGACGAAGACGGTCTGGCGCATGACGCGCTCGAATTCGTCGAAACGCAGCGGCCGGTTGTCGAGCGCCGAGGGCAGGCGGAAGCCGTAGTCGACCAGGTTCTCCTTGCGCGAGCGGTCGCCGCGGTACATGCCGCCGAGCTGGCCGATGGTGACGTGGCTCTCGTCGATGATCATGAGCGCGTCCGCCGGCAGGTAGTCGACCAGCGTCGGCGGCGGCTCGCCCGGCCTGCGGCCCGAGAGGTGGCGCGAGTAGTTCTCGATGCCCTTGCAGAAGCCCAGCTCGGCGAGCATCTCGAGGTCGAAGCGCGTGCGCTGCTCGATGCGCTGCGCCTCGACCAGCTTGCCGGCGCGCTGGAAGAAGTCGATGCGCTCGCGCAGCTCGGCCTTGATCGCCTCGATCGCGCGCAGCGTGGTCGCGCGCGGGGTGACGTAATGGCTCGACGGATAGACCGTGAAGCGCATGATCGGGTGCAGCACCCGCCCGGTGAGCGGATCGAACAGCTGCAGCTGCTCGATCTCGTCGTCGGCGAGCGCGATGCGCACCGCGTGCTCGGCATGCTCCGCCGGAAAGACGTCGATCACGTCGCCGCGCACGCGGAAGCTGCCGCGGCGGAAATCGAGCTCGTTGCGCTCGTACTGCATCGCCACCAGGCGCGCGATCAGCTCGCGCTGCGCGAGCTTCTCGCCCTGGCGCAGGTGCAGGATCATGCCGTGGTACTCGGCGGGGTCGCCGATGCCGTAGATCGCGGAGACGGTGGCGACGATGACGCAATCGCGCCGTTCCATGAGCGACTTGGTCGCCGACAGGCGCATCTGCTCGATATGCTCGTTGATCGAGCTGTCCTTCTCGATGTAAAGGTCCCGCGACGGGACGTAGGCTTCGGGCTGATAATAGTCGTAATAGGAGACGAAGTACTCGACCGCGTTCTGCGGCAGGAACTCGCGGAATTCGGCATAGAGCTGCGCCGCGAGCGTCTTGTTGGGCGCGAGCACCAGCGCCGGGCGGCCGAGGCGCGCGATGGCATTGGCGAGCGTGAAGGTCTTGCCCGAGCCGGTGACGCCGAGGAGCGTCTGGAATGCGAGCCCGTCCTCGATGCCGGTGACGAGCTTGTCGATCGCCTCCGGCTGGTCGCCCGCCGGCGCGAACGGCGGCTGCAGGCGGAACGGGTTGTTGGGCTGCGTCATCGCCGAAGGGTAGAATAGCGCGAGAAAAAACATTCGAGTCTACACGATGAACCTGCCGCAGACGCCCTCCCCGCTCGCCGTCGTGGCCATGGCGCCGAAGGACCCGATCCTCGGCGTCACCGAGGCGTTCGTCGCCGATCCGAACCCGGACAAGGTGAACCTTGGCGTCGGCGTCTATTACGACGACCACGGCAAGGTGCCGCTGCTGGAGTGCGTGCGGCGGGCCGAACAGGCGCAGCTGCAGAAGGCCGCGCCGCACGGCTACCTGCCGATCGATGGCCTGCAGGCTTACGACCGCGCCGTGATGCAGCTGCTGTTCGGGGCCGACTCGCCGGTGGTGAAGGAAGGCCGCGCGGTGACGGTGCAGGCGCTCGGCGGCACCGGCGGCCTGAAGGTGGGCGCCGATTTCCTCAGGCGAGTGCTGCCGCAGGCGCAGGTCTGGATCAGCGACCCGAGCTGGGAGAACCATCGCGCGCTGTTCGAGGGCGCCGGGTTCGTCGTCAACGCCTATGCCTACTACGACCCGGCGAGCCGCGGCGTCGATTTCGGTGCCCTGCGCGCGGCGCTCGAAGCGCTCCCCGCGGGCAGCATCGTGGTGCTGCATGTCTGCTGCCACAACCCGACCGGGGCCGACCTCTCGCCCGAGCAGTGGCGGCAGGTGCTCGAGATCGTGCGCGCGCGCGCGCTGATCCCGTTCCTCGACATCGCCTACCAGGGCTTCGGCGATGGCATCGAAGCCGACGGCGCGCCGGTGCGCCTGTTCGCCAGCGCCTACGCCCCGGTGTTCGTCTCGAGCTCGTATTCGAAGTCGTTCTCGCTCTACGGCGAGCGCATCGGCGCGCTCAGCGTGGTGACGGGTTCCGGCGAAGAGTCGGCGCGCGTGCTCAGCCAGCTCAAGCGCACCATCCGCACCAACTACTCGAATCCGCCGACACTGGGCAGCCAGATCGTGGCGACCGTGCTATCGACGCCGGAGCTGCGCGCGCAGTGGGAGCAGGAGCTCGGCGGCATGCGCGAGCGCATCAAGGCGATGCGCCAGGCGCTCGCCAAGGGCATCGGAGATCGCGCGCCGGGGGCGGATTTCGCCTTCGTCACGCGCCAGCGCGGCCTGTTCTCCTACACCGGCCTGAGCAAGGACCAGGTGGCGCGGCTGCGGCAGGAATTCTCGATCTACGCCATCGACAGCGGCCGCATCTGCGTCGCGGCGCTGAACGGCAGGAACATCGACTACGTC
>SCUF01000392.1 GCA_004298325.1 Betaproteobacteria bacterium | reverse complement strand
GGGTCCGGATTCAGGTTGATGGCGACGAAGCCGTATTCCCTGACGCATTTCTCCAGTTCCGGCAGGCAGGTCTTCGGATCGACGCCGGGCGATTGCGGCAGCATCGCGCAGCCGATGAAGCTCTCCGGAAAGAGCCGCGCGACGCGAAAGCAGAGCTCGTTGCAGATCGCCGCCCAGGTCGAGCTGGTGCTGAAGTCGCCGATGTGGTGCGCCATGAAGCTCGCCCGCGGCGAGAACACCGTCAGATCGTGCCCGCGCTCCTGCATCTGGCGCAGCTGGTTCTTCTCGATCGATTCGCGCAGCGCGTCATCGCTGATCTTCAGGTCCGCGGCCTTCGGCGAGCGCGCCGGGTCCGTGAGGCCGGCAATCTGCGCATTGCGCCAGTCCTCCAGCGCCCTGGGCGCGGTGGTGTAGTGGCCGTGGCAGTCGATGATCATCGATGGGCTCCTCGGGTTCCGAAGGGGGGTTTCATGCCGGTTCCATGCCGTGGCGCCGCTTGGCCTCCACGGTCGCGGGCGAGCGCAGGTAAGCGAGCAATGCGCGCGCCGCCTCAGGCTGGGTCGACGCGGTGCACAGACCGGCGGAGAAGGTGGTCACGATCTCGAGGCCTGGCGGCATCGGGCCGAGCACGTCGATGCCATTCAAGTGCATCAGTTCGCTCAGCTGCTGGAAGCCGAGTTCGACCTCGCCGCTCGCCACCAGCTGGCCCACCGGCACGCCGGGCGGCGCCAGCACGACGCGGTCACGGACAGTGCCGGCAATGCCCCAGCGCTCGAACAGTTTCGCCAGCGCCGCGCCGCTCGGCCCGGTGGAGCAGCCGAGCGTGCGCGCGGCGAGCACCGCGCGCCGCAGGGCTTCTTCCGAACCGATGTCCGGCCGTGGCGCACCGGCGCGCACCGCGATCGCCACACCCGAACGCACGAGGTCGGTCCTGCTGCCGGCGACCACTTGTCCGGCGGCGACGAGATGGTCGATGGCATCGGCGGCGAGCACCACCACGTCGAACGGCTCGCCGGCTCGCACCCGTTTGGCCGCATCCACGCCGCCCACCGACTCGAACGCGACCTCGACATCGGAACGCTGCCAGTACGCGCCGGCCAGCTCGGCCAGCAGCTGGCGGGTCGCCATCGACGAAATGCCGGTGATCATGACAGCGGAAGACCCTGGCGCGACCGATTCGAAGGGGCGCTATTGTCGTTCATTCGATCGCTACCTGGGTGCGCAGCCTGGCCTGTCCACAGCGAATTTGCCGTCGTCGCGCACAGTCTAGCGAACGCCGGCTGCTTTCTATAGAGTAAGGCACCACCCGAACCGCACGAAAGACGGCATGACGAGCCACGTGTTCCATCGCGATCCGCGGCATGCGTATCCGGTGGCGGTGCGCGGCGAGGGCGCCTACCTGTACGATCGCGACGGCAAGCGCTACCTGGACGCTTCGGGCGGCGCGGCGGTTTCCTGCCTCGGCCATTCGGACGCGGCGGTGGTAAAGGCTATCCAGGACCAGCTTGCGACACTGCCGTTCGCGCACACCTCGTTCTTTACGAACGAGCCGATGGAGGCGCTGGCCGGCGCGCTCACCGCGCAGGCACCCGCATCCCTGGACAAGGTGTATCTGGTTTCGGGCGGCTCCGAAGCGATCGAGGCCGCGCTCAAGCTCGCGCGCCAGTATTTCGTCGAGAAGGGCGAGCCGCGGCGCCGCCATCTGATCGCGCGCCGGCAGTCCTACCACGGCAACACGCTGGGGGCGCTCGCCGTCGGGGGCAACGCCTGGCGCCGCAAGCAGTTCGAGCCGCTGCTCGTCGATGTCGCGCACGTTGCGCCCTGCTATGCCTACCGCGGCCGGCAGGCCGGCGAGTCCGACGACGACTATGCCGGGCGCCTCGCCACCGAGCTTGAAAGCGAGATCCGGCGCCTGGGGGGCGATCAGGTCATGGCGTTCGTCGCCGAGACCGTGGTCGGCGCCACGCTCGGCGCGGTGCCGCCGGTAGCGGGGTATTTCCGTCGCATCCGCGAGGTCTGCGACCGCTACGGGGTGCTGCTGATACTCGACGAGGTAATGTGCGGCATGGGCCGCTGCGGCACCCTCTGGGCCTTCGAGCAGGAGGGTATTGTTCCCGACCTCGTCACCATCGCCAAGGGACTGGGCGCGGGCTATCAGCCGATCGGCGCGGTGCTGGTCGCAAAGCGCATCTACGAAGCGATCGTAGGCGGCAGCGGCTTTTTCCAGCATGGCCACACCTATCTCGGACATGCCGCGGCCTGCGCGGGCGCGCTGGCCGTGCAGGAGCGGCTGCATCGCGGCGGGTTGCTCGCGCGCGTGGCGCCGCTCGGAGCGCAGCTCGAGGCTCGCCTGCGCGCCGCGTTCGGTGCGCATCCGAACGTCGGCGACATCCGCGGCCGGGGGCTGTTCTGGGGTCTGGAGCTGGTGCAGGACCGCGCCTCCAAGACGCCGTTCGACCCGGGACTGCGCGTGCACGCGCGCGTCAAGCAGGCGGCGATGGCTGCGGGACTGATGTGCTATCCGATGGGCGGCACGCTCGACGGCGCGCGCGGCGATCATGTGCTGCTGGCGCCGCCGTTCATCGTCGAGGCGGCGCAGCTGGACGAACTGGTCGATGCGCTGGGGCGCGCGCTCGCCGCGGCGCTCGCCGGCAGCCCTCGTCCGGAGAGCCGCGGATCTGTGCTAGGTTAATCACTTCTACGAGGAGGACTCATGAAACGCCATTCGATCGTCGCTGCAGTGCTCGCCGCCCTGGGCATCCTTGCGGCCGCGCCGGTTGCGCAGGCGCAGCAGAAATTCATCACCATCGGAACCGGTGGCGTGACCGGCGTCTACTACGCGGCCGGGGGCGCCATCTGCAGGCTGGTCAACAAGGACCGCGCCAGGCACGGCATCCGCTGCTCGGTCGAATCCACGGGCGGCTCGGTGTTCAACATCAACACCATCAAGGCGGGCGAGCTCGACATGGGCGTGGCGCAATCGGACGTGCATTACAACGCCGCCAGGGGCCTCGCGGTGTTCCAGAAGGACGGCGCGTTCAAGGAACTGCGCGCGGTGTTTGCGCTGCACCCCGAGCCGGTCACGGTGGTCGCACGCAAGGAGGCGAACGCGAAGAGTTTCGCCGACTTCAAGGGCAAGCGCTTCAACGTCGGCAACCCGGGCTCGGGCACGCGCGCTTCGCTCGAAGAGCTGATCGGCGCGATGGGCTGGAAGCTCTCGGACTTCGCGCTCGCCTCGGAGCTCAAGGCCGACGAGCACGGTCCCGCGCTGTGCGACGGCAAGATCGACGGCTTCTTCTACCTCGTCGGTCACCCCTCGGCGAATATCCAGGACCCGACCACGGTCTGCGGTGCCAAGCTGGTGCCGGTGACCGGAGCCGCCGTCGACCGGCTGGTCAAGGAAAAGCCCTATTACGCCAAGGCGACGATTCCGGGCGGGCTGTACCCGGGCAATCCGCAGCCGACCGAGACCTACGGCGTGCTGGCCACCTTCGTGTCATCGTCCAAGGTGCCGGCGGACACCATCTACGCGGTGGTGAAGGCGGTATTCGACAACTTCGACGAGTTCAAGAAACTGCATCCCGCGCTCGCGGCGCTCAACCCGAAGAACATGATCGCGGACGGGCTGTCGGCGCCGTTGCACGACGGCGCGGCGAGGTACTACCGGGAGAAAGGCTGGATGAAGTGAGCCGCGCGCGCGGCTGATCGAGCCGGGGCGGAGCGCAAACTCCGCCCCTTTTTCTGGTTCCCGGGGAGAGTACATGGCTGAGCCGGGCAGGGGACCGAGTGCCGAATTGCAGCAGCTGGTCGCCGCCGCCGACAGCGGCGCACGCGCGGCGACCGGTTTCGCCGGCAAGCTGGTGTTCGCGCTGGCGCTCGCCTGGTCGCTGTTCCAGCTCTGGTACGCGTCGCCGCTGCCGTTCGTGCTCGGCTGGGGCGTGCTGAACGACACCGAGGCGCGCTCGCTGCACCTGGGGATCGCACTGCTGCTCGGGTTCCTCTGCTACCCGATGCTGCGGCGACAAAGCGCGCGCATCCCCGCGTTCGACTGGGTGCTGGGACTCGCCGGCGCGCTCGCGGGCGGCTACTTCCTGCTGTCTTACGCGGAACTCGCGACGCGCCCCGGCCGGCCGATCCTGCAGGACATCGTCGTCGCGAGCGCGGGGCTGGCGCTGCTGCTCGAGGCGACGCGGCGCGCAGTCGGCCTGCCGATGACGCTGCTCGCGATCGCGTTCATCGCTTACATCATGCTGGGGCAGCACCTGCCCGACGTGATCGCGCACAAGGGCGCGTCCTGGGACCGGATGCTCTCGCATCAGTGGCTCACGACCGAGGGCGTGTACGGCGTTGCGCTCGGCGTTTCGGTCGGCTACATCTTCATCTTCGTGCTGTTCGGCACGCTGCTCGACCGCGCCGGCGCCGGCAATTACATGATGCAGGTGTCGTTCGCGATGCTCGGGCACCTGCGCGGCGGTCCCGCCAAGGTCGCGGTGGTGTCCTCGGCGCTGAACGGCCTCATCTCCGGGTCCTCGGTCTCGAACGTCGTCTCGGGCGGAATCTTCACCATCCCCCTCATGACCAAGGCGGGCTACGGCGGCGTCAAGGCCGGCGCGATCGAAACCGCCTCCTCGGTGAACGGCCAGATCATGCCGCCGGTCATGGGCGCGGCGGCGTTCCTCATGGTCGAGTACGTCGGCATTCCCTACACCGACGTCGTCAGGCACGCCTTCCTGCCGGCGCTGATCTCGTACATCGCGCTGTTCTACATCGTGCACCTGGAAGCGCTCAAGCTCGGCCTCGCGCCGACGGCGCAGGCGCGCAGCCGCACGCTGCCGCAGACCTTGGTCGCCTGGGGCCTCGGCGTCTCGGGAACGATCGCCGTCTGCGGCGCGATCTACCTGGTCGCGGAAGGCGCGAAGCAGCTGTTCGGCGGCGCCGCGCCCTGGGTGCTCGGCGTGCTGCTGGCGGGACTGTACCTCTACGCGGTCTACGTTGCCGCGAGCTGCCCCGATCTGCCGGCCGACATCGATGTCGACAACCCGGTCCTGCCCGACACCTGGCCCACGGTCAAGGCGGGGCTGCACTTCCTCATCCCGATCGGAGTGCTGATCTGGTGCCTGATGATCGAGGAGTTTTCGCCCTCGCTGTCGGCGTTCTGGGCGAGCGCGAGCCTGATGTCGCTCATGGTCACGCAGCGTCCGCTGACGGCGCTGTTCCGCGGCCAGGGCGCTCTGGGGTCGCAGGCCGTGCGCGGCCTGAAGGACATCGTGCGGGGCCTGGACGACGGCGCGCGCAACATGATCGGCATTGCGATCGCGACCGGCACCGCCGGCATCATCGTCGGCGGCATCACGCTGACGGGCCTGGGTCTGCGCATGACCGACTTCGTCGAGGTGGTCTCGCAGGGCAACGTGTTCGCGATGCTGCTGTTCACCGCCTTCGTCTGCCTGGTGCTCGGACTGGGCGTGCCGACGACCGCCAACTACATCCTGGTGGCCACCCTGATGGCGCCGGTCATCGTCGAGCTGGGGGCGCAATCGGGCCTCGTGATCCCGCTCATCGCGGTGCACCTTTTCGTCTTCTACTACGGAATCATGGGCGACATCACGCCGCCGGTCGGGCTGGCGAGCTTCGCCGCCGCCGCGATCTCGGGCGAGGACCCGATCGCGACCGGCATCCAGGGTTCGCTGTACGCGCTGCGCACGGTGGTGCTGCCCTTCGTCTTCGTGTTCAACCCGATGCTGCTGCTGATCGACGTGCGCGGCGGGTTCGAGATCCTGCTGGTGGCGTGCGCCGCGATCGTGGCCTCGCTCGCCTTCGCCGCGGCAACCCTGGGCTGGTTCCGCGCGCGCTGCAAGTGGTGGGAGATCGTGCTCCTGCTCGCCGGCACCTTCGCCCTGTTTCGTCCCGACTTCTTCATGGATCGGATTTACGCGCCCTACGCAGAGGTCCCTGCGAAGACGATATTCGAGGTCGCGCGCGAGCTGCCTCAGAACGAGCGCCTGGTGCTCGTCATCGCGGGCACCAACATCGAGGGCGACGACGTGCGCAAGACCGTCGCGGTGCAGCTCGCCAAGCCGGGCGAGGGGCGGCAGCGGCTTGCCGACGCGGGCCTCACGGTGAGCGCCGTGGGCACCGATGTGCAGGTCAGCGCGGTCCGATTTGGCAGCCGGGCGAAGAAATCCGGCTTCGAGCAGGGCTTCAAGGTGGTGGCGATCAAGGTTCCGATCGACCGGCCTTCCGAGCACTGGGTCTACCTGCCGGCGCTCGCGCTCATCGCCCTGGTCTGGTTCCTGCAGCGCGCCCGCGTGCCGCCCGCGCCTCAGCGTGCGCCGATCGGCACGTAGTCGCGCGGCTGCGGCCCGTTGTAGAGCGTGAGCGGGCGAATGAGGATGTTGTTCTCCATCTGCTCCATCACCGACACCGCCCAGCCCGGCACCCGCCCCACGGCGAAGATCGGCACGAACAGATCGGCCGGGATGCCGTTGAGGTAGTAGACGACGCCGGCGTAGAAGTCGACGTTCACATTGACGCCGTGGCGCGCGTAGGGCTGCATCGCCTCGACCAGCGCTGCCAGGATCTGGTACCACTGCGGCTGGCCCATCTCGCGCGAGAGCTGCTCGACCCCGGCGCGCATGTGGCGCGCGCGCGGGTCTTCCGCCCGGTAGACGCGGTGGCCGAAGCCCATCACCGGTTCCTTCGCGGCGCGCTTGCGCCTGACGTACTCGGCGGCCCTGGAGGCGTCGCCGATCTCCTGCGCCATGTGCATCACGTTCTCGGCCGCGCCGCCGTGCGCCGGGCCCGAGAGCGCCGCGATCGCCGCGGTGATCGCGGCGTGCAGGTTGGCCTCGGTGCCCGCCACCACGCGCGCGGTGAAGGAGGAGGCGTTCGAGCCGTGTTCGGCGTGCAGGATCATGTCGGTGTCCATGAGCTTCGCCGCTTCCGCGCTCGGCGCCTTGCCCTTGAGCATGTAGAGGAAGTTGGCGGCGTGGCCGAGCGCCGCGTCGGGCGCCAGCGGCGCGCGGCCGTTGCGGATCTGCTCGTGCGCGGCGATGATCATCGGCACCTGGGATGTGAGGCGGATGGCCTTGCGCAGCGTCGCCGCGGGCGAGTTGTCCGCGACCTCGGCATCGAACGCGCCGAGCGCCGAGACCGCGGTGCGCAGCACGTCCATCGGGTGCGCGCGCTGCACCGTGCGGATGAGGCCGAAGATTTCGTCGGGCAGCCGGCGCGCGGCGTGCAGCTCCGCCTCGAAGGCGGCCAGTTGCGCCGCGGTAGGCAGCTCGCCCTGCAGCAGCAGGTAGCAGGTTTCCTCGAAGTTCGAGCGTTGCGCCAGGTCGTGGATCGAATAGCCGCGGTAGCGCAGCTCGCCGGCGCGGCCGTCGATGAAGCACACGCGCGAGCGGTCGAAATGTACGCCTTTGAGCCCGCGGTGGATGGCGATCTTTTCGTCTGCGTCGGTCATGGAGATCTCCGTGGATGGATGGTGCCGGCGTCGCAACCCGGCGACAGGGGAAAAGTCCGTCCCGTCAGGCCGTTAGCCGCAATCCTTGAGATTCTAGTCGGTGAGCGGCGTCAAGACAGTCGCGGATGCGAGCGGAAGATTGCGCCCGTTGTCCTCTAACCCATTGAAATACGGTAATTCCCAATTTTTGGCATGGCTATTGCTGACGGTCGCTCGTTCGAAACAGAAGATTGAATTGCGACAACGAAAGGAATGTCCATGACTCCGAAGAAAACGATCGCATGCTTGCTGGCCACG
The DNA here is from genome assembly GCA_004298325.1 of Betaproteobacteria bacterium. Lineage (GTDB taxonomy): Bacteria > Pseudomonadota > Gammaproteobacteria > Burkholderiales > SG8-39 > 2-02-FULL-66-14. The sequence continues at coordinate 20,628 of SCUF01000392.1, read as the reverse complement.
TCCCTCGTGGCGGCGCCGGTGTTTGCCCAGCAGCCGGCGGGGAAACCCCCGGCGATCAAACCGGCAGCCTCGCCGCAGACTGCACCGCCGCCCGCAGGCGGCCTGCCTGCGGCTGGCGGTGTTCCAGGTCCGGCAGGCGCTGGCGCTGTCGGTGCGGCGGTGAAGGCGGTTACCGCCGGTCCGCTCGTGGGGACTGCGCTCGCCGGCGCGGTGCTGGCCGCGATCTCCGGGGCCGGCGACACCGGAACCGGAACCGGGCCCACGGCCACCGGTCGGCGCTGAGCGTTCACTGCACGATCGGCATTCCGCGGTCGAAATTCTCGCCCGGAAAGTATTTCGCCAGGCGCTCGTCGGCGGTGCGCGCGTGCGCTTCCATGCCTTCGAGGCGCGAGATGCGCGCGGTGACCTGCGCGACTTCCCGGTTTGCCGCGCGCGTCATCCGCTGCCAGGTGACGGTCTTGATGAACTTGTGCACCGACAGTCCCCCCGAGTAGCGCGCCGCGCCCTTGGTCGGCAGGATGTGGTTGGGGCCCGCGGCCTTGTCGCCGTAGGCGACCGTGGTTTCTTCGCCGAGGAATAGTGAGCCGTAGCAGGTGAGGTTCGCGAGCCACCAGTCGAGATCGGCCGCGTGCACTTCGAGGTGCTCCGCCGCATAGCGGTCGGAAACCCGCGCCGCTTCCTCGCGCGTGGCGCACAGCACCACCTCGCCATAATCGCGCCACGCCGCGCTGGCGGCGTCGCGCGCGGCAGGCGGGAGCCTGTCGATCAGCGGTTGCATGCGGCGCATCACGTCCTCGGCGAGGGCGCGCGAGGTGCTGACGAGCCAGGCCGGCGACTCGTTCCCATGCTCGGCCTGTCCCACCAGGTCCGAGGCCACGATCGCGGGATCGGCCGACGCGTCGGCGATCACCGCGATTTCGGTAGGGCCGGCGAAGACGTCGATGCCAACTTTGCCGAACAGTATGCGCTTCGCTTCGGCGACGAACTTGTTGCCCGGCCCGACCACGATGTCGGCGGGCTTGCCGCTGAACAGGCCGTAGGCGAGGGACGCGATCGCCTGCACTCCGCCTAGCGTCAGGATGACGTCGGCGCCCGCGACTTGCATGGCGTAGAGAATCTGCGGGTGGATGCCTTCGCCGCGGAACGGCGTCGAGCAGGCGATGACCGTGGGGACGCCCGCCGCCTTGGCGGTCGCTACGGCCATGTAGGCGGAGGCGATATGCGCGTAGCGTCCCGCGGGTACATAGCAGCCCGCGACGTTGACCGGGATCAGCCGCTGGCCGGCGACGAGGCCCGGAGACACTTCGGTCGCGAACTCGCTCAGCGAGGCGCGCTGCGCGGCCGCGAAGCGCCGCACCTGAGCGGTGGCGAACTCGATGTCGTGCCGGATCCCCGGGGCGAGGGCGCGCGTGCGCCGCTCGATCTCGTCGGGCGTGACCACGATTTCGCCCGTCCACCGATCCAGCTTCGCCGCGTATTCGCGCACCGCGGCCTCGCCGCGCCGCTCGATCTCGGCGAGCATTGCCTCCGCTATCCGGCGCGCGGCGGCGGTTTCGCTTTCGGGCGTCTTCGCCGCCCGCTTGAGATATTCGATCGTCACGATGCGCGTCCTATTTGCTGTAGATGAGCTTCGGCAGCCAGAGCGCGATTTCCGGAAAGATGATGATCAGCACCAGCGCGAACAGCTGCAGCCCCATGAACTGCAGCATGCCCTTGTAGATGTCGGTCAATTCCCATTGCGGCACCACGCCCTTGAGGAAGTAGGCCGAAAGCGCCACCGGCGGCGACAGCCACGCGGTCTGCAGGTTCACGGCGACGAGGATCCCGAACCAGGTCAGGTCGAAGCCGAGCTTGACGACGAGCGGCAGCAGGAACGGCACCACGATGAGCACGATCGGCACCCATTCCAGCGGCCAGCCGAGCAGGAAGATCAGTCCCATGATGAAAAACAGCACCACGTAGCGGTTCAGATCCAGGCCGAGCAGCGCGTCCGTCAGCAGGGTCGGCGTGCCGAGGCGCGCGAACACCGCACCGAAGAAGTTCGACGTCGCGACGAGAAACAGGATCAGGACCGAGATCTCGAGCGTCTTGACGAGCGCATCCTTCAGCCGCGGCCAGGTGAGGCGGCGGTAGGCGAGCGTGAGCAGCAGCGACCCGGCCGCGCCGCAGGCCGCGCCCTCGGTCGGCGTCGCGATGCCGAACACGATGCTGCCGAGCGCCGCGAGCACCAGCACGGCCGGCGGCACGAGGCCGGCGAAGAATTCGACCCACAGGGCAGCGGCGCCGACCGCGCGCCGTTCCAGCGCGAGGGGAGGGCCGAGCTTCGGGTCGACCAGGCAGCGCAGCATCGCGTAGCCGGTGAACAGCGTGGCGAGGAGGATGCCGGGCAGGATCGCGGCGGCGAACAGGGTGGTCACCGGCACCTCGAGCACCGGACCCATCACGACCAGCATGATCGAGGGCGGAATCAGGATGCCGAGCGTGCCGCCGGCGGCGATCAGCCCCGCGGAGAGCTTGACGTCGTAGCCGGAGCGGATCATCGGCTTGCCCGCCATGATGCCGAGGATCGTGACCGAGGCGCCGACGATGCCGGTCGCGGCGGCGAAGATCGTCGCCACGAACATCACCGCGAGGTACAGCGAGCCCTTCACCCCGGCGAGGATCTTCTGCACCGAGTCGAACAGGCGCTCCATCAGGTTGGCCTGCTCCATCATGATGCCCATGAAGACGAACAGCGGCACCGCGGCGAGCGTCTGCTCCATCATGGTGGCGTTGAACTGCAGCGTGAGCAGGTAGAACACCAGCTCGCCGAAACCCCAGTAGCCGAAGATCAGGCCGAGGAAGATCAGCGTGAACGAGATGGGAAAGCCGACGAAGATGCCGGCGAGCATCGCGGCGACCATGATCAGGCCGATGAACTCCGGGCTCATGCGTTCGGCCAGCGTCCCTTCTGCGCCGCGTAGAGGGACTTGAGGAGTTCCGACACGCCCTGGATGAGCAGGAACAGGATGCCGAAGGGCAGGCAGCTCTTGATCGGGCCGAGGAGCGGCATCCAGGAGGTGTCCATGCCGCGCTCGGCGCGCACTACGGAGGTCCAGGCCCAGTTCGAGGCCACCCAGAGGAAGATCAGCAGGCTGGGGAAATACAGGATCACGTAGAGCGCGGTGTCGACGCGGCCCTGGTTGCGCACCGACCAGTTGCGGTACAGGAAGTCCGACCGGATGTGCACGCCCCTGGACAGCGCATATCCGGCGCCGAGCACGAAGAGGGCGCCGTAGAGCATGCGGCTGATGTCGTAGGCCCAGGCGGTGGGGGCGGTGTACAGGTAGCGCGCCGCGATCTCGTAGGCCATCGCGCCCATCAGCGGCAGGGTGAGCCAGCTCACGAGACGCCCGATCCAGAGGCTGAAGCGGTCGATGGCGAGGATGGTCGTCGCCATCCAGCGCGGCATGTCGCCGGGCATGCCCGCCGGCGGATCGGCGCGCCGGCCGGCGACCAGGTCGTCGGCGATGAGCGGTGTTTCGGACATGGCGTCGTTCCCCGATGCGGACAAAAAAAGAAGCGGGCCCTGCGGCCCGCTTCCGTCAGCGGCTCCTTTCGCGGTGCCGCATGCGCGCTACTTCTTGCGTTTCTTCAGCTCGGCAGCGTAGGCCCCGCCCAGGGCGGCGTTCGACTTCTGCGCGTCGGCCCAGAACGGGATCGCGGTTTCGGCAAACGCTTTCTGGCTGTCCCAGACCTTCTTGAAGAACGCATTCTGCTTCGCGTTCGCCTCGAAGTTCTTCATCGCCGCGGCGCTGTACTCGGTGAAGTAGTCGGCGGGCGTCTCGTGCAGGATCACGCCGTGCTTGTCGACCAGCTCCTTGAGCGCCTTGCCGTTCTCGGTGATGCGGTAGGCGACGGTCTTCATGAGCGAGGCGTTGGCCGAGACCTCGATCGCCTTCTGCTGCCCGGGGGTGAGCTTCTTCCAGACGTCGCCGTTGATGTAGAGGTCGGCGTTCACCACCACCTGGTGCAGGCCCTGCTGGTAGTAGTGCTTGAGCACCTTGTGGAAGCCGAAGGTCATGTCGGGCTTCGGGCAGCACCACTCGGCGCCGTCGATCACGCCTTTTTCGAGCGCCGGCAGGATGTCGCCGCCGCCCATCGCGACCGCCGCGACGCCGATGTCCTTGTAGATCTGGCCTGGAATTCCGGGCGGCGTGCGAAAGCGCAGCTTCCTGAAATCCGCCATCGAGTTGATCGGGTTCTTGAACCAGCCCAGCGCCTCCGGCCCGACCGGCTGCAGGATGAAGCCCTTGACGTTGACCTTCATCTCCTTCCACAGGTCGTCGTAGAGCTGCTTGCCGCCGCCGTACAGGAACCACGATACCCACGCGAAGTTGTCCATGCCGACGCCCGAGCCCGCGGCCGGGGAGCCGAACAGCGTCGCTGCCGGGTGCTTGCCCGACCAGTAGTGCGTCCACGCGAAGCCGCCCTCGATCAGCCCCTTGTCCACCGCGTCCAGGGTGTCGTTGACGCCGACCACGGCACCCGCGGGCAGGACCTCGAAGGTCACCGACTTGTTGGTCAGGTCTTCGACATCCTTGGCGAACTCCTTCAGCATCGTGACTTCATCTGCCGAAGTCGGGATCACCGACTGGACGCGGATCTTGACCGGCTTGCCCTGCGCCAACGCCGCATCCGGCGCCAGCGCGACGCCCAGTGCGAGCGCAACGAATCCTCTCAGCAGCTCCCGAAACTGAACCATGCTGTCCCCCTCGGTGTCAGTGAATGAAAACGCTTGCAGACACTATTCAATGGAATCTTCATAGTCAAGCTGCGGCGCAACAGAAAACGGCTACAAGCGTTTTCAGAACGCTGGGCGGGGTGCTAGAGTGGTATCCGATGACGCGCCGGACCAACCCCAAGCTGAGCGATGTGGCGCGCACCGCGGGCGTGTCGCTCGCCACGGCGTCGCGCGCGCTTGCCGATCCCGAACTGGTGAAGGCCGCGACGCGCGAGCGGGTGCGCGAAGTCGCCGCCATGCTCGGCTACGTGCCGCATGGCGCCGCGCGCGCGCTCGCGACGCGGCGCTCGCGCACCATCGGCGCGGTATTTCCGCCGGTCGACAACCCGATCTTCGCCGCCGCGACCCAGGCGCTGGCGCACGATCTCGCCGCCGCCGGCTATACGCTGCTGCTCGCTACGCACGAATACGATCCGGCGGGTGAGCTCGGCGCCACGCGTGCGCTCATCGAGCGCGGCGTGGATGGCCTCGAGCTCGTCGGCATGGATCACGATCCCGCGCTGTTCGAGCTGCTGTCGCGCTCCGGCGTGCCGTACGAGCTGATGTGGTCGCTCGACCCGTCCGGCCATCACCCCTGTGTCGGCATTGCGCACCGCTTTGCTTCGATCCGCATCACGCAACACCTGCTCGACCTCGGTCACCGCGAGTTCGCGGTCATCGCCGGCTTTACGGCGCACAACGACCGTGCGCGCGAGCGGCTGGTGGGCGTGCGCGAGGCGCTTGCCGGGCGCGGCATCGAGCTGCGCGCCGAACGCGTTTTCGAGACCAAGTTCTCGGCGCCGCACGGGCGGCGCGCCTTCATCGAGCTGCTCGGCCGTGCGCCGGGCTTCACGGCGCTGGTGTGCGGCAACGACGTGCTGGCGCTCGGCGCGCTCACCGAGTGCGTGCGCCGCGGCATCGCTGTGCCGCAGGCGATCTCGATCGCGGGATTCGACGATATCGACATGGCCGCCGAGGTCACGCCGGCGCTCACTACGGTGCGCGTGCCTGGCGCGGAGATCGGGCGCGTCGCCGCCGCGCGCATGCTCGCGCGCCTCGCTGGCGACGAGGTGCCGCGGCAGGAAGAAGTACCCGCCGAGCTCGTCATCCGGCAGAGCACCGGCAGGCCGCCGGCGTGAGCGCCCCCGGCTACGACTACGTGATCGTGGGCGGCGGCACCGCCGGCTGCGTGCTCGCCAACCGACTGTCCGCCGATGCGCGCCATCGGGTGTTGCTGCTGGAGGCGGGGCCGCGCGACCACTACCTGTGGATCCACATCCCGATCGGCTACGGCAAGACGATGTTTCACCCGGTCTACAACTGGCGCTTCGAGACCGATCCCGAGCCGCACATGAATGGCCGGCGGGTGTACTGGCCGCGCGGCCGCGGCCTCGGCGGCTCGTCCTCGATCAACGGCCTGATCTACGTGCGCGGCCAGCCCGAGGACTACGACAGCTGGGAAGCGCTGGGCAACCGCGGTTGGGGCTGGCAGGACGTGCTGCCGTATTTCGAGCGCAGCCAGCTGGCGACCTCGGCGATCGGCGAGAAGCACGAGCTGATGGAAGCCATCATCCGCGCCGGCAACGAGCTCGGCATTCCGGCCAACGGCGATTTCAACGCCGGGCGCCAGGAAGGCGTCGGCTACTACCAGCTCTTCACCAGGAAAGGCTGGCGCTCGAGCAGCGCCACTGCCTACCTGCGTCCCGCGGCGGGGCGCCCGAATCTCGAGGTGCAGTGCGATGCGCACGCGACGCGCATCCTGTTCGAGGGCACTCGCGCCGCGGGCGTGCGCTACCGACAGGGCGGCGCAGAGCGCGAAGTGCGTGCGGCGCGCGAGGTGATTCTCGCCGCAGGCGCACTGCAAAGCCCGCAGCTGCTGCAGCTCTCCGGCGTGGGGCCCGGCGAGCTGCTGCAGCAGTTCGGCGTTCCCGTGGTGAAGGACCTTGCGGGTGTCGGCGAAAATCTCCAGGACCACCTGCAGCTGCGTCTCCTGTACAAGTGCACGCGGCCGATCACCACCAACGACGATCTCGCGAGCTGGTGGCGCAGCGCCGCGATCGGCCTGAGGTGGCTGCTGTGGCGCAAGGGACCGCTCGCCATCGGCATCAACCAGGGAGGCCTCTTCGCGCGCGCGCTGCCGGAGTCGAAGACGCCCGACGTGCAGTTTCACTTCGCGACGCTGTCGGCCGACATGGCGGGGGCCAAGCCGCACCCCTGGTCGGGATTCACCATGTCGGTCTGCCAGCTGCGTCCGGAGTCGCGCGGCCGGGTCAGGATCCGGTCCGCCGATCCGCTCGAGCCGCCGTCGATGCAGGCCAACTACCTTGCCACCGAGCTGGACCGGCGCTGTTCGCTCGCCGGCATGCGGCTGGCGCGCTCGCTTGCCGCAACTGCGGCACTGCGTCCCTATATCGCCGAGGAATACCGCCCTGGCGCGCCGGCGCAAAGCGACGACGCGCTGCTCGAATTCGCGCGCAGCTACGGCGCTACGATCTTCCACCCTTCCGGCACCTGCAAGATGGGCAGCGATCCGATGGCGGTGGTGGACGAACGCCTGCGCGTGCACGGCACCGGGGGCCTGCGCGTGGTGGACTGCTCGATCATGCCCAAGCTGATTTCGGGCAATACCGCTGCCGCGGTGGTGATGATCGCGGAGAAAGCTTCGGACCTGCTTCTCGAGGATTCGGCGCTAGGCCGCGCGTAGACCCAGGATCGCCCGCGCTTCCGGCGGCGTCGCCGGATGTCGCCCATGGCGTGCGCACGCGTCGGCGATCTTCTTCACCAGTTCGGCATTGCTCGCGGCGAGGCGGTCGGGCTCGATCCTGAGGTTGTCCTCGAGCCCCGTGCGGCAGTGGCCGCCGCTTTCCAGGCACCACTGGTTCACTTCCCATTGGTGGCGCGCCACGCCCGCCGCGACCCAGGTCGCGCGCGGCAGCAGCGCCTTCAGCTCCCCGCGCAGGAAATCGAAGATCGAGCGCCGCGCCGGCATCGCGTTGGGAATGCCCATCACGAATTGCACGTGCGGCGGGTCCTTCAGCAGACCCTTCTTCACCAGGTTGGCGGCGTTGTAGAGCATCGCCAGGTCGAATACCTCGACCTCCGGCTTGACGTCGTGCTCGAGCATGGACTTCGCCAGGGCCTCGATGAATTCCGGCGGGTTCTCGTAGATATTGGCGGGGAAGTTGACCGACCCGGTGGCGAGCGAGGCCATGTCCGGCTTCAGATACAGCATCGCGCCGCGCGCCGAGAGCTCGCGGCCGCGGCCACCGGTGGAGAACTGGACGATCATTCCGGGGCAGTGCTTGCGCACGCCTTCCTGCACGCGGCCATAGAGCTCCGGATCGGAGCCTGGCGATTCGTCCGGGTTGCGAACGTGGATGTGCACCAGCGACGCGCCGGCCTCGAAGGCCTGATGCGTCGATTCGATCTGCTCGGCGGGCGTCACCGGAACTGCCGGATTGTCCTTCTTCTTCGGCACGGCGCCGGTGATCGCCACGGTGATGATGACGGGGTTCGACATCGGCTACTCCTCAATGCGGCGCTGCCAGCGTCGCCGCGATCTCGCCGGCCGCCCGCCGCATCGCCGGAAGGAACTCATGACCTTTCCGCAGCGTCATGCGCGGCGCCGGGCCGTGCACGGCGACGGCCGCGCAGATCCGCCCGAGCGGATCCTTCACCGGCACCGCCAGGCAGACGGAGCCGTCCAGGAACTCGCCGCTGTCGGTGCCGATGCCGCTGGCTCGGATCCTGCGCAATTCACGCTCGAGCGCTGCAACGCTGGTGGCGGTGCGCTCGGTGAAGCGCTTCAGCGGACCGGGGCCGAGGATCCGCCGCACGCGCGCCGCCGGCAGGTGCGCGAGGAACAGCTTGCCGCTGGCGGTGCAATGCATCGGCACGCGCGAGCCGATGTCCATGTGCAATCGCACCTTGGCCGCCGTCTCGACGCGGTCCAGGTACACGACCTTGTCGCCGTCGGGCATGGTGAGGTTGCAGGTCTCGCCGATCTCCTCCACCAGCCGCGCCAGGACCGCATGCCGTTCGGCGCGATCCGGCGAACGCATCTGCACCTCGAGCGCGAAACCGGCTGCGCGCGGGCCGACGCCGTAGCGCTTCTCGAAGGCATCGCGCTGCACCAGGCCGCCCCGCATCAGCAGGCCGAGGATGCGGTGCACCGTGGGTTTGGGGAGATCGCAAGCGCGCGTCAGGGTCTCGAGCGTCGGCGGGGCCTCGGCGCGCGCGATCAGCTCCAGCACGGCAAAGGCGCGCAGGGTGGACGAGGTGGGCGCAGCAGATTTCGGTGAACGGAATTCCATATTTCATTATTGCAATGATTCGCGCGGCCGTGCAATCATCGCTTCCCACTCCGGAGGGGGCGGCATTGCGAAACGGCAGCCTGAGTTACGAGGACGTGCTGCGCATCGTCGAGTTGGTGAAGACGACGCAGTTCTCCGAGTTCCGCCTCAAGGTCGGCGAAGTCGAGGTCCATTTGCGCCGAAGCAACGGCGCTGCGGCGCAGCATCCGCAGGTCGCGCTGCCGCCTGCCGCGGGCGCGGTGGCGGCGGAAGCGGTGGCGACGCCGTCGTCGCGCGGTGCGGAACGGCAGTTCCCGCCGGACGTCGTGCTGGTGCGCTCGCCGATGGTCGGCACCTTCTATCGCGCTCCGGCGCCCGACGCGGCCCCGTTCGTCCAGGTCGGACAGCACGTCGAGCCCGACACGACGGTGTGCCTCATCGAAGTGATGAAGCTGATGAATTCGATCGCGGCCGACACGCGTGGCGTCGTCATTGAGTTCCTGGTCGAGAACGGCGCGTACGTCGAATACGCGCAGGCGCTGATGGTCATCCGGCCCGATCCGGAGGCCGGATGAAGCGCTCGACCCCCGCGCGCCGCGGGCGCTTCGATGTCGTCGACGTCACCCTGCGCGATGCGCACCAGTGCCTGTGGTCGACCCGCATGACGACCGCCATGATGACGCCGATCCTCGGCGCCATCGATCGCGCGGGCTACGCCTACGTCAACATCCTCGGCGGCGCCGTTTTCGATGTCTGCGTGCGCTATCTGCATGAGAATCCCTGGGCGCGCGTCAAGCTGCTGTGCGAGCGGCTCGAGACGCCCTGCGATGCGCTCACGCGCGGACAGAGCCTGTACACGTTCGAGCTCTTTCCCGACGACATCGTCGCGCTCAACTCGCAGGTGTTCGCGCGCCTCGGGGTCCGGGTGCTCACGGTCTACGATGCGCTCAACGACAATCGCAACATCGAGTCGTCGCTGAAATCGGGGCACGCCGCCGGCATGCAGGTCAACGCGATGATGACCTACACGCTGAGCCCGGTGCACACCGACGCCTACTATGTCGAGCGCACGCAGGAACTGGTGAAGCTCGGCGCCGACTTCATCTCGATCAAGGATCCGACCGGCCTGCTGACGCCGGAGCGCGGGCGGACGCTGTTTCCCGCGGTGGTGAGGGCCGCGGGCAAGGTGCCGCTCAAGCTGCACTCGCACTGCCAGTCGGGGCTGGCGCCCGAAGTCTACGAGATCGCGATCGCGAGCGGCTTTCGTTTCGGCTACTGCGCGAGCGAGCCGCTCGCCAACGGCGCCTCGCTTCCCGCCACCGAGGACATCGGCGCGCGCGCCCGCCGGCTCGGCTGCCGGACCTCGCTCGACGCCCGGGCACTGAAGGAGATCGCCGGCTATTTCACGTGCGTCGCGGAGCGCGAGGGCAAGCCCCTCGGCAAGGTGGCGCGCTACGACCCGGCGCTCTACGAGCACCAGATCCCCGGCGGCATGATTTCGAACCTGCAGTACCAGCTGCAGACCATGAAGCTCGAGCACCGGCTGCCGGAAATTCTCGAGGAGGTGCCTCGGGTGCGCGCGGACCTCGGCTATCCGATCGTCGTCAGCCCCTTCGCGCAATACATCGTCACCCAGGCCACGCTCAACGTGGTGCAGGGCGAGCGCTACAAGACGATTCCCGACGAGATCCGCAAGTACGCGATGGGCTACTACGGGCGGCTCGCGGCGTCCCCGACCGCCGAATTTCTCGAGCGGGCCGCCATCAGGCCGGGCGAGCGGGTCACCGAGCGCCCCGGCGAGCACATCGAACCCTGGGTGCCGCGCTTGCGACGCGAGTTGGGCGCCGGGGTGAGCGACGAGGACCTGCTGCTGGCGGCGTTCTACGACAAGCCGCTGCTCGAGCCGCTGAAGCAGGCGCCGCCGGCCTACGATTTCCGCACCACGCCGCTGCACGAGCTGATCCGCTTCCTCGGCTCGCGCCGGGACATCGAGTACGCGCGCGTGCGCTTCGGCAACACCGAGATGACGTTCTCGGCGTGACGGCCATGGGCGCGAGCGAGCGGCGCATTCTGGCGCGAAGCGGCCGGATCCTGCGCGTGCTCACCGGCACGGCGGGCGGGCTGCTGACGCTGTACGTGACGCTCGCGCTGTTCGGGTTCGTGCGCAGTTCGTCGCAGCATTACGCGGCCTTCACGTTCGCCGTGATGTTCATGGCCGGCCTGGTCAGCGTGCGCATCGCCATCGAGCGGCGCGCCGCGGATCCGGAATCGCGCTGGTTCCGCACCCGACTCGCGGTGGCGCTCGCCGGGTTCGCGCTGGCGGCAGGTGGCGGCCTGTACATCCTCTGGCACGCCCAGCGGCTCGAGGTCGCGGCGCCTTTTTTCGACCATTTCGACATGGCGGTAGGACTGCTCTTTACCGCCGGCGTGCTGATCCTGACCTGGCTGCACTGGGGCGCGATCCTCACGTTCGTGATCGGCGCCTCGATTGCTTATTTCTTCTACGGCCACCTGCTGGCGCATCCGCTGCTGTCGCATCCCCAATACGACGCCAAGTTCGTCATGAACTACGTCGGCCTGGGAACGACACAGGGGTTCTTCTGGTTCGCCCAGACCGCGGTCGACGACATCTACTACCTGGTGCTTTACGCCTCGGTGCTGTTCGGCATCGGCATGCTGCACTCGATCATCGAGATGGGCAAGGCCATGGGCAACCGGGTGTCCGGCGGCGCCGCCGGGCCCGCGGTCATCGGCAGCGGCATCGTGTCCATGGTGATGGGCGTGGCGGTTTCGAACGTCGTGCTGACCGGCCGCTTCACCATTCCGATGATGAAGAAGTACGGCTACAGCCCGGCGATGGCCGGTGCGATCGAGGCCGCGGCCTCGACCTCGGGCCAGATCATGCCGCCGGTGCTGGGGCTTGCCGCATTCATCATCGCGAGCTTCCTGTCGATGAAATACATCGACGTCGTCAAGGCGTCCGTGATCCCCGGCGCCCTGTACATGACGGGGATCGCGATCGCGATCGCGGTCTACGCCCGCCGGCACCGGCTGCCCCGGCTGAGCGAGACGATCGACCGCGCCATGGTGTGGCGAACCTTTCCGGCGTTTTTCGTCTCGTTTGTCGCCGTCTGCTGGCTGCTGCTCGACTATTACTCGCCGTCGGTGGCCGGGCTCACGGGGTGCGTCGTCGCACTCGCGCTGTCGTTGTTCCAGGGACGCTACCGGCCGTCGCTGCGCCAGCTCGGCCTGGCGCTCGAAGAGGGCCTGGAATTGATGGCCCTGCTCGCGCTGCTGCTGATCGCCATCGGCCCGATGGGGCAGGCCTTCCTGACCACCAACCTTTCGGGGCGGCTCGGAACGTATCTCGTCGCGGTGCTGCCGGACAACTCCCTCCTGCTGCTCATCGGCGCAGCGGTGCTCTCGCTCATCCTCGGCATGGGCCTGCCGACGCCGGTAGCGTACCTCGTGGTGGCGCTTGCGCTGGTGCCGTTCCTGCAGCAGCTCGGAGTCAAGGGGTTCCTGGCGCACTACTTCGTTTTCTATTTTGCCGTGTACTCGGCGCTCAGCCCCCCGGTCGCGGTAGCGGCGCTCGCCGGGGCGAAAATCGCCGGCGCCGGTTTCTGGGAGACTTGCCGCGAGTCGCTGAAGCTCGCCGCCACGACCTTCATCATTCCATTCGCCTTCGTCTACCGGCCGCAGCTGCTGTCGTTTCCCAACCTCGACTGGAGCGTCGTGCCGCCGGTGATCGAGATCCTGCTCATCCAGTGGTGCAGCTCGATCGCGCTGTTCGGCCATTTCCGCCGTCCGTTGACGACTGTCGAGCGTTGGCTGTTCGGCGCTCTGACGTTGCTGGGCTACTGGGCGATGATCACCGAAGCGATCCACTCGACTTTCGTTTTTGCCGGTGTGGCGGCCGTGTTGTTCACCGCCGTCGGCCTGCGCCCGGTCAGGATGCTGCCTTTCACCGCGACCAAAGGAGGAGAGCCATGAAAGCAAGACCCGTGTTATGCAATCTGCTGGGCGCGCTTGCGCTTGCCGCATTGCCGCTCGCCGTGTCGGCGCAGAAGCCGGCGGCGGCGGTTTCGGTTCCGCTGCTGCTCTGCCCCTGGGGCTGCGGCCCGACCGAGTCGGACACCATCCTCATGAACCAGATGATCAAGGAGGGCAGCCCCGTCACGCTGCTGCCTCAGGAGACGCCGGGCTACATCTTCAACATCCGCGAAATGGCGAACGACCGGCACTGGAAGAAGACCGCTTTCAGCACCGAGGACGTGGTCATCCAGCTCGCGCTCAAGTGGGGCGGAACCCCCGAGCTGAAGGAGTTCCTGCCCGAACGCGTGCCGCTGCGCTTCAAGCTGCTGTACGGGGAGACCTGGTGGGCGCAGGGCAAGTTCTTCGTCACCTTCGACCCGAAGATCAGGACGCCCGCCGATTTCAAGGGCAAGCGCATCGCCCTCGGCCTGCGCGGGCAGAGCGACTGGGGCGTGTTCTCGCGCCTCGTCCTCGAGTACGGCTACGGGATCACGCCGCAGAACGCCGATATCCGGCACCTGACGCCGGCGGCGCTCACGCAGCAGCTGCTCGACGGCTCGGTCGACGTCGCCGTCACCGCCTTCGGCACCGAGCCCAGCCTCACCGAGATCCTGATCAGTCCGCCGATGCGCCAGCTCGAGGCCGCGGGAAAGACGGTGCGCTACATTGGCGTGCCGAAGGAGATTTTCGACAAGGTGAACGCCAGGCTCGGCACCACCTTCCTGCCCGTGACGCTGCCGGCGGGCAAGCTGCCCAAGCAGAGCGAGCCGCTCGCGCTCGGCTTCGTGCGCGGCTTCAAGGCCGTGCACCCGGATTTTCCCGAGAACACGGCGTACCAGATCGTGATGGCAGTCGCGCGCAACGCGCCGAAGATGAAGGAGCTGCACCCCTTGTGGAAAATCTGGTCGCCCGATCTGATGCTGCACGGGCTGTCCGAGGAGAACGTCCACCCCGGGGCGAAGAAGGCCTACGTCGAGCTCGGCTGGTGGGGCAAGGTGAAGCAGTTCCCCGCGGTGACCTATCCGCAGTGAACCTTGAGCTGCACGGGCGCGTCGCGCTGATCACCGGCGCGGCGCGCGGGGTCGGCGCGCGGATCGCCGCGCGCTTCGCCGCGCACGGCGCGCTGGTTTACGCGGCCGACATCGACGCGAACGCGAAGCTGCGCCTGGACGTGCGCGACCGCGCCGGCGTGCACGCGGCCGTAGAGCAGATCGAACGCGAGAGCGGCGGACTGGATATTCTGGTCAACAACGCGGGGCTCCTCGCCAATGGTGCGTTCGATGCGACCACGGGCGAAGCCTGGGACGACCTCGTCGCCGTGAACCTGACCGGGGCCTACAACTGCGTTCAGGCCGCAGTTCCCGCGATGCGCCGCCGCGGCAAAGGTTCGATCATCAACATCGCTTCGGTATCGCACGAGAAAGGCGGCGGCGCGTTCGGCAACGTCTGGTACGGGGCCACCAAGGCCGGCGTGGTCGCCATGACCAAGGGTCTGGCGCGCGAGCTGGGTCCGCTCGGGATCCGGGTCAACGCGATCGCGCCGGCGGTGGTCGCGACGGCGATGGTACGTTCGCTGCTCACGCCCGAGGCGCAGGAGCGGATCGTGGCGCGCATTCCTCTCGGGCGTCTGGCGGAAGAGGACGACGTGGCGCGGCTCGCGGTGTTCCTCGCTTCCGACTTTTCGGATTTCATCACGGGTGACACGATCGCGGTCGATGGCGGCTTCCTTCGCACCTGAGATGCTGGCGGCCGCTTTCGCGATTGCCACGGGCGCGGGTGCGGTCCGCGGCATCACCGGCTTCGGCGGTGCGCTGGTGATGACACCGCCGCTCGCGCTGCTCTTCGGTCCCGCGGTGGCGGTGCCGGTGGCCCTGCTGCTCGAATCCGTGGTGGCCGCGCCGATGCTCGTGCACACGCGCCGTGAAATGCGCTGGCGCGTGATCGTTCCGATTCTCGCGACGGCGTGCGCCACGGTGCCGCTGGGCGCCCATGTGCTCGTGAGCGCCGACCCGGACACGCTGCGGCGCTCGATCGCCGCGATCGTCATCGCGTTCTCGCTGCTGCTGCTGCGCGGCTGGCGATACCAGGGTCGACAGCGCATCTCGACCTCGATCGGACTCGGCGCCCTGAGCGGAGCGATGGCCGGTGCGACCAGCATCGGCGGACCGCCGGTGATCCTTTACCTGCTTTCGGGGCCGGACCGCGTGGAGATCACGCGCGCGAACCTGACGCTGTTCGTGGCGGTCACGTCGCTCGCGGCGATCGTCGCGCTCTGGATCGCGGGCGCGCTGCCGGTTGCGACGGTCCTGACCGGATTGCTGCTCGCGCCGGGCTACTACGCGGGGCTGATCGCGGGCGGACGGCTGTTTCCGCGATTCAATGACACGCGCTTCCGGCAGTTCACGCTGGTGCTGCTCGTCGTCGTGTCCGCGGGAATCCTCGTCGTCTAGCCGGCCGCCATGCGACTGCGCGGAAAATCAGCCATCGTCACCGGCGCCGCCAGCGGCATCGGCGAGCAGATCGCGCGCGCCTTCGCGGCCGAGGGTGCGCGCGTCTGCGTCGCCGATCTCGAGCGCCCGGGCGCCGAACGCGTCGCCGCGTCGCTCGGGGCGAGCGCGATCGCGGTGCGCATGGACGTCACCGACGAGGGCGAGGTGGAGCGCGGCGTGGCGCAGGCTGCCGAGCAGCTCGGCGGCATCGACATTCTCGTGAGCAACGCCGGCCTGCAGCACGTGGAGCCGATCGCCGACCTTGCCTTCGCGGACTGGAAGCGCATCCTCGCGGTGCATCTGGACGGCGGCTTTCTCACCACGCGCGCCTGCCTGCGCCGCATGATCGACCGCCGGCGCGGCGGCGCGCTGATCCTGATGGGCTCGGTGCACTCGAAGGAGGCGTCGGTGCACAAGGGTCCCTATGTGGCGGCCAAGCACGGCCTGCTGGGACTCGCGCGCGTGCTGGCGAAGGAGGGCGCGCCGCACGGCGTGCGCGCCAACCTCATCTGCCCGGGATTCGTCCTCACGCCGCTGGTCGAGCGCCAGATCCCGCAGCTGGCGAAGGAGCGCGGCATCAGCGCGGCCGCCGCGGTGAAGGACGTGATGCTTGCCACCACGGTCGACGGCGAATTCACCACGGTCGCGGACGTGGCCGAAGTGGCGCTTTTCCTGGCGGCGTTCCCGACCAATGCGCTGACCGGGCAATCGATCGTGGTGAGCCACGGCTGGCACATGCAGTGAGATTTGGGGTAAAGACTGATACATTCGCGTCAACTCGGACGAGGAGCACGACACATGGGCAAGGAAATGGATCTGCCGGTACAGGCCATCGTGACCGGCAAGCAGCGCATGACGCCTTCGGAAGCGTTCGTGGAGACGCTTGCGGCGCAGGGTGTGAAGAACGTTTTCGGCATCGTCGGCTCGGCCTACATGGACGCGCTGGATCTGTTTCCGGCGGCCGGCATCCGATTCATTCCGACGGTGCACGAGCAGGGCGCGGCGCACATGGCCGACGGCTACTACCGTGTCACGGGGCGCCACGGCGTGTGCATCGGACAGAACGGCCCCGGCATCACCAACTTCGTCACTGCGATCGCGGCGGCCTACTGGGCGCACAGCGCGGTGGTGGCGATCACGCCGGAGACCGGGTCGCTGTCGATCGGGCTGGGGGGGTTCCAGGAGACCGAGCAGCTGCCGATCTTCTCCAGGATCACCAAGTACCAGGCGCACGTGAACAACCCGGCGCGCATGGCCGAGCTCACGGCGCGCGCCTTCGACCGCGCGATCCTCGAGATGGGGCCGGCGCAGCTCAACATCCCGCGCGACCATTTCTACGGCGAGCTGGAATGCGAGATTCCGCAGCCGATCCGCATCGAGCGCGGCCCCGGCGGCGGCGCGAGCCTGGAGGCGGCCGCGGAGCTGCTGGCGCAGGCCCGGTTCCCGGTGATCATCGCCGGGGGCGGGGTGACGCAGGCCAACGGCGTCGCGGCGGCGATCGCGCTCGCCGAGGCGCTGGATGCCCCGGTGTGCAACTCCTACCTGCACAACGACAGCTTCCCGGGGAGCCACCGTCTGGCCTGCGGGCCGCTGGGCTACCACGGCTCCAAGGCGGCGATGAAGGTGCTGGCGCGCGCCGACGTGGTGCTCGCGCTGGGCTCGCGCCTGGGGCCCTTCGGGGTGCTGCCGCAATACGGGTTCGATTACTGGCCGCAGCACGCGAAGCTGATCCAGGTCGACGCCGATCCGCGCGTGCTGGGGCTGGTGAAGAAAACCAGCGTCACGGTGAACGGGGATGCGCGCGAGGCGGCGCTGGCGCTCGCGGCGCGCCTGAAGGGCCGGGCGCTCGCCGGCGCGGCGAACCGCGCCGAGCGGCTGGCCGCGGTGAAAGCCGAGAACGAGGCCTGGGCGAAGGAGCTCGCCTCGTGGGACTTCGAAAAGGACAGCTGGAGCCTGGAGGTGGCCAAGGGCTCGCAGTACATGCACCCGCGCCAGATGCTGCGGGAGCTGGCAAGAGCGATGCCCGCGGAGGCGATGGTCTCCACCGACATCGGCAACATCTGCCAGGTGGCCAATTCCTACCTCAAGTTCGAGCGCCCGCGCAGCATGTTCGGGGCCATGATGTTCGGCAACTGCGGCTACGCCTTCCCGACCATGATCGGCTGCAAGGTCGGCGCCCCGGAGCGCACGGCGATCGCCTACGTCGGCGACGGCGCCTGGGGCATGAGCTTCGGGGAGATCCTGACCTGCGTGCGCGAGCACATCCCCGTGACCGCGGTGGTGTTCAACAACCAGCAGTGGGGCGCGGAGAAGAAAAACCACGTCGACTTCTATGCCAACCGTTTCCTCGGCGTGAACCTGGAGAACCCGAGCTTTGCCGGGATCGCGCAGGCGATGGGGGCCGAAGGCATCGTCGTCGACAAGGTCTCGAGCGTGGGCGAGGCGCTGCGCGCGGCCTGCCGGGCGCAGCAGCAGGGCAGGACCACGATCCTCGAGATGATGTGCACGCGCGAGCTCGGCGATCCGTTCCGGCGCGACGCGCTGCGCAAGCCGCACCGGCTGCTGGCGAAGTACAAGGACTTTTCCTGACCGGGTGGGAGACCGGGAACCGTGAGAGAGGAGACCGTGATGCGAACGAGCATGAGACTGGGCAGGTGGATGGCGGCGGCGGCGCTGGCGGGCGCGGCCGCATGGGCGGGCGCGCAGGAGAGATATCCGTCGCGCCCGATCGAGTTCGTGGTGCCCTGGGGACCGGGCGGCGGCGCCGATCAGCTCGCGCGCAAGATGGCGCGCCTGCTGGAGCCCGAGCTGAAGGTTTCGCTGCCGGTGGTGAACGTCCCCGGCGCGACGGGCGGCACCGGCATGACCAAGCTGCTGAGCGCCCCGGCCGACGGCTATTCGATCTCGGTCTACATCGCGGATACGCACGCGCTGATGGCGACTTCGTCGCCGCGCTGGAAGGCGGGCGACTTCGTTCCGCTCGGCATCATGATCCGGCAACCGTCGGCGCTATTCGTGAAGATGGACAGCCCGCTCAAGACCTGGGCCGACGTGGTCAGGACGGCGAAGGCCAGCCCGGGCAAGCTCAAGGTGGCGATCCTCGGCTTCGGCAGCGTCGACGACATGGCGCTCAAGTACATGGAAACCAAGGGCCTCAAGTTCACCGGCGTGCCTTACGCCAAGCCGGGCGAGCGCTATACCGCGATCCTCGGCGGCCACGCCGACATCCTCTACGAGCAGCCGGGCGATGTGCGCTCGTTCCTCGACCAGAAGCAGATGCGCCCGATCCTGATCTTCAACCGCGAGCGCGTGCTGCCCGATTTCGCCGACGTCGCGTCGTCGAAGGAAGTCGGTCTGGAAGTCTACCTGCCCCAGTTCCGCTCGATCGTCGCCCGCGCGGGCACGCCGCCGCAGCAGCTGAAGACGCTCGCCGGCGCGATCGCCAAGGCGGCGAACGACCCGGAGTATTACGGCTTCCTCAAGGAGAGCCTGGCGCTGCGCGACAGCTTCATCCCGGCGGACCAGGCGCAGAAGTTTCTCGACGGTGAGCTCGCGGCGCTGAAGAGCTTCGCCGCCGCGCTGAAGAAGAAGTGAGGCGCGCGGCGGGCCTCCGGCCCGCCGCGGTTCGCCCCCCATGGATACTCGCCGCAGAATCGCGCGCGCCGCGCCCTACACGCTGCTTCTGGGAGTCGCCGCCTGGCTCTACAGTGTCGCTGCGCGCATCGACTACGTCGGGCCGGCAGAACGCATCGGGCCCGATGTCTGGCCGAAGGCGATTCTCGCGATCCTCGGCGCACTGTGCGCGTACGAGATCGTCAAGAACCTGTTGCTGCCCGGGCCGCAGTCGGTGAGCGGCGTGCTGCAGAGCCTGATGGAGGAGGCGGCGCGCAGCCGCGACCTCGGCGCCGACGCGGCGGGCGCACGCAGGCCGAGCTTCGCGCGGCTCGGCGCCGGCATGGCGGCGACGCTGCTCTATGTCTTCACGGTCGAGTGGCTCGGTTTCTTCGTCGCGACGGCGGCGTTCCTCGCGGCCTTCGTCCTGATCGGCGGCTACCGCCGCCGCGGCGTCGCCCTCGCCGTGGGCGGCATCGGCAGCCTGGCGATGGTGGTGATCTTCATGAAGATCGTCTACGTCTCGCTGCCCCTGGGCGCGGGCCCGTTCCGCGCCCTGTCGCTCGCCCTGCTCGCGGCGCTGGGCGTACGCTGACGTCGAATGGAATCGCTGACGCTGCTCGCGGCGGGCTTCGCGCACGTCATGACGCCGGGCACGCTCGCGGTGCTCGTCGTCGGCCTGGTGCTCGGGCTGCTCGTCGCGGTGTTGCCGGGGCTCACCCTGGTGATGGGCGTCGTGCTGGCGCTGCCCTTCACCTACGCAATGGATGTCACGCAGGCGATCGTGCTCCTGACCGCGATGTACGTCACGGGAACCTACGGCGGCGCGCTCACGGCGATCCTGTTCCGCGTGCCGGGGGAACCCATCGACGTGCCGCTGCTCTGGGACGGTTACACCATGGCGCGCCGGGGGCAGCCGGCCAAGGCGCTCGGCTGGACGCTGCTCGCCGCATTCACGGGCGGCATCGTCTCCGCCTGCGTCATGGTGGCGTTCTCGGCGCCGGTGGCCCGCATCGCGCTGCAGCTGTCGACGCCGGAATACTTCGCGATCATCTTCTTCGGGCTGGCGAGCGTGGTCTCGCTCGGCGGCGGCTCGGTGAGCAACGCCCTCATCAGCCTGTGCCTGGGATTGCTGGTATCGACGGTCGGCGTGGACGCCACCTACGGCGCAGAGCGCTTTGCGTTCGGCGTTCCGATGCTCGTCGACGGCATCGAATACCTGCTGGTGATGGTGGGGGCGTACGGCATCGGCGAGGTCTTCACGCGCCTCTACGCCGGCTACGGCGAGACGGCTGCGGGCGGCGCGGGGCGACTGCTGACCGAGCTGCCCGGCTGGCGCGAAATCGGCACGCAGAAGATGGTGCTCGCGCGCAGCTCGCTGGTGGGGATCGTCGTCGGGCTGGTGCCGGGTGCGGGCGCGACCATCGCGTCGTTCGTC
>SCUF01000391.1 GCA_004298325.1 Betaproteobacteria bacterium | reverse complement strand
TC
The DNA here is from genome assembly GCA_004298325.1 of Betaproteobacteria bacterium. GTDB lineage: Bacteria > Pseudomonadota > Gammaproteobacteria > Burkholderiales > SG8-39 > 2-02-FULL-66-14. The sequence continues at coordinate 4,128 of SCUF01000391.1, read as the reverse complement.
CGCGGCGATGCGATGGCCCTCTTGTTTTCTGATCGGTGTGCGTCGTCGTGGCACCTCTTGCCGGTCGCGCTTGCCGATGTCCCATTCTGGGACTAAACTGCGGGATGCGCGTCATTGCGCTGTCCACGCTGCGCATGTTTTGGACCGGGAGGCCGGCTTACGCGGACGCGCGGGAGCCGACGCTGGCGTGGTATCGGCACGTGCTGAAGGCGGACTGGCGCACGCCTGCCGAGCTGAAGCGGGATTTCGGCAGCGCAAGCGTACTGCTCGGCGGAAGGGTGGTGTTCAATATTGCGGGCAACAAGTACCGCATTGTGGTCTGGATCAACTATCCGTACCGCGTCATGTACATCCGGTTCATAGGCACTCACGCGCAATACGACAGAATCGACGCGCAGACGATCTGAGAGGACGACGACATGGAAATCAGGCCGGTCAGGACCAAGGCAGACTACCGCACTGCATTGAAGGAAATCGAAACGCTGATGGCGGCGGAACGCGACACGCGCGAAGGCGAGCGCCTGGACGTGCTGGTCACGCTTGTCGAGGCATACGAAAGCAAGCACTACGCGCTCGAGCTGCCTGATCCGGTGGAGGCCATCAGGTTTCGCATGGAACAGAAGGGAATGACACCCAAGGATCTGGTGCCGATGATCGGCCGCATCAACCGTGTTTACGAGGTTCTGGGCCGCAGGCGAGCGCTGACGCTTGCCATGATCCGGCGGCTGCACCGCGAGCTCGGCATTCCGGCGGAATCCCTGATCAAACAGCCCGAAAGGCGCAAGGCGGCCTGACCGGTAAGCGTCCGCCGTCGGAGACGGATATCAGCAGGAAACCGAAGCGGGTGTCGCCCAGCGAGATGCTGGCCGAGGAATTCCTGAAGCCACTGGGCATGAGCACCTACCGGATGGCGAAGGAGGTCGGGCTGCCCGCCTAGCGCATTGGCGAGATCCTCGCAGGCAGGCGATCCATCAGCGCGGATTCCGATCCGCGCGCGCGGGTTGCGTGAGATTCGCGTGACCTGGTCGGGACAAGTCCGGACAAGTATGGCGAAATCGGCGACGTGGGGTCCGGTTGGGCTCCGATAAATCAGTTACTTACCGACAGACAGCGCCCCTACGTACCAAGGGGTCGTGGATTCATATCCTGCCGAGCGCGCCATCTCCAGAAAAGCCCGCAAAGACCGGCCCTTACCCTTTGTTCGCACCCGGCAGCTTGGTCAAGAGCAGCCAGGCGAAGCAGGCCGCAGACACGGTGATGAGTACACTGCCGAGCCCGAGGATCGGATCGACCGCGGCGTTGCCGTTGAGGAACAGGAACAGGCTGACCAAGGTGACCGGAACAGAAAGGTTGTACAGCCAGAAATAGACCTTCGCCAGCACGTTCTGCTCGAGTTGCGGGAAAACATGAAAAATGAGCCCCGATAGTCCTAGCAAGGTCCAGCCGAGCAGGTTGATGTGCGCGTGCACGGGGTGCAGAGTGAAGTCTTTGGTCGCGCCCATGTAGACGCCCAGGCTCATGCCGATAAGCAGATAAACGATGCCGATCTTGATCAGTTTGACGCCCATGATTTGCCTCCCTGTTTTGATTTCGTAAAGGACTGCAACCGCAACAACTCAATTCATTGCGACCTGACGTTTACCCGGAAGACACCTCTGACAAGGCGCACCTGGCCCTCCTCAAGACTGCGTCGTGCGTTGCCGGCCTTCTGCGCGAGATTGTCGACGAACACCGCCAGACCCAGCTGTCCCGGCGCGGCGGGCGTGGCATTTGCGGCAGTCCTGCTCAAATGCGCGTCGCTGGTATCCTCGAAGAGTTCAGCGATGAATCCGCTTTCGCCGAGAACCGAGCGCATCTCTTCGGCCGAAACAAGGCAGCTGTCGGCGGGGTCGGTGGCCCACGGAAGGGGAAAGTAGGACGTCGCCACTTTTCCTGCGGTCATCTCCTGGAAAGCGAACCGGCCGCCCGGCTTGAGGACCCGGTGGATCTCCGCGTAGAGCTTTCGCTTGTCCGCGATGTTCATGCCGACATTCTGCATCCAGACGGCATCGAACGAATCGTCGGGGAAGGGCAGGTCCAGAGCGCTGCCCTGGTGCACTTCGATCCGACCGTCGAGGCCTGTCAGCCGATTCAGCAGCGCCGCGCCGACGCAGTAATCGGGCGACATATCGAGGCAGTCGACGCGGCAGCCGAGCGCGGAAGCGAGCAGCCGGGCGGGACCGGCCAGCCCGGCTCCGATATCGAGAACGCGGTGTTCGGCCCGAATCTGCGCCAGCTCCAGCAACTCGAGTGAGGCGCGGAGTCCGCCCGTATGGAAATGGTCGAGCGCCCCCAGATCCTCGGGCGACAGGCGTTGCTCGGGATTCAATCCGGCCGCGCGCAGCGCCGCCAGGATGCGCGCCTCGATGTCGCGGGCCGAATAGTGTGCTTCCAGACCAGCCATCAATCACCTCCATCAGATTAGGCCTGCCACGTTCAAACGGTTGTTCGACGATGGTCGGGAGCAGAATCTCTCAGTTCCTGAGCGCAATGCCGCTGGCGCGGATCGGCTCCTGGCGACCGCGCAGTGCGACGGCGCCGAGATCCGTGAGTACCATGTTCTGCGTGGGGCCGAGCACGTGCAGGGCATCGGCGGAGGCGATGAAGCGCACCCCCAGGTCGCGCGTCGCGTGCTCGAGGCGCGAGGCGGTGTTCATGACGTCGCCGTGAAATACGATAGCGCGCCGCTGCTCTCCGACCTCGCCTACGATCACTTCGCCCAGGTGCAGCGCAGCGCGCAAGTCCGGCTCGGCGCCATAGCGTGCGCGGAATTCGGCAGCGCGCGCGGCGAGCGCCGCCTTCATGTCGAAATAGCAGCGCAGGGGCCGCGCCTCGGGCTTGCCTTCGATCTCGGTCCAGGTGACCACGATCTCGTCGCCGACATACTGGTAGATCTCGCCACGGCAGGCGGCGATCGGCTCCGCAGTGGCGCTGAACACCGCGGCCAGGAAGCGGTGCGCATCCAGCGCGCCGAGGCGCTCGGCAATCGCCGTCGAGCCAACCACGTCCACGAAGAGGAAAAAACGTCGCTCGGCGCGTGGCTCGCGGTAGCGGCCGAGCACCAGATCGCGGAAGGTGCGCCTGCCGATCAAGCTCGCGGCCTGAAGCGTGATGACAAAGATTGCCGTGATGGCAATCGAGAAACCTACTGTCACCATCTCCGTGTACGCGTCCAGCGGCCTGCCTAGGCGCGCTGGGCCCGTGACTACGGCCACGACGATCGCGGAATAGACGAGCGTCTTTGCCGCTACCAGTACGACGAAGGGCACACGCAGCAGCCGGTTCATCGAAGAATCTTCACGCAGCAGAAAGATCTCGATTGCGGCAATGCTTCCCGCGATCAGGACTGCGTTGACGACGCCACTGAGGCTGCCGGCGAGCCGCGACACCTCATCCTTCGCGATCATGACGCCGTAAGCGGCGCCGATGACCGCGCTGACCGCGAGAATGCGCAGATAGAGCCTGAACCGCGTGCGCTGAAGGGCGGTGAACTGCGATGACATGGCGCGCAAGGCTAACAAAGATTTGGCATCGGAGTCAGGCTGAAGAGCGCAGATCGGCTGTGACAAAACGGTGCCTTGATGTACCCTGGCAGAAGATCGGTAAGCACTGCAAGCTACTGATTCTCAAGCACGACAACCCGGCCTGAGGCGCCTGCGAACCCCGGGGAACGTGGGTTCAAATCCGGCCGCGTGCGCTTTGACATCGCCAAGGCGCGGGCGTAGCTTGAATCGCTGCGGTCAAGCATGCACGGTGGAGGTAGAGTCCATGCCACGAGAATGGAAAATGCTGCCGCAGCAGGAGCATTTACTCAGCGTTGGGGGCGAACAACTTAAACCAAGGAGGGAGTTTATGAACACGGTCAGGATTGCGGCAGTCGGTCTTGCTTTGGGAATGTTCGGATTCATGGCGGTCCCGGTATCGGCCGAGGACTATACGGCTGTAATGCAGCGCGACATCAAATGGCAGGATGCTCCGTCCATCGGCCCGGGTGCCAAAACCGCTCTCATCGACGGCGATCCCAAGTCGTCCGGACTATTCGTGATGCGTCTCAAGCTCCCGGCGAAGACAACGATAAAACTGCATACC
>SCUF01000390.1 GCA_004298325.1 Betaproteobacteria bacterium | reverse complement strand
CGCGTTGATCTCCTGCTGGTCCTGGATCTGGCCGCCGATGTCGAAGCGCAGCCCCGGCGGCAGCGGGTAGGCGCGCACCAGTTCCTGCACCTCCTTGCCGGCGTCGCCGCTCGGCCGGCCTTCGACGTTGGCCCACAGCGCGATGCGGCGCTGCAGGTCCTGGCGCCGGATGTTCTCCGGGTTGACCGTGCGCTCGATGCTCGCCACCGACCTGAGCGGGATCACTTCGGCCGTGCCGTCGGGCAGCTGCCGCCCGGTCGCGATGTTGAGGCTGGCGATGTCGTCGAACACGGTGCGGCTCGCGCGCGGCAGCTGCGTGATGACCTCGTAGTTCTGCCCGTCGGGCGCGAGCCAGTAGCCCGAGTTCTCGCCGCCCACCAGGGCGCGCAGCATGGTGCCGAGCTGCGCGTGCGTCAGGCCGTACTCCGCGGCCAGTTCCGGCCGCAGCCGCACCGAAAGCGCGGGCGTGCCTTCCTTGTGCGACACCTCGATGTCGGTGATGCCGCGGATCGCCTGCACCTTGAGCCGCACGTCGGCGATGACGCGCTGCATTTCGGCGTCGTTGTTGCCGAGCAGCGCGACGTAGATCGGCCCGCCCCAGCCGACGCGCGTCTCGACGCCCGGGATGCTCGCCAGCCGCCTGCGGATCGCCTGCTCGAGCTTCTTCTGCGACAGCGCGCGCCCGCTGCGCGGCGCGAGCTTCAGGTTGATGCGGGCGGTGTTCTTGCCGCCCTCGGCGCCGACGCTGGTGTCGATGAGCTCGATCTCCCGGAATTCGCGCAGCACCTGCTCGACGCGCCGCACGCGCTCGTCCGAATACTCCAGGCTCGAGCCCACCGGCAGGGTCAGGCGCAGGCTGGTGAAGCTCTCGTCCGTCTCCGGCATCATCTCGGTGCCGACCAGGCCGGCGATGGGCACGCTGGCGCCGAAACTCGCCAGCGCGATCGCCAGCGCGCTCTTGCGGTGCGCCAGCGCCAGCCGCAGCAGCGCGTCGTAGAACGCGTGCACGCGGTCCATCAGGCGCTCGAACCCCCTGAGCACCGGCCCCACCAGCGGCAGAGCGCGCGCGCCCTCGGGCGGATCGCGCCACACCGCCGAGAGCATCGGATCGAGCGTGAAGCTCACGAACAGCGACACCATCACCGCGGTCGCCACGGTGATGCCGAACGGGTAGAAGAACTTGCCGATGATGCCGCTCATGAACGCGATCGGCACGAACACGGCGACGATCGAGAAGGTCGTGGCGAGCACCGCGAGCCCGATCTCCTCGGTGCCCTCGCGCGCCGCCGCGTAATGGCCCTTGCCCATGGCGATGTGGCGCACGATGTTCTCGCGCACCACGATGGCGTCGTCGATCAGCAGGCCGATGCACAGGGAGAGCGCCATCAGCGTCATGTAATTGAGCGTGAAGCCGAAGGCGTAGAGCGCGATGAACGTCGCGATCACCGAGATCGGCAGCGTCAGCCCGGTGATCACCGTGCTGCGCCACGAGCCGAGGAACAGGAACACGATCAGCACCGTGAGCAGCGCGCCCTCGACGATCGTGAGCTTGACGCTGTCCGCGGCCCGCTCGACGAAATCCGAAGTCGCACGCAGCAGGCGCAGTTCGGCGCCGCCCGGCAGCTGCTTGCGCACGATCTCGGCCGCGGCCCGGAGGTTGCGGCCGACCTCGACGATGTTGGCGTCCTGCGACTTGAAGACCTGGAAGCCGATGGCCGGGCTGCCGTTGATGCGCGCGATCGACGTGCGCTCGCGCTCGGCGTCGGCGACCTCGGCGATCTGCGCGAGCACGATCGGCACCCCGCCCTTGCGCGCCACGATGATCCGGCCGAAGTCCTGCGGCGCCGAGATGCGTCCGTCGACGCGCACGATCGCTTCCGCGGTGTCGTTCGCGATCGAGCCCACCGGAACGCTGACGTTGGCGCTGCGCAACGCGCTCACCACCTGCTCCACCGTCAGCCCGACAGCCGTCAGCCGCACGGGGTCGATGCGCACCTGGATCTGGCGCGTCACGGTGCCGCTCAGCGCCACCCGGCCCACGCCGTTGACGCGTTCCAGGCCCTTCTGCACCACCTGCTCGGCGAGCGTGGTCAGCTCGCGCTGCGTCAGGCCGTCGCCCCGCAGCGCGTAGAAGGCCACCGGCTCGGCGTTCTCGTCGCCGCCGCGCTCCACCACGGGATCCTTCACCTCCCGCGGAAACGAGGCGCGAATCTGCGCCACCTTGTCGCGCACCTCCTGCAGCACGCGGTCCTGGTCGACCTCCAGCCGGAATTCGGTCCAGGTATAGCTCACGCCCTCGTACGAGGCCGACAGCAGGCGCTTCACGCCCGCCACGGTGTTGACCGCATTCTCGATCGGCTTGGCGACGTCGTTTTCGACCTGCTCGGGCGAGGCGCCCGGGTAGTCGACGCGCACGAAAACGAAAGGCGGGCGCACGTCGGGCATCGCCTCGACGCGCAGCCGCTGGTAGGAAAAGATCCCGAGCACCGAGAGCGCCACCATCACCATGGTGGCGAACACCGGGTGGTTGATGGCGACGCGCGTCATCCACATGGCGCGCCTCCCCTAGTTGGTCGCGGCGGCGGGTTTGGGCGCTTCGCGCTCCGCGACCGTCGCACCCGGCTGCGCGCCCGCCAGCCGGGCGGCCAGTCCGTCCTGCAGATTGTCGAACTTGGTCGCGATCACCAGCTCGCGGGCGTTCAGGCCGGAGGCGATTTCGACGCGCTGCGCGCGCTCGTCGCGCGCGCCCGCGACCACGGTGCGGCGCAGCAGCTTGCCGCCCTCCAGCACCCAGACGTGGTGCTGGCCATGGTCGCCGCGCAGCGCCGACAGCGGCAGGGTCGGGGATTCATGCTGCGGCACCCGGCTCAGGTGGACGCGCGCGAACATCCCGGTCCTGAGCAGCGCCTCGTCGTTGCGCAGTGCGACGTACACGTTGATGGTGCGCGTGCCCGGCTCGGCGCTTGGATTGATGCGCTCGACGCGTCCGGCGAACTTGCGCTCCGGCAGGCCCTCGATGTCGACCTCGGCCGGCATACCGGCCTGGATGCCCGCGATGTCGCCGACCGAGGCCTGGGCCTGCACCTCGAGCTGCGACAGGTCGACGATCGCAACCAGCGGCGCATCGAAGCCCACCTTCTCGCCCGGCTGCACGTGGCGCTTGGCGACCATGCCCGCGATCGGCGAGCGCACCACGGCGTCGTTCAGCTGCAGCTGGCTCTGCTCCAGCTGCGCCTGCGCCATGGCGACCGCGGCGAGCTGGGCCTGATGCGCGCTGTCGGCCGCGTCGAACGCGTTCTGCGAGATGAAGTTCTGTTTCACCAGCTTGGCGTTGGTCTGGCGCGTGCGCTCGGTGGTGCTCAGCTGGGCGCGCGCCGAGTCGAGCGCCGCGGCGCGCTCGGCCAGCTGGGCGCGCATCGGCGCCGTGTCGAACTCCGCCACCACCTGTCCCGAGGCGACGCGCTCGCCCTCGCGCACCAGCACGCGCTTGACCTCCGCCGCCAGTTTCGCCCGCACCGTGGCCTGGGAGACCGCCTGCACCGTGCCCGGCACCACCCACTGCACCGCGATCCGGTGCGGCTGCAGCTGCACCAGGTCGCGCTGCGTGAATTCGAGCGGCGGGCGTTCGATTTTCTTGGCGGCATCGGCCTCGGCCTTGCGCCGGGCAGCCGCAAAGGCCGCGACGCCGATGACCACCGCGAGCCCCGCCACGCCCAGCACGGTCCACCACTTCGCCCGATTCGTCATCCCCAAGGCCCCACTTTGAGCAGGGCGCGATTATCCCCCCATGGCGCGCGGACTGTCGCCGGCGATGCGACGGAGCTTCGATCCGGCCGGACCAACCGCAGCCTGGCCGGACGGACGGCCCCGTCTTCCCGCATGCGCCCGGTTGCTGCTATAACTCCGCCCGAAGGCGCCGCAGACGCTTTTTTCCCTTTCCGGAGAGCAACCACCGTGGGCAAGCATTCCACCGAAACCATCAGGACCATCGCGCTCGTCGGCCAGTCGGGGTCGGGCAAGACCACGCTGGCCGAGGCGCTGCTCGCGCGCTCGGGCACCGTGCCCGCCGCGGGCAGCGTCGAGCGCGGCACTACCGTGTGCGACTACACGCCGCTGGAAAAGTCGCTGCAGCATTCGCTCAAGCTGGCGGTCGCGAGCTTCGAGGCGAGCGGCCACCGCATTCACCTCCTGGACACCCCCGGCTACCCGGATTTTCTCGGCCACAGCCTGCCGGCACTGGCGGCGGTGGAGACCGCAGCCATCGTCATCAACGCCCAGAACGGCCTCGAGATGATGACCGGGCGCTTCATGCACTGGGCGGCAAAGCGCGGCCTCGACCGCTTGATTGTCGTCAACAAAATCGACGCCGAGAACGTGGACCTGCCGGTGCTGCTGGATCGGATCCAGGCCGCTTTCGGCAAGGAATGCCTGCCGCTCAACCTGCCCGCGGACGGCGCCCGCAAAGTATCCGACTGCTTCTTCGCGCCCTCCGGGGAAGCCGATTTCTCGTCCGTCGAGGAAGCCCACCGCCGGCTCGTCGAGCAGGTGGTCGAGGTCGACGAGAAGCTGATGGAGCTGTACCTCGAGCAGGGCGAGATCTCGCCCGATCAGCTGCACGACCCCCTCGAGCGCGCGCTGCGGGAAGGGCACCTGATCCCGGTGGTGTTCACCTCGGCGCGCAGCGGCGCCGGAATCGCCGAGCTGCTCGAGGTGATCGTGAAGCTGTTGCCCAACCCCGCGGAAGGCAACCCGCCCGTCTACGTGAACGTCGCCGCCGACGGCACGCAGACCGAGCTGACCGCCGCGCCCGATCCGGCAAAGCACGTCCTCGCGCATGTCATCAAGGTCGAGATCGATCCCTACATCGGGCGCGTCGCGGTATTCCGCGTGCACCAGGGCCGGATCACGCCGGCATCGCAGCTCTACGTCGGCGAGGGCCGCAAGCCGATCAAGGCCGGCCACCTCTACCTGCTGCGCGGCAAGACGCAGGTCGAAATCGGCGAGGCGGTGCCGGGCGACATCTGCGCCATCGCCAAGATCGACGACATCCAGTTCGACCACATCCTGCACGACTCGCCCGAGGACGCGCGCATCCACGCCCGGGCGCTCGAGCTGCCGACTTCGGTGTTCGGGCTCGCGGTGCAGCCGAAAAAGCGCGGCGACGAGCAGCGCCTGTCGGATGCGCTGCACAAGATCGCGGCCGAGGATCCGTGCTTTCGCATCGAGCACGTGGCGCAGGCCAACGAGACCGTGCTG
>SCUF01000389.1 GCA_004298325.1 Betaproteobacteria bacterium | reverse complement strand
CATGCCGTACAGGTTGCCGCGGCGCGAAGTCTCCGGGTTGGAGAGGCCGCCGAGGCTGAGGATGAAAAGTATCGTCGCTCCGATATAGGAGACAGTTGCCAGGGTTGCGGACACGGTTCGTCTCCCTTACTTGCGGAACATCTGCAGCATGCGCTGCGTCACGGCGAAACCGCCGAACATGTTGATCGACGTGAGCGCGATGCCGACCACCGCCAGCCCCAGGATCCAGGCCTCGGGCCGGTCTGCGCCCGCGGCCGCGGCCAGCGGCGGCGCCACCTGCACCAGGGCGCCGATGGCGATGATGCTGCTGATCGCGTTGGTGACGCTCATCAGCGGCGTGTGCAGCGCAGGCGTGACGTTCCACACCACCATGTAGCCCACGAAACAGGCCAGCACGAACACCGTGAAGTGGTTGAGGAACGCCGCCGGCGCGTTGGCGCCGATGAACCAGAACAGCGCCGCAGCCACCGCGAACATGACCGCCATCGACGTTCCCGAGGCCGGTGCGCCGGCCCCGCCGTGGCCGTGACCCTTCTTGGCGACGGGCGCTGCCGCCGCTGGCTTGGCTGCCGCAGGCGGCGGGGCCGGCAGCTTGAGCGGCGGCGGCGGCCAGGTGATCCCGCCTTCCTTGATGACCGTCAGGCCGCGGATGGCGTCGTCGTTCATGTCGACGTTGATGACGCCGTCCTTGGTCTTGCACAGTTCCTCGGAGAGACGGAACAGGTTGGTCGCATAAAGCGTCGAAGACTGCTTCGCCAGCCGGCTGGGCAGGTCGGTGTAGCCGACGATGGTGACGCCATGCTTGACCGCGACCTTGCCAGGCTCGGTGAGTTCGCAGTTGCCGCCTTGTTCCGCGGCCAGGTCGACGATCACGCTGCCCGGCTTCATCGACTGCACCATCTCCGCAGTGATCAGCCGGGGCGCGGGTTTGCCGGGGATCAGGGCGGTGGTGATGATGATGTCCACCTCCCTGGCCTGCTTGGCGTACATCTCGCGCTGGGCCTTCTGGAAGCCCTCGCTCATCACCTTGGCATAGCCGCCGCCGCCGGAGCCTTCTTCCGCATAATCGACCTTCACGAATTCGCCGCCCAGGGACACCACCTGGTCGGCCACTTCGGAACGGGTGTCGTTGGCGCGCACGATGGCGCCCAGGCCGACCGCGGTGCCGATCGCGGCCAGGCCGGCGACGCCGGCACCGGCGATGAAGACCTTGGCCGGCGGAATTTTGCCGGCGGCGGTGATCTGGCCGTTGAAGAAGCGCCCGAACTGGTTGGCGGCCTCGACGACGGCGCGATAGCCGGTGATGCTGGCCATGGAAGTCAGCGCGTCCATCTTCTGGGCGCGGCTCAGCATGCGCGGCAGCGAGTCGATCGCCAGCACGGTGACCTTGCGCGCCGCGAGCTGCTGCATCAGCTCGGGGTTCTGCGCCGGCCAGATGAAGCTGATCAGCGTCTGGCCCTCGCGCATCAGGCCGACTTCGTCAGCGGCCGGAGCGCGCACCTTGAAGACGATGTCGGACTTCGCCCACAGCGTGGCCGCATCGGCGACGATCTCGGCGCCCGCAGCGCGGTAGGTGTCGTCCGCGCAATTGGCAGCGTCCCCGGCGCCGGATTGCACCGCCACCCTGAAGCCCAGCTTGATCAGTTTTTCGACGACTTCCGGAACGGTGGCGACGCGCTTTTCGCCGGCGAAAGTTTCGCGCGGCACGCCTATGAGCTGAGACATGGATCTCCCCTGTTGGATTGCCGGAGACGGGGCTGGCGCCCCGAGTTGCGGCAGTCTACTTTCGCACTCCGGGCCGGATTTGATCTGAATCATACCGGCCTGCAAGCCGCGCCCTGATCGGGGCATCGTCGTTGACCGCTCGAGGCTCGCCTCCTGGAATGCCATCAGACCAGAATTCTGGTCACTTCTACGGGAACGCGATCATGCTGAAAGCCCTGCCCATCTCCGAAGTGAAGGCCCGCCTGCCTGAACTGGTGGCCGGTGTCATGGAGCGCGAGGAGGAGGTCATCGTCACGCGCAACGGACGGCCGGCGGCCGTGCTCGTCAACGTCGGCGAATACGAACGGCTCAAGGAAACGCTCGACGTGTTGAGCGACCCGGAGCTGATGCGGCAGATCCGCGCGAGCGAACGCTACTTTGCGAAGGGCGGCAAAGGGCTGTCGTTCGACGAGGTGTTCGGCGAGCCGCTGCGCGGGCCGAAGAGGCGCGCCCGTCAGCGGTGAAATACCGGGCTGCCATCCCGCCCCGGGTGGCGGACCGAATCCGCCACCTTCCTGCCGATGTCAAACGATCGATCCGGGAGGCGATCCGGCAACTCTGCGCCGATCCGGAATGCGGCGCCAGGCTCAAGCGGGAGCTTGAGGGCGACCTGAAATACACGGTGCGGCGGTATCGGATCGTCTGCCGCGTAGACCGCGCCGCGGGCGCGGTCAATGTCCTTGCGATCGGCCATCGCCGCACGATTTACGAGGAAGCCGCGGAAAAGGTCCGAGGCAGGCGGGTCGGTTAGGACCATCGGGGCGTCGAAGCCGGCGGAGGAGATGCGCCCCGCGATATTCGCGGCCGGCGCCCGCGCGGGCCAGTCAACGCAGCACGTTTAGCGCGCGCACCCTGGAAAAATCCCGATCATGTGTCACGAGTGCGTCGGCATTGATGGCGATCGCGCTGGCCGCTTGAATTGCGTCCGCCAACCTGAGCCCCAAGCTGGCACGCAACCGCGCGGCACTTTCGGCGATGTCCGCTGTCAGGACGACAACCTGCCAGGAGTTCATCACCGCGCGATAGCGCTTGGCGAGCGCTTCCTCGCCGGCCTTGAGCGGGCCGGTCAACACTTCTGCGATCGTAATAGTCGTCACGGCGAACTGAACCTCGTCCGCCGCCTGCCGTTCGAACAGCGGCAGAAACCGCGGCGCGAATCTCGGGTGTCGTTCAAGGACGTAGATGATCGGCGCGGAGTCCACGAGCACCAGCGCCCCATCGGGCAAGGCCGGCAGAGCTAGCGTTCCCACTCGTCGCGCAACTTACGCAATGTCTTTGCGCTATCCCTGCCCCACAGCCCCTTGCCGGAGCCCGCCAGCCCGAGGAGCGACTTCTGCCGCGGCCCGCCCGCGATGTGCCCGACCGGCACGATCGCCGCGATCGAGCGCCCATGGCGCGTGATGATGGTCGAGCGCCCTCGTTCCGCCTCGGCGAGCAGAGCGGGGAGCTGTTTGCGCGCGTCTTCCACGCCTTTGCGCTCGGGGCGCGACATGCATAAACTGTACAGACTGTACGGAAGTTGGTCAAGCAACATTCAGTCGCGGGCCGACTTTGACCGCGTTCAAGCGGGGCGAGCGGGCACTGCAATGAGTTCGAGCCTTGCTCGGGTCACCGACGAGGGCTCGAACGCGAGAACGCTGGACCAGCAGCTGTCGGGAAACAGCGCTCAGCGCCGAAGACCCGCCCGCGCCATCCAGCCGAATCTGCGCTCCCCGAGCTCGAACGCCCCCTGCACGATTAGTGCCAGCGCGGCTGCCGGAATCGCGCCGGCGAGCAGCGTGATGTTGTCGTTCAGCGCCAGTCCGGAAGCGATGCGCTCGCCATAGCCCCCCGCCCCAATGAACGCGGCAATCGTCGCGGTGCCGACGTTGATCACCGCCGAAGTCTTCACGCC
>SCUF01000388.1 GCA_004298325.1 Betaproteobacteria bacterium | reverse complement strand
GACGGGCAGGTGGCGCAGGCGGTTGTCGGTCATCAGCGCCATGCATTCCTCGTTGGTCTGATCCGGGCGCACGTACATCACCGGAGCGGTCATGATGTCGCGCACCGGCGTTTCCCGCGAAGAGCGGCCCATGAGGACAATCTTTCTCGCGTAGTCGCGCTCGGTGATGATGCCGACGATCTTCCCGCCCTCGGTCGCCAGGAGCGCACCGACGCCTTTGTCCGCCATCATCTTCACCGCGTCGTATACCGAATCCGAGGGCGCGATGGTCAGAACGGCCTGAGCGGATTTGGACTTGAGAATCTGGGCGACGCTCTTCATGGGCGATCCTCCTTGGCCTGCCGATGCGCCAACTGTACGCCATTGCGCGGCGCCGCGACGGCCGTGGCGCAAACGCTTGACGCGGCCGGATTGCGCGAACGGCCAAAGCGGGTATTGTCGGAGCCGCCATGGATGCGCGCCTGCTGCCACGCGAACACGGGGCTTACGCCCAGCTGGGATTCCCGCTGCTGAGCGGGCTGCTGCTCGGCTCGCCCGGGGCGTCGTCCCTGCTTTTCGCGGTAGCGGCGATCCTGCTGTTTCTGGCCAACGAGCCGCTGGTGCTGCTGCTTGGCGTGCGCGGCAAGCGTCTGCAGCAGGAACTGGCCGTACCGGCGCGCCGTCACCTTGCGCTGCGCGCCGTGCTGGCCGCCGCTGTGGGACTCGCGGCCCTGTGGTTGGCGCCGCCCGGCGCCCGCTGGCTGGCACTCGTGCCGGCAGTCCTGGCCGCAGCCTTGATACCCGTGGTGCTCGCGAAGAATCTCAAGACGCTTCCCGGCGAGGTGGTCGCCGCCGCGGCCTTTGCTTCGGTGCATCTGCCGATCGCCGCCGGCGGCGGCATCACGCAAACGCTCCTCTGGGGACCGCCTCTGATGTGGTTCGCGGCCACGGTGGTTGCCACGCTCTGCGTGCACGCCATCAAGGCACGAAGCCTGGGGCGCGCCCCTTGGGTCATCCCCGCGGCCGCGTGGACGGCCTGGCTGGCGCTGCTTGGCGCGCTCGCCATCCTGGCGTTGCTCCCGGGCTGGCGCAGCGTCGCCCTGGCCGCCTGCCTGCCGCTCGCGGGCGTCGTCGTCCTCAACCATCTGGCCCCCTCGCCGAAGCGGCTCAAGCAGGTGGGCTGGACGCTGACGGCCGCGAACGCGCTCGCGCTGGCGCTGCTCGCCGCGGGCTAAACTTCGCGCATGCTGCAGAAGGCATTTGCGGTCTGCCTGGCTCTCCTTTGCCTGGACGCCGCCGCGCAGCTCCCTGCGGTTGCGACGCGCAACGGCCTGCCGACGCTCGCGCCCGTGATCGAGCGTGTCGCGCCCGCAGTGGTCAACATCGCGGTGCTGGTGCGCTCGCCCGAAGAGCAGAACCCGCTGCTGCGGGATCCGTTTTTCCGGCGCTTTTTCGGCCTGCAGGCGCCGCAGCCGCAGCTCTCCGCGGGCTCGGGCGTGATCGTCGATGCGAAGAACGGCTACGTCATCACCAACCACCACGTCATCCGCGACGCCAGCGAAGTGGCGGTGACGCTCAAGGACAACCGGCGCTTCCCGGCGCGGCTCGTCGGTTCCGACGCCGGCACCGACATCGCGCTGCTGAGGATCGGCGCGGAAAATCTCGCCGAGGCGAAGTTCGGCGATTCGGATGCGCTGGCCGTGGGCGATTTCGTGGTCGCGATCGGCAACCCCTTCGGCATCGGTCAGACCGTGACTTCGGGCATCGTCTCGGCGCTCGGGCGCTCGGGGCTCTCGCCCGAGGGTTACGAGGACTTCATCCAGACCGACGCGGCCATCAACCCGGGCAACTCGGGCGGCGCGCTCATCAATCTGAGGGGCGAGCTGATCGGCATCAATTCGGCGATCCTCGGCCCGGCGGGCGGCAATGTCGGCATCGGTTTCGCCGTGCCCGCCAACATGGCGCGCGCGGTGATGCAGCAGATCGCGCGTTTCGGCGAGGTGCGGCGCGGGCGGCTCGGCATCCAGATGCAGGACCTGCCGGGACGCGACGGCGCGGCGATCGCGCAGATCCAGCCCGACTCGCCGGCGGCGAAGGCGGGCCTGCGCACGGGCGACATCGTCACTGCCGTGAACGGGCGGCCCGTGCGCGGCGCGGCCGAACTGCGCGCGCAACTCGGCGTCATTCCAGTCGGCGAGAGCGTGGAGATGCGCGTGCAGCGCGGCGCCGAGCAGCGCAGCATCCGCGCGCGCATCGGCGAGCTCGAGGCGCGCAGCGCGGGCGGCGGCGAGACGCTCGCGCAACTGGCCGGCGCGTCGCTGCGTAATGCCGAGCGCGCCGGCGTGCGCGGCAAGGAACGCGTGGTGCTGGTGGCCGCGGTCGAAGCAGGCACGCCCGCGTTCCAGGCCGGCTTGCGGCCGGGCGACCTGATCATTGCGGTCAACCGGAGCCGCGTAACCTCGATTGCCGCGCTGGGCAAAGCCCTGACCGGAAGCGAAGCCGCCGCGCTCAACGTGGTGCGCGGCGACTTCCTGCTGACGATCCCGCTGCGCTAGCCGCAGCAGGCGCTATCGCAGCATGCGGCAACCGGCTTGGTCGCGCGCACGAACGCGCTCATGAACTTGCCATCCACCTGCGGCGCGACCGCGGTGGCGTCGATGCCCTGCCCGGCGAGAAACTCCTTCGCGTCCGCGACGCGGTAGATGCGCGTCGGCTCGACCTCGATCGCCTCGAAGCCGGCCGCCGCGAGTTTGGCGCGATACTCGGCCTCGTCGAGCGCACCCGCGACGCAACCCACCCAGAGCAGCACGCTCTTGCGGATGTCGGCCGGCACCTCGCCGCGCGTCACGACGTCGGACACGGCGAAGCGGCCACCCGGCTTGAGCACGCGGAAGGCCTCGCGCAGGACGCGATCCTTGTCGGCCGAAAGGTTGATCACGCAGTTGGAGATGATCACGTCGACCGAATTGTCAGGCAGCGGGATGTGCTCGATTTCGCCCTTGAGGAACTCGACGTTGGCGAGTCCCGCCTTGCGCTGGTTTTCGCGCGCGAGCGCAAGCATCTCGTCGGTCATGTCGAGGCCATAGGCCCTGCCGGCCGGGCCGACGCGCCGTGCCGAGAGCAGCACGTCGATGCCGCCGCCCGAGCCGAGGTCGAGAACGATTTCGCCGGGCTTCAGCTCGGCAAGCGCAGTGGGATTGCCGCAGCCGAGCGAGGCGAGCACCGCCTTCTCGGGCAGCTGGTCCGTGTCGCCGGAACCATACAGGTTGCTCGTGATCGGATCGGCGCAGCCGCTGCGAGCGCTGCAGCAGCTGCCCTTGGCGCCCGAGGCGACGCTTTGCGCCGCGCGCGCGTACTTGTCCCTGACCGCGTCCTTGATGTCGGTAGTTTCCATGCTGTCTCCTATTTGTTCAGCTTGAGGATTGCCCTGGGGTTGACCGCGGTGCTGCGCGAGCAGCACTCGGCATAGAGAAACGCGAGCAACTGCTGCAGCGCCGCGGCGTTGGCGCGGTAGCGCAGGAACGTGCCTTCGCGCTCGACCCGCACCAGCCCCTCGATGCGCAGCTTGTCCAGATGGTGCGAGAGGTTCGATCCCGACAGGCCCAGCGCCGCCTGGATCTCGCCGACCACCAGGCCCTGGGGGTGCGAGGCGAGCAGCCGCTGCATGATGCGCAGGCGCGACTCGGTTCCCATGGCGGCGAACATGTCCGCGTACTGGGTGATTCTCTCCGCCTGCTCGGGGTTCACGATGCCGCGCTCCGCAATAATTCAATATTTCAATCATAATTGAATTATAGAACCTGTCAAGCCCCCCCGGGGTGGGCGCGGCTACTCGCGCCCGCGCGTCAGTTTCTTGACGTCGGGCAGCCGGCGCAGGGCGCGCATGACGCGCGCGAGGTGCCGGCGATCGGCGACCTCGATGACGAAATTCATCGAGGCGAACATCGAGCGCTCGTCCTCCATGCTGATCGAGTCGATGTTCGAGCCGGCCTCGGCG
>SCUF01000039.1 GCA_004298325.1 Betaproteobacteria bacterium | reverse complement strand
CGAGATCTACGGCTGGGCCGGTCTGCAGTCGCCGCAGTAACGCCTGCGGGTTGACGTCAGTGCGCGAAGATGGGGTGACCGATGGGACTCGAACCCACAACAACCGGAATCACAATCCGGGACTCTACCTTTGAGCTACGGTCACCGCTGAAACGGAAAATCTGGCCTGCCCGGCGGGACTCGAACCCACAACCCCCAGCTTAGAAGGCTGGTGCTCTATCCGGTTGAGCTACGGGCAGCTGCCGGGTCAGGGCCTGGTCGGGGTGGGGAGATTCGAACTCCCGACATCTTGCTCCCAAAGCAAGTGCGCTACCGGGCTGCGCTACACCCCGAGAAGGGCTCGAATGATACGCTTCGCGCCGCCGCCGGGCAATCGCAAGTGCCGGATTCGTCGGCGTTTCGCGGCGGCGCAGAGTTCGCTTGCGGCACCCTTCCTTTTCTGCTACAAAGCCACCTTCGTTTTTTCGGCAGACACGGAAGAAATGGCCTTGGATCTGAGCCGCAAGAGCTTCGCACCCTATGTGGCGAAAAAGGGCGAGGAATACATGAACGCGAAGCAGCGGACCCATTTCCGCAAGATCCTGGAAAGCCTCAAGTCCGAGCTTTCCGAGGAGATCGACCGCACCGTGCACACGATGCAGGACGAGGCCACGGTGTTCGCCGATCCCAACGACCGCGCCAGCCAGGAATCGGACATGGCGCTCGAACTTAGGAACCGCGACCGCGAGAGAAAGCTCATCAAGAAGATCGACGAGACCATCGCACGCATCGACGCCAACGAGTACGGCTACTGCGAGAGCTGCGGCGTGGAGATCGGCCTCAAGCGGCTGGAAGCGCGTCCCACCGCAACGTTGTGCATCGACTGCAAGACACTCGACGAGATGCGGGAACGCCAGGTCGCGAAATAGCGGCGCGCGGCGGACCAGAAAAAAGGGCGCCCAGGGCGCCTTTTTTCATGGCCTGGGCGGCGCTGCCCGGATCAGCCCGACCTGGCGGTTTCCTGCGCCGCCACGGCCTTCATCGACAGGCGAACCCGCCCCTTGTCATCCGCCTCGAGGACCTTGACGCGGACCGACTGGCCCTCTTTGAGGTGGTCGGACACGGCATTGACGCGCTCGTTGCTGATCTGCGAGATGTGCAGCAGACCGTCACGGCCCGGCAGCAACTGCACGATGGCGCCGAAGTCGAGCAGGCGGAGCACGGTACCGTCGTACACCTTGCCGACCTCGACATCCGCAGTGAGATCCTGGATGCGCTTGCGCGCGGCCTCGCCACCCTCGGCCACGACGCAGGCGATGCTGATGGTGCCGTCGTCCTCGATCTCGATGGTGGTGCCGGTCTCCTCCTGGATGCCACGGATCACGACGCCGCCCTTGCCGATGACGTCGCGGATCTTGTCCGGATTGATCTTGATCTTGATGATGCGCGGGGCGAAGCTCGAAAGCTCGCTGCGCGAGCCCTCGATACCGCCTTTCATGATCTGCAGGATGCCGAGCCGCGCCTCGCGCGCCTGGTTGAGCGCGATCTTCATGATGCTCTGGTTGATCGACTCGATCTTCAGGTCCATCTGCAGCGCGGTGATGCCTTGCTCGGTTCCGGCGACCTTGAAGTCCATGTCGCCGAGGTGGTCCTCGTCGCCCAGGATGTCGGAGAGCACGGCGAAGCGATTGCCCTCCTTGATCAGGCCCATCGCGATGCCGGCGACGTGCGCCTTGATCGGCACGCCGGCGTCCATCAGCGCGAGGCTTCCGCCGCACACCGAGGCCATGGACGACGAGCCGTTCGATTCGGTGATCTCGGACACGACGCGCAGCGAGTAGCCGAACTCTTCCGGCGCGGGCAGCAGGGCCGCGAGCGCGCGCTTGGCGAGCCGGCCGTGCCCGATTTCACGGCGCTTGGTGAAGCCGTAGCGCCCCGTCTCGCCGGTGGCGTAGGGGGGCATGTTGTAGTGGAACATGAAGCGCTCGCGGTACTCGCCCGAAAGCGCGTCGATGATCTGCTGGTCGCGGCCGGTGCCGAGCGTCACGGTGACCAGCGCCTGCGTCTCGCCGCGCGTGAACAGCGCCGAGCCGTGGGTGCGCGGCAGGACTCCGACCCGCGTCGTGATCGGCCGCACGGTGCGCGTGTCGCGGCCGTCGATGCGCGGCTCGCCGTCGAGGATCTGGCCCCGCACGATCGCCGACTCGAGCGAGAAACAGATGTCCTTCACGGCGTTGGCATCGGGTCCGCCCTCCTGGCCGACGCCGACCTGCTCGAAGACGCGCTTCCAGAGCGCGTCGATCGCCTCGGAACGCGCTTTCTTCTGTTTGATGCGGAAGGCCTCGCGCAGCTCGGATTCGGCCAGTTCCTTGACGCGGGCGATCAGGGCCTCGTCCTTGGGCGGGGCCTGCCAGTCCCACGCCGGCTTGCCCGCGACCTCGGTCAGCTCGTTGATCGCCTGGATCGCCGCCTGCATCTGCTCATGCCCGTAGACCACGCCGCCGAGCATCACGTCCTCGGACAGTTCGAGCGCCTCGGACTCCACCATCATGACGCCCTGCTCCGTGCCCGCGACGACGAGGTTCAGCTTGGAATCCTTCAGCTGGGTCAGGGTCGGATTGAGGACGTACTGGCCGTCGAGGTAGCCGACGCGGCAGGCGCCGATCGGGCCGTTGAACGGGATGCCGGACAGCGAGAGCGCCGCCGACACGGCGATCATCGCCGGGATGTCGGAGTCCACCTCCGGGTTCAGCGACAGGACCTGGGCCACGACCTGCACCTCGTTGTAGAAACCGTCCGGGAACAGCGGCCGGATGGGCCGGTCGATCAGCCGCGAGGTCAGGGTTTCCTTCTCGGTGGGCCGGCCCTCGCGCTTGAAGAAACCGCCGGGGATCTTGCCCGCGGCATAGGTCTTCTCCGCGTAGTCGACCGTCAGCGGGAAAAAATCCTGCCCGGGACGGGCCGACTTCGACGCCGTCACCGCGGCGAGCACCACCGTGTCGTCCATGGTGCAGAGCACGGCGCCGTGCGCCTGGCGCGCGATCTCGCCGGTCTCGAACGTGACCTGGTGCGCGCCGTAGGTGAATGTCTTCTTGATCGGGTTCAATGGCAATCCTTCGCGTCGATGTGGCGATGCGCGCGCTCATCGGGGCGATGAGCGCGCGAAGCCTGCGGCATTGGGGGAAGTACTACTTGCGCAGTCCGAGCCGCTCGATCAGCGAGCGGTACTTGTCGGCATCCGCGCGCTTGAGGTAATCGAGCAGTTTCCTGCGCTGGCTGACCAGCTTGAGCAGTCCGCGTCGCGAATGGTGATCCTTGACGTGGGATTTGAAATGTCCGGCGAGACCGTTGATGCGTTCGGTGAGAAGCGCGATCTGCACTTCGGGCGATCCGGTGTCGTGACCGGCGCGCTGATACTGCTTGACGACCTGCGCTTTCTGCGCGACCTGCAAAGCCATACGCTCAATTCTCCTTGGGTAAGCGGAAATTTTAGCCGATAAGCGCTTCAACTCACAAGGTTTTTTCCGCTTTTGGCGCCGCCGGCAGGAGATCCGCGGCTCGCGTGAGCAGTCGCACGGGACGCAGTTCGCCGCGCCCATCGGGTTCGCCCACCCCCATGAGCCGGCCGGCGTGGTCGAACACCTGGCAACGGCCCGCCAGTGCGCCGCCCGCCGTCACTGTGCGGCCCTGGGCAAATCGCGCGGCCGCCGCGTGGTCGAGGTCGACGCGCGGCAGTCCCTGCAGCAGGCGTTCCAGCGGCAGCAGCCACCGGTCCCGCATCGGCTCGTCGAGCGCTTCCAGCGCCTGCAGCGAAACCGCGTCGCCAATGCCGAAGCCGCCCGCGCCGGTGCGACGCAGCGACGCGAGGTGGGCTCCGGTCCCGAGCTGTGCGCCGAGGTCCATCGCGAGCGAGCGGATGTAGGTTCCCTTCGAGCAGCGCACGCGCAGGCAGACGCGATCGCCCCGGCGCGCCTGCAGTTCGAGCATGCTGATCACGACGCGGCGCGGCGCGCGCTCGACCTCCGTTCCCTCGCGCGCCAGCGCGTAGAGCGGCCGGCCGCGGACCTTGAGCGCCGAGTACATCGGCGGCACTTGGTCGATCGCGCCGCGGAATCGGGTCAGCGCCTGCTGCAGTTGCCCGTCCTCGACCGCCACCGGGCAGCGCGCCACCACTTCGCCCTCTGCATCGCCGGTCGTCGTGCTGATGCCCAGGCACAGTTCGGCCAGGTATTCCTTGTCGGAATCGAGCAGGAAGCCCGAGAACTTGGTGGCTTCGCCGAACAGCACCGGCAGCAGGCCCGAGGCCAGCGGGTCGAGGGTGCCGGCGTGACCGGCCTTGCGCGCGCGGTAGAGGCGTTTCGCCCGCTGCAGCGCGGCGTTGGAGGTGATGCCGCTCGGCTTGTCGAGCAGCAGCCAGGCGTCGAGCCGGCGCCGGATCACCGCTTGGGCT
>SCUF01000038.1 GCA_004298325.1 Betaproteobacteria bacterium | reverse complement strand
GGGCCGCGAGATCCCCACCATGCAGCGCCACCTGCACGGCGTGCTCTCGCGCGAGATCGTGCGCGACCACGGCGTCATGATGCTGCTCGGCTCGATGCGCGCCGAGGAGCGCCTGGCGGCCTTCCTGCTCAATCTGTCCAAGCGCTTCACGCACCGCGGCTACTCGCCCTCGGACTTCCACCTGCGCATGACGCGGGAGGAGATCGGCAGCTACCTCGGCCTGAAGCTGGAAACCGTCAGCCGGCTGTTCTCGCGCTTCCAGGACGACGGCCTGATCGAGGTGCAGCAGAAGCACGTGCGCATCGTCGACATCGAGGGCCTGCAGGCGGTGATGGGGGACTGACCCCGCCGCGCCCGGCCGGGCGCATCCAGTCGACCGACACGCCGAGCCGACCGCGCCTTTGATGCCGGTCAGGCTGCGCGCCCCCGCAGCGCGCGAGAATTTCACCCGATGAGCGTGGATCGTCCAATTGCGGACGCGCATGCGCTGCCCGCGACCGAAGTCGTCGCCCGTCTGGATAGCGACGCGGCACGCGGCCTGAGCGCGGCCGAGGCGCGCGCGCGGCTGGCGAAGTACGGCCGCAACGCATTGCCCGCGGCCGCGACCGTGCCCGCCTGGCGCCGGTTCCTCGCCCAGTTCGAAAGCCCCCTGGTGCTGCTGCTGCTGGCGGCGGTAGCCGTATCGCTTCTGGTGTGGTGGGTCGAGGGACCGCACGGCATTCCGTACGAAGCGCTCACGATCCTCGCCATCGTGCTCGCGAACGCGGTGCTCGGCTTCGTCCAGGAGGAGCGCGCAGAGGCTGCCGTCGCCGCCCTCGCCCGCCTCTCGGCGGCCGTGGCCACGGTCCTGCGCGACGGCGCGCCCGTCAGCATCCCGGCGGCGCAACTCGTTCCCGGCGACATCCTGCTGCTCGAAGAAGGCGCGACCATCCCCGCCGACGCCCGTGTGCTCGAATCGGTGTCGCTGCGCACGGCCGAGGCGGCCCTCACCGGCGAGAGCACACCGGTGGCGAAGGATGTCGCGCCGGCGCCCCAGGAGGCCGCGCTCGCCGATCGCGCGGGCATGCTCTATTCCGGCACCGCGGTCACCTACGGCCACGGCCGCGCCGTCGTCACCGCGACCGCGAGCGCCACCGAGGTCGGGCGCATCGCCGGCCTGCTGCACGCGACGCAGGCGGAGCAGACGCCGCTGCAGGTGCAGCTCGACCGTCTCGGCCGGACCCTTGGCCTGGTGGTCATCGCCATCGCCATCATCGTCGCCGCCACGATCCTCGGCCTGCACCGCGACTTCTCTCTCGTCGCGCTCACCGGCGTGCTGCTCTACACCGTGGCGCTCGCGGTCTCGGCCGTGCCGGAGGGCCTCGCTGCCGTGACCACGGTGGTGCTCTCGCTCGGCATGCAGCGCATGGCGCGGCGCAACGCCATCGTGCGCAAGCTCTCCGCGGTCGAAACGCTCGGCTCCACGACCGTGATCTGCAGCGACAAGACCGGAACCCTGACGCGCAACGAGATGACGGTGCGCGCCGTCGTGACTGCCTCTGGGCGCACCGAAGTCACGGGGACCGGCTATGAACCGACGGGCGAACTGCTCGCCGGCGGGGCAGCGCTGGGCAACGGCGATCAGCGCATCGAGGTCGAGCGCACGCTTGCCGTGGGTTTTCTCGCCAACAACGCCGCGCTCGTCGAGCGCGACGGGCGCTGGGCCGTGCACGGCGATCCGACCGAGGCGGCGCTCAAGGCCGCGGCGCTCAAGGCCGGTCTGTCCGCCGAGCGCCTCGCGCAACGTTTCGGCCGTGCCGGCGAGATCCCGTTCTCGTCGGAGCGCAAGATGATGAGCACCGCGCACACCGATGCGCGTCACCCGGAACAGCTGGTGCTGTTCAGCAAGGGGGCGCCCGACGTCCTGCTCGGCTGTTGCGCACGCGTGCGCATCGGCGCCGCGGAACAGCCGCTCGACGCATTGCGCCGCGCCGCGATCCTCGCCTCGATCGACGCGCTCGCCGGCGAGGCGCTGCGGCTCATCGGGTGCGCGTACCGCCGCCTGGCCGATGCCGGCGCCGCTGCGCTTTCCGACGGCGCAGAGACGGAACTCGTCTGGCTGGGCCTCGTCGGCATGATCGACCCTCCGCGCCCGGAAGCGATCGCGGCGGTCGCCGTGGCGCAGCGCGCCGGCGTGCGCGTCGTGATGATCACGGGCGACCACCCGGTGGCGGCCGCCGCGATCGCCCGCGAAATCGGCATTGCACGTCCGGATGAGCGCATCGTCACCGGGACCGAGCTCGCCCGCATGGACGCGGCTGAACTGAGCGCTGCGGCGCGGGAGACCGCCGTGTATGCGCGCGTTTCCCCTGAGCACAAGCTCGCGATCGTGCGCGCGCTCAAGGCGCACGGCGAAATCGTGGCCATGACCGGCGACGGCGTCAACGATGCCCCGGCGCTCAAGGCGGCCGACATCGGCATCGCGATGGGGATCACCGGCACCGACGTGTCCAAGGAAGCCGCCGACATGATCCTCGCGGACGACAATTTCGCCACCATCGTCGCGGCAATCGAGGAAGGCCGGTCGATCTACGCCAACATCCGCAAGTTCCTGCGCTACCTGCTCGCCACGAACCTGGGCGAAGTCTTCGTCCTGTTCTTCGGCGTGGTGCTGGCGGGCGCGCTCGGCATCGCCGCCGGGCCGGGCGAAGCGCTGGTGCTGCCGCTGCTCGCCACGATGATCCTGTGGATCAATCTCGTGACCGATTCCGCTCCCGCGCTCGCCCTCGGCGTCGATCCGGCCGATCCCGGGCTGATGCTCCGCGCGCCGCGCCGTGCCACCGAGGGCGCGATCAGCCGCTCGATGTGGCGCCAGATCGCCGTGATCTCCACGGTCACCGGCGTGGTCACGCTCCTGGTGCTGGATGCCGGGCTCCCCGGTGGCCTGATCGAAGGCAGCGGCGAGATCGCGCGTGCACGCACGATGGCGTTTCACACGCTCGTGCTGGCGCAACTGTTCGCCGTCGTCGGCGTGCGCAGCGAGACTGCGAGCGTGATCCACGGGCTGTGCTCGAACCTGTGGATCTGGTCCGCGATCGCGCTGGCGCTGGCATTGCAGCTGCTGGTGCTCTACGTGCCGGCGCTGCAGCGGGGATTCGGTACCGTGGCGCTCGGCAGTGGCGACTGGCTCGTCTGCACCCTGGCCGCCGCCACGGTGCTGCTCGCGCTCGAAGCCGCCAAGCTGCTTTTGCGCGCGGCGCCTCAGACGCCGAACGCGCGCAGCACGCCGAAATAGACCACGATGCTGAGAATGTCCTGGATCACCGTGGCGAGCGGACCGCTGCCATAGGCGGGATCGAGCCGCAGCCGCGCCATCAGCCACGGCAGCAGCAGGCCGAGCGCCGCGGCGATGCTGCCCGCGGCGAAGATCGAGCTCGCCACCGCGCCGGCGAAGCGCGCATCGCCGAAGACCCAGAACACCGGCAGGAAGGCGATGGCGCCGAGCGTGGCGCCGATCAGCATGCCGGTGCGCAGTTCGCCCGACAGCAGGCGTCCCACGCGCACGCGGGTCAGCGACAGGCCGCGCACCGCGATCGCCTCGCTCTGCGTGCCGATGGCGTCGGCGAGGTACACGATCGCGGGAATGAAGAACGCCACCGCGATCTTCGCCCGCAGCGTCGCTTCGAAGCTGGCCATGGCCGCAGTGGCGAGCGCGCTCCCGGCCAGCCCGGCGAGCAGCCACGGCAGCCGGTGACGCGCGCGCCGCGTCGGCGGGTCCTCGATGGCGTGGCGCGCGCGCGCGGTCTCGCGCTGGATGCCGGCGAGCCGGTGCAGATCCTCGACGTGCTCGGTGCGCAGCACCTGCAGCAGCGCCTGTGCCGGCATCATGCCGACCAGCTTGCCGCTGCCGTTCACCACGGGGAGCGAATCGACGCCGTGATGCAACGCGAGCGAGGCGGCGTGTTCCTGATCGTCCTCCGGCGCGACGCGCGGATATTCCCGCTCCATGGCGGTGCCGAGCCGCGCCGCGGGCGCGAGCGCGAACACCCGCGCGAGCGGCAGCGCACCCTGCAGGCGACCGGCCTCATCGACGACGCAGATCAGCTCTACGCTCGCCGCTTTCTCGGCCGCGAAGCGCGCGAGCACCCCGGCCGCAGTCTCGTCGGCGCGCGCACGGGCCGCGGCGGGGCGCATGTGCTCGCCCACGCTCTCGCGGCGCGGCGCCGGCTTCACAGGGCGACCGTCTGGCCGAGCGCCGGCACCTGCGCGCGCCAGCCGAAGCGCGCGGCGATCGCATCGCGCAACGCATGCGCCGCGAGCGGCTCGCCGTGCACCACGTAGCTCTCGCCCGGCGCGCGCCGGAAGCCCGCCATCCAGCCAAGCAGCGCATCGCGGTCGGCGTGCGCCGATAACCCGCCGATGGTGAACACTTTCGCGCGCACCGGATACGGCTCGCCGAACAGGCGCACCGTCTTCGCGCCGTCGACGATGCGCCGCCCCAGCGTGCCCAGGGCCTGGAAGCCGACGAACACGATCGCGCACTCCGGTCGCGACAGGTTGTATTTCAGGTGGTGCTTGACGCGGCCGCCCTCGCACATGCCGCTCGCCGAGACGATCACCGCGCCGCAACGGATGCGGTTGATCTTCATCGAGTCCTCGAGGCGCTCGGTGAAGCGCACGCCCTCGAGCCCCGGCAGCTCGTCGCGCGCGGCGTGGCGCAGCGTGATGCGCGTCGCGGCGAGCGCCATCGGCGAGTCGACGTACAGGTCCATGCGCGGCACGCGGCCCTGGCGCTGCAGCTCGCCGATGTAGTACAGGATCTCCTGCGTGCGGCCCACCGCGAAGGCGGGGATCACGACGTTGCCGCGGCGGCTCTTCAGGGTATCGGTCAGCGCGAAAGCGAACTCGTCCAGCGTCTGCACCAGGCTCTTGTGGTTGCGATCGCCGTAGGTCGACTCGACGAGCAGCACGTCAGCCTCGGCGATGCGCTCCGGGTCGCTCACGATCGGGCGCGCCGGCTGCCCCAGGTCGCCCGAAAACACGAGCTTGCGCCGGCCCAGCCAGATTTCCGCGATCGCCGAGCCGAGGATGTGCCCCGCGTCGCGGAACACGCAGCGCACGCCGGCGTGCGGCCGCACCTCGGCGCCATAGTCGGCGGTCACGACGTGCTCCAGGCAGCGCTGCGCCTGCGCCACCGTATAGAGCGGGACGCCGCCCTCGCGATCGGCTTCCCTTTCCTGCAGGTGCGCCGAATCCGGCAGCATCACGCCGAGCAGCGCCCGGGTCGCCGACGTGGCGTAGATCGCGCCCTTGAAGCCGAGCGCGACCAGCCGCGGCAGGAGCCCCGAATGGTCGATGTGCGCGTGCGACAGCAGCACGAACGCGATCGCGCCCGGGTCGAAGGCGAAGCGCGCGTTCTTGCGCCGCGCCTCGCGCCCGCCCTGGAACATGCCGCAATCGATGAGGAATTTCACCTCGCCGGTGTCGACGAGGTAGCAGGAGCCGGTGACTTCCCCGGCGGCGCCGAGGAACGTGAGCTTCACTGCTCGAGCTTGTAGTGCGAGCGGTTGAGGTACTCGGCGATGTCGTCGAGATCCTCGAGCGTGAAGGGACGCTTGAGCTGCGCCGCCCAGCGCGCCACCTCGACGCGCAGGCTCGCCAGCGAGCTCACCTGCCAGCGGCTGCGCTCGCGCTGGTGCACCCGCTCGTAATGGCAGCCGCCGCAATGGGTTTCGTACAGCTGCCTGCCGCGCGCTGCGTCCTGCGCTGCGCCGGGCAGCGCCGCCGCCGACAGCAGGACGGCCGCGGCGATCCGCAGTGGGCGCGCTCTCATTGATTGACCTCTCTGGCGTTGCGCTGCAGGAAGCACGTCAGTGCGCTCGATGCCGCAGCGAAGGCCCAGCATAAGAAGAACCCGATGGAGTACACCGCGTGCCGGCTCAGGCTCGCGGGCTCACCGAACAGGTAAAGCTCCTTCGGGTCGAAAACGGTGAAGAACAGGACCTCGCCGATGCCGCCGACGATGAACGACGGCCACAGGATCCAGATCGCCTTCTTCATAGCGCCTCCTTGACGATTTTCCACTCGCGGCGCGGGTCCTCGAGGATCAGGCGCCAGCGCCCCGCGGGCAGCGGCAGCAGCTGCGCCTCGTAGACACCCGGCGCGGCCGGCGCCAGGCGCAGCTTCTGGTCGTGTCCCGGACGCGTCGCGTGCGCCAGCTGCGCCAACAGCGCTTCGGGCGCGGCGCCGCTCAGGCGCACGCGCAGCAGGCCGCGGGACAGCGTTGCGCTGGCTTCGATGCCGCGCCGTGTCGCCTGCTGCTGCAGCTTCAGGTCCTGGTTGATGGCGAGGCCGCGCTTGTAATAGTCGTCCGCCACCAGGCCATCGGAGCTCTCGAGCGCCAGCCAGAGCGTGACCGCGCCCGCGACGATCACCGCGGCAGGACCGGCCATCAGGATCCACGGCCAGGGTTCGCGATACCAGGGCTTGGCGTTCATCGCACGATGAAGACCGATTTTTCGGTGATGTCGACGCCCTCGACGCCGAGTGCGCGGACGCGGAACTGGATGCGGTGCGTGCCGGGCGCGACCGCGCCGGGCTGTACGCGCAGCCGCACCGGTACCAGGCGGCTCGAGGTTGCGCCGAGCTCGAGCCGGGCGTCGCTGGCGAGCTGCAGCGTCGGCAGGCCCGCGGCGCTGATCTCGAAGTTGCGCTCGCTCTCCGCGGTATTCGCGATCTGCAGCCCGTAGACATTCTCGATCTGGCCCCCTTCGACCTCGCGCGCGATCGCGACGCGATCGCGGATCACGTCGACCTTGAGGGGAATGCGCAGGTACAGGCCGATCGCCGAAGCGAAGATGATCGCCCAGACGATCCCGGCGTACGCCAGCACGCGGGGGCGGAAGGCGCGCTGCAGCGTCTGCAGCGGCGTCAGCTTCGCTTCCATCGCCTGCTGGGTCGAGTAGCGGATCAGCCCGCGCGGCGAACCGACGCGGTCCATGACCTGGTTGCAGCCGTCGATGCACGCCGCGCAGCCGATGCACTGGTATTGCAGGCCGTCGCGGATGTCGATGCCGGTGGGACAGACCTGCACGCAGACGCCGCAGTTCACGCAGTCGCCGAGGTCGGGGCGATGGGCGCTGCGGCTGCGCGCGCCGCGCGGTTCGCCGCGCTCGCGGTCGTAGGTGATGATGAGCGTGTCGCGGTCGAACATCGCGCTCTGGAAGCGCGCGTAGGGGCACATGTAGAGGCACACCTGCTCGCGCATCCAGCCGGCGTTGCCGTAGGTGGCGAAGCCGTAGAACAGGATCCAGAACGTTTCCCAGGGTCCGGTCGAAAAACGCCACACCTCGCCCCACAGATCGCGGATCGGCGTCACGTAGCCCACGAAAGTGAATCCGGTCCACAGCGCAGCCGCGATCCACGCCGCGTGCTTGGCCGTCTTGAGCCCGAGCTTGCGCGCGTCCCAGCGGCGGCGGTCGAGCTGGATGCGCCGGTTGCGGTCGCCCTCGATCACGCGCTCGATCCACATGAAGATCTCGGTGTACACCGTCTGCGGGCAGGCGTAGCCGCACCACAGGCGCCCCGCCACCGCAGTGAACAGAAACAGCGACAGCGCCGCGATGATCAGCAGCAGCGTGAGGTAGATCACGTCCTGCGGCCAGAACACCAGGCCGAAGATGTAGAACTTGCGGTGCACGATGTCGAACAGCACCGCCTGCCGGTCGTTCCACGCGAGCCACGGGGTGCCGTAGAACACGAGCTGGGTCGCCCACACCAGCGCCCAGCGCCAGGCGGCGAACCAGCCGCTCACGGCGCGCGGGTAGACCTTCCTGTCCGCGGCGTAGAGCTCGGTGTCGACGACCCCGCCGCCGGCCTTGGCGGGCGGCGGCACTGCGGAATCCTTTCTTGTGGTTGCGGGGCCGAGGGAAGGTTGAGCCATGCCTTCCGTCCTGCGCCTACCGGGGCGGCGCCGACAGCGCGAAGACGTACGCGGTCAGCAGGTGGATCTTGGCCGGCGTCAGCACGTCCTTGTGCGAGGGCATCTGGTTTTGCCGTCCCTTGGTGACCTGCTCCACGATCGCGGCCTCGCCCGCGCCGTGCAGCCACACGCGGTCGGTGAGGTTGGGCGCGCCCAGCGCCGGGTTGCCCTTGCCTTCCGCGCCATGGCAGGCGGCGCAGACCTGCGCGAACTTTTCCTTGCCGCGCGCGGCGCGGATCGAATCGTGCGTGCTGTCCGAGAGCGACAGCACGTGGTGCGCCACGTCGCGCGTGCCCTGCTCGCCGAGCACCGGACCGAACGGCGGCATGACGCCGCGGCGGCCCTCGGTGATCGAGGTCTTGATCGCCTCGGGCGTGCCGCCCCAGAGCCAGTCCCTGTCGGTCAGATTGGGAAAGCCGCGGCTGCCGCCGCCGTCGGAGGCGTGGCACTGCGCGCAGTTGTTGAGGAACAGTTTCTGCCCGATGGCGAGCGCCTCGGCGCTCTTCGCCACCTCGCTCACGTCCTGCCGGGCATACTTGTCGTACAACGGTCCGAACTGGGCGTTGGCGGCCCGCGTCTCCGCCTCGAGCTGGCCCAGCTGCGTCCAGCCGAGCGTGCCCTGGAAGCTGCCCAGACCCGGGTACAGCACCAGATAGCCGAGCGAGAACGCCACGGTGAGGTAGAACAGCCACGCCCACCAGCGCGGCATCGGGTTGTTGTATTCCTGGATGTTCTCGTCCCAGACGTGCCCGGTGGTGTCGGCTTCCACCGACTTGCGCACGCTCTGCAGCTTGAGGAACACCGCGCAGGCGACGATCGACGCCACGCTGATCACCGCGATGTAGACGTCCCAGAATCCGCTCGTGAACTGGCTCATGGCCGTTCTCCGTCGTCGTTGAGGGGCAGCAGCGCGTCGCGCTCGAAGCGCGCCCTGCGCGCGGGCGCGTAGGCCCACCACACGACGCCGAGGAAGGCCGCCAGCGCGGCCAGCATGATCACGCTTCTCAGGAAGTTGATGTCCATGGCGCTCACTGCCTCGTCTTGATGGCGGTGCCGAGCACCTGCAGGTAGGCGATCAGGGCGTCCATCTCGGTCTTGTCCTTGAGCTCGCCCTTCGCCTGCGCGATCTCGCTGTCCGGGTAGGGCACGCCGACCCTGCGCAGCGCGCGCATCCTGGCCTCGATGTCTTCGGCGCCGGCGGCGGTTTTCGCCAGCCAGGGGTAGGCCGGCATGTTCGATTCCGGCACCACGCTGCGCGGGTTCATCAGGTGCAGGCGGTGCCATTCGTCCGAGTAGCGGCCGCCGACGCGATGCAGGTCCGGGCCGGTGCGCTTCGAGCCCCACTGGAAGGGATGGTCGTAGACGAACTCGCCCGCCACCGAGTAGTGGCCGTAGCGCTCCACCTCGGCGCGGAACGGCCGCACCATCTGCGAGTGGCAGTTGTAGCAGCCC
>SCUF01000387.1 GCA_004298325.1 Betaproteobacteria bacterium | reverse complement strand
CGACGGCAAGGAGTGGAAGGTCTACGGCTACCCGAAGCTCGACAAGGTGGTGCAGGAGGGCAAGCAGCCGGGGATCTACGAGGACCGCATGTCGCTCATGATCGACGATGGCAAGGTCGCAGGCTTCGCGAAGCAGGGCTGCTGGCTCACCTGCCACGAGGGCGAGCGCGACATGCCGGGCGTGGCCTCGAAAGAGGACGCGCAGAAGGCGATCAAGAAGAACGACATCCGCAAGTTCCTGCCGGAGTCGCGCTCCAACCCGTCGGACTGGCGCACGGCCAAGTCGCCCGAGGAGATCGCCAAGATCAAGGCCGCGGGCGGCTTCGTCGACCTCATCCAGTGGCGCGCGGCCCGCTCCAACCCGGTCGGCGGCGTGGACGACGGCTACGTGCTCGAGTTCCGCAATTTCGATTCCGGCAAGAACCACTTCGCGTCCAATCTCGACGCCGAGAAGAAGATTCCGAAGTTCATGTTCGATGCCGCGAAGTTCGGCGCCAAGGCCGTCAGCGCCGAGCAGATCCGCAAGAAGGACAACTTCCTCATCCGGGGCGTGAACGCGGTGGCCTTTGACGCCAACGCGGGCTGGAAGGAAGGCGACCTGCTGCCGCGCTACGTGCTCGGCCAGGCCGAAGGTTCGGCCGCCGACAACAAGGGCACCGGCACCTGGAAGGACGGCGCGTGGACCGTGGTGATCGCGCGTCCGCTGGGCCTGACCAACGGCGACGACAAGCCGCTCAAGGACGGCGGCGTCTACCAGGTCGGCTTCGCCGCGCACGACGACAACATCACGACGCGCGGCCACTACGTGTCGTTCGTGAAGACCCTGGGCCTCGGCGCCAAGGCCGACATCCAGGCGGTGAAGCTGCCGTAAGGCGTACGCGGACCAGCGCCCGCGCAGCGGCGGTTCGCTTGCCGCCGCTGCCGATCGCTGCTAAGACGTGGCGTCGATGACTCCGCGCGGCTACGCCATCGCCTGCGCGCTCGCCTCGGCGGCGCTGTTCGGCGCGAGCACGCCGCTCGCCAAGTTCCTCCTCGGCGACATCTCGCCCTGGCTCCTCGCGGCGATCCTCTACCTCGGCAGCGGCCTGGGCCTCGCCGCGTGGCTCGGGCTGCGCCCGGGCGCGCGGCAACCATCGACGCTGGCGCCGGACGACTGGCCGTGGCTTGCCGCCGCGATCGGTTTCGGCGGCGTGATCGCCCCGGTGCTCCTGATGCACGGGCTCGCCCGCACGGATGCGGGCACGAGCGCGCTGCTGCTCAATCTCGAGGCCGCGCTCACCGCGGCGATCGCGTGGACCGCCTTTCGCGAGAACGTCGATCGGCGCGTCTTCGTCGGAATGCTCGCGATCGTGGCGGGCGGCGTGCTGCTGGCCTGGGAACAGGCGCCGCGCGCGGGTAGCCTCGCGGGACCGCTACTGGTCGCGGCAGCGTGCTTCGCGTGGGCGATCGACAACAACCTCACGCGCAAGGTCTCCGGCGGCGACGCGGTGGTCATCGCGTGCCTCAAGGGACTGGTCGCTGGCGGGGTCAACCTAGCGCTCGCGCTGGCGGCAGGGGCTGCGCTGCCGGCCGCCGGCGCCATAGCGGCCGCTGGCCTGCTCGGGCTGCTGGGCTACGGCGTCAGTCTCGTGCTCTTCATCCTCGCGCTGCGCGCGCTCGGCACGGCACGCACCGGCGCCTACTTCTCGGTAGCGCCGTTCTTCGGCGCGGCGCTCGCTCTAGCATTCCTCGGCGAGCGGCCCACCGAGCCGTTCTGGATCGCGGCGGCGCTCATGGCCGCGGGCATCTGGCTCCACCTCAGCGAACGGCATGAGCATCCGCACGCGCACGAAGCGCTGGAACACAGCCACCCGCACACGCACGATGCGCACCACCGGCACGCGCATGATTTCCCGTGGGAGGGGCGCGAGCCGCACGCGCACCGGCATCGGCACGAGCCGCTGGTGCACGCGCATCCGCATTACCCCGACCTGCATCACCGGCACCGGCACTAGGGACGCCGTCCGGTGGACGGCGATGCGCTACTTCGCCGGCTCCTTGCGGAAGCTCTTGCCGACGACCTTGCCGTTGACGAACCGGACCGTGATCGCTGCGTCCTTCGCGGCCCAGGTCGAGCTGCCGCCCGAAACGCCGAGCAGGCTCATGCCGCCCGATTCGGTGGCGGGCCCGAGCAGGCCGATCACCTCCTGCTCGCTCATGCCGTCCTGGATTTTCGAGTAGTTCTCCTGCGTCACCCTGGAGCAGGCGGCGAGCAGCAGGGTCAGGGCAATCGCCGTAACGAGAGATCTCATGGCGGCAATATAGTCCGGATCAGGCGCGCGCGTCATCCGTCGCGGCAAGGCTCTCGACGATCGGGCAACTGCGCGGGTCGCGCCCGGCGGCGCAGGCGCTGACGAGCGCGGCGAGCGAGCGTCGCACGCGTTCGAGATCGGCCAGCTTCGCCTCCACGTCGGCAAGCTTCGCCGCCGCGAGCTTGCGCGCGCGGCCGCAGTCGGGCGTGCGTTCCAGCCGCAGCAGTTCGGCGATCTGCACGAGCGAGAAACCGAGCGCCTGCGCGCGCCGGATGAAGCGCAAGCGTCGCACTGCATCGTCGCCGTAGCGGCGCACACCGCCCGCCGGCCGGCGCGGGGCTTCGAGCAGCCCGCGGCGCTGGTAGTAGCGCACCGTCTCGACGTTCACCCCGCAGGACTTCGCCACCGCCCCGATCGTCAAATCCCGCATCTGGCCCCCCTTGACTCCGTACCGAGGTACGCAGTTTACGATGCCCGCCGATGACCCGTCCCGCCCCCGAATCCGCTTCCATCGCCGCCGGCGCCGTCTCGGCGCTCGGCGCATCGACCTGCTGCGTGCTGCCGCTCGTGCTCGTCACGGTTGGAGTGGGCGGCGCCTGGGTGGCGCAGTTGCGCGAACTCGAACGGTTCTATTACATCTTTCTGGCGCTCGCGCTCACCGCGTTCGGCTACGCCTTCTATCGGCTGTACCTCCGCCCGGCGCCCGCGTGTGCGCCCGACACCGCCTGCGCGTCGCCGGCGACCCGCCGCCGCCAGCGCGTTGCCTTCTGGAGCACGCTGATCGCCGCCAAGGCGCTCGTCCTGTCGCCGTTCTATGCGCCGTATCTTCTCGGTTAGCGCGGCGGCACTCGCCCTGGCTGCGTCGGTTCTCGCGGCGGAACCCGCTCGCGTCGTCCTGGACGTGCCGGCGATGAACTGCGCGCTCTGTCCGGTTTCGGTGAAAAAGGCGCTTGAGCGAGTGCCTGGGGTGATCGAAGCGAAAGCCGACCTCGCGACCAAGAGCGCCGAGGCGAAATACGATCCGGAAAAAGTCTCGCCCGAGGCGCTCGCCAGGGCGGTGACCAACGCCGGCTACCCGGCGACGCCGCGGAAATGAACGCCACGGTCCTGCAGAGCACGCTCACCTGCCCGCATTGCAACCATGGGAGCGTGGAAGACATGCCCGAAGACGCCTGCGTGTTTTTCCACGAATGCACCCGCTGCGGCGCGCGCCTTGCGCCCAAGGCGGGCGACTGCTGTGTCTTTTGCAGTTACGGCTCGGTGCCCTGCCCGCCGATGCAGGCGGCGCGGCAGCGCCGTAGCTGAACGCCGCGCCGCGGCCAGCGATCGAAAGTCGCTCACACGAACAACGCTCGCATCACCGGCAGCGCCGCAGCCGCCGCGCGCTCGCCCGCATCGATCAGCGAGCCGAGCGTCGTGCTCGACATGTCGTTGTGCTTGGGCAGCTCCGGCGCAATCACCACGTCGGCCGTGGCACGCTCCTCCAGCGCCAGCTTGCGCGTGAGAATGGAAAAACCCTGATACAGGGCGTCGAACGGATCGTTCAGGTCCGCCTGCGCGGGAGGGAAACTGACGTCGACGGCGATGACACGCTTTGCGCCCAGGCGCCGAGCGGCTGCCACCGGCACCGGCGCGACGAGGTTGCCGTCCACCAGCGTGCGCGAACCGATGCGCACCGGTTCCAGCAACCCCGGGGCGCTCGACGAAGCCTGCACCGCGGTTCCAAGGTCGCCTCGGTCGAGGATCACGGGCTCGCCCGTCCGCAGGTCGGTCGCGACCGCCGCAAAACGCATCGGCAGCGATTCAATCATGCGGGCGCCGACGCGCCCGTCGACGAAGCGGCGCACGGCGCCGCCGCCAAACAGACCGAGCTTCGGGAACACCCAGTCGCGCATCATGTTCTGGCTCATGCGCTCGCCATAACGCTCGATCTCGGCCACGCTCATCCCCGCCGCCCACACCGCGCCGACGAGGCTCCCGGCGCTCGAGCCGACGACAAGATCGGGCTTGAGTCCGTGACGCTCGAACACCCGCAGCACGCCGATGTGTCCGTAGCCGCGGCAGCCGCCGCCGCCGAGCACCAGCGCGACGCGCGGCGCGGCCGCGGCGACGACAGAACCGGCGGCGAAAACGGTTGCGGCACCCATCACGAAGCGGCGGCGATCCATCGGGCGTTCCTCCTCGCGTTTGCGCTAGCGCCGGGCTGAAGCCAGCGCCTCGTCCACGAGCCCCTTCAGCTGTTCGTAACCGAAGCTCGGCAGCGGTTTGCCGTTGACGAAGAACTCCGGCGTCTTGGTGACATTGAGTGCCCGCGCGTCCTCGAGGTCCTGCGCAATCACGCGGGCGATTTCGGGCGCCGCCATGTCGGCGCGCATCTGCTCGAGGTTGAGTCGCAACCCTTCGAGGTGTCGCCAGACCCGGTCCGCCTGCGCCCGGTGGTTGACTACCCAGTCGGACTGCGCGGCGAGGACCGCCTCGAGCGCCGGCCAGAACTGACCCTGCTTGCGCGCCCCTTCCAGCATCGCCACCACCCGGTCCGAGCCTTCGTGGAAAGGCGCGTACCGCAGGACCAGCCGGATCCTGCCGGGGTTCGCCGCCATCATCTGCTTCACCGCCGGATAGAAGGCGCGGCAGGTGCCGCAGGCCGGATCGAGGAACTCCACGATCTCGACCGGCGCATCGGCGCGGCCGACGCTGGGCGAGTGCATGCGCACGAGATTGGCGCGATTGCGTTCGGCGAGCTGCGCCGACTGCTCGCCCTGCCGGGTCTTGTAGATCAGCACACCCAGCGCGAACGCCGCGAGCAGGGCGAGGGCGGCGGCGGTGAACAGGATTTTCTGTTTCATTTCAGGCTCCGGAAACGGGCGAGGCACAGTAGGACGACGATCGCCGCGAAGGCGGCGGCGGCCAGCAGCGGAATGGTCACGAAGCCGATCCACACGATCACCTGCTCCTTGCAGGGCACGCCCAGCGTGCAGGGCTGCAGCGCCTCGGGGATCACCCCGGCGACCACCAGCACGTGATAGACGGCGATCAAGCCTCCGATCGCGGCGAGCGGCAACGCGTAGCGCACCACCTTCGGGTCGAACGGAAACAGCCCGAGCGGCAGGACGAGCGCGAGCGGAAACATGAAGATGCGCTGGTACCAGCAGAGCGCGCAGGTCGGCACCTGCATGACTTCGCCGAAGAACAGCGCGCCCAGCGTCGATACGCCGGCGATCAGCCAGGCGCCGAAAACCAGGTACCAGGCTGTGGTCTGGTCCGCCTTCATGGTTGCCTCAACGAGTGGCGCCGCATCAGATAGTATGCCGCCGGAATCACGAACATCGACAGCAGCGGCGCGGTGATCATGCCGCCGATCATCGGCGCGGCGATGCGCTGCATCACCTCGCTGCCCGCGCCCTCGGACCACATCAGCGGCGCCAGACCCGCGAGGATCACCGCCACGGTCATCGCTTTCGGGCGCACGCGCTGCACCGCGCCTTCGTCGAGCGCTTCGACCAGCTGTGCGGGGGACAGTTCCGGACCGCGCGCCTCGATCGCCTGTTTCAGGTACAGCAGCATCACGACGCCGAACTCGGCCGCCACGCCCGCCAGCGCGATGAAGCCCACCGCGCCCGCCACCGACAGGTTGTGGCCCAGCGCCCAGATGTACCAGAAGCCGCCGATCATGGCGAACGGCGGCACGATCATGAGCAGCAGCGCTTCGTCGATGCGCCGGAAAGTGAGGTAAAGCAGCAGGAAGATGATCGCTCCGGTGAACGGCACCACCACCACGAGGCGTTTCACCGCGCGCTCGAGATACTCGAACTGCCCGGACCAGGCGACCGAGACGCCCGGCGGCAGCTTCACGTTCGCCTCGACCGCGCGCTTGGCGTCCGCCACCACCGAGGACAGATCGCGGCCGCGGATATCGACGTAGATCCAGCCCGAGAGCCGCGCGTTCTCGCTGCGGATCGACGGCGGCCCGTCGGCGATGGCGATGCGCGCCACCGCCGAAAGGGGAATCTGCGCACCCACTTCGGTCACCACCGTCAGCGTATTCAGCTTTTCGACCGAATCGCGCAGCTCGCGCGGATAGCGCACGTTGATCGGAAATCGCCTGCGGCCCTCGATCGTCTCGCCGACGTTCTCGCCGCCGATCGCGGCGGCGACGACCGACTGCACGTCCATCACCGAAAGCCCGAAGCGCGCCGCCGCATCGCGATTCACGTCCACCTCGATATAGCGCCCGCCGGTGACGCGCTCGGCCAGCGCCGAGCTCACGCCGGGCACGTCCTTCACCACGCGCTCGATCGCCTGCGCCACGCGCTCGATCTCGGCGAGCGTGCTGCCCGCGACCTTGATGCCGAGCGGGCTCTTGATGCCGGTGGCGAGCATGTCGATGCGGTTGCGGATGGGAGGGATCCAGATGTTCGACAGGCCCGGGAGCTTCACCAGGCGGTCGAGTTCCTCGATGAGCTTGTCGAGCGTCATGCCGGGACGCCACTCCTCGCGCGGCCTGAGCTGCACGGTGGTCTCGACCATTTCGAGCGGCGCCGGGTCGGTGGCGGTTTCCGCGCGCCCGATCTTGCCGAAGACGCGCTTCACTTCGGGGACGGTGGCGATCAGCTTGTCGGTCTGCTGCAGGATCTCGGCCGCCTTGGCTGGCGAGATCCCCGGCAGCGCGGTCGGCATGTAGAGCAGGTCGCCCTCGTAGAACGGCGGCAGGAACTCGCCGCCCAGGCGCGTGATGGGAACCGCGGTGGCGCCGAGCGCGACCAGCGCGGCGAATAGCGTCAGCTTGGGAAAGCGCAGCACCGCGGCGAGCAGCGGGCGGTAGGCCGCGATCAGCCAGCGGTTGAGCGGGTTCTTCCTTTCCTCCGGAATGCGGCCGCGGATCAGGTAGCCCATCAGCACCGGGATCAGCGTCACGGCGAGAATCGCCGAAGCGCCCATGGCGTAGGTCTTGGTGTAGGCGAGCGGCGAAAACAGCCGCCCTTCCTGGGCTTCCAGCGCGAACACCGGCACGAACGAGAGCGTGATGACGAGCAGCGAGAAAAAGAGCGCCGGCCCGACCTCGGCGGCCGCCTCGCCGATCAGCTGCCAGCGCGCCTCGCCCTGGACCGAGCGCCCCTCGAGCTTCTTGTGCGCGTTCTCGATCATCACGATCGCCGCGTCCACCATGGCGCCGATCGCGATCGCAATGCCGCCGAGCGACATGATGTTGGCGTTGACGCCCTGGTAATGCATCACGATGAACGCCGCCAGCACGCCGAGCGGCAGCGTGACGATGGCGACGAACGCCGAGCGCAGGTGCAGCAGGAACAGCACGCAGACCAGCGCCACGATCGCGAACTCCTCGGCCAGCTTGTCGCGCAGGTGCGCCACCGAGCGCTCGATGAGGCCGGAGCGATCGTAGGTTTCGACGATCTCGACGCCCTGCGGCAGGCTCGCCTGCAGGCTCGCCAGCTTCGCCTTCACGGCGCCGATCGTCGTCAGCGCGTTCTTGCCCGAGCGCATGACGATGATGCCGCCGGCGACCTCGCCCTCGCCGTCGAGCTCCGCGATGCCGCGCCGCATCTCGGGGCCCATCTGCACGCGCGCGACGTCCTTCAGCATCACCGGCACGCCGCTCTTGCCGATCGTCAGCGGAATCGAGCGGAAGTCCTCCAGGGTCTTCAGGTAGCCGCTCGCGCGCACCATGTACTCGGCCTCGCCCAGTTCCACCACCGAGCCGCCGGTCTCGCGGTTGGCGGCCTGCACCGCGGCGATCACCTTGCCGTGCGGAATGCCGTAGACGCGCAGCCGCTCCGGGTCGAGCACGATCTGGTACTGGCGCACCATGCCGCCGACCGAGGCCACTTCGGCGACATTGGCGACCGCCTTGAGCTCGTACTTGAGGAACCAGTCCTGCAGCGCGCGCAGCTCGCCGAGGTCGTGCCGGCCGCTGCGATCGACCAGCGCGTACTGGTAGATCCAGCCCACGCCGGTCGCGTCCGGCCCGAGCGCGGGCCTGGCCTGCGCCGGCAGCCGCGACTGCACCTGGTTGAGATATTCCAGCACGCGCGAGCGCGCCCAGTACTGGTCGGTGCCGTCCTCGAACAGGATGTAGACGAACGAATCGCCGAAGAACGAATAGCCGCGCACCACCTTGGCGCCGGGCACCGACATCATCGTCGTGGTGAGCGGATAGGTGACCTGGTCCTCGACGATTTGCGGTGCCTGCCCCGGAAACGGCGTGCGGATGATCACCTGCACGTCCGAGAGGTCGGGCAGCGCGTCGAGCGGCGTGCGCAGCACCGCGTACACGCCCCAGGCGGCGATCAGTCCCGAAGCGAGGAGGACCAGGAAGCGGTTGGCGATCGACCAGCGGATCAGCGCCGCGATCACGGCGCCACCTTGCGTTCGATTCTCTCGATCACGTATTCGTTGTCCGGCGTGGGCCTGGCGCGCACCTCGAACTCGACGAAGTCACCGCGCTTCAGCGCCCTGAGCGAAGGCTTGTCGGTGACCACGAATTCCATCGTCATCGCCGGCCACTTGAGCGCGGGAATCGCCTCGTGCTCGATTTCGACATGCCCTTTCACGATGTGCATGTCGGTGATCCTGCCGCGCCCCTTGTGCCGCGGGGCCGCGTCGGCCGGCGCCGGCGCGGCCCCGCCGTCGAGCCGGGCCAGCGCGCCGCGCAGGCTCGCCTCGGAATCGATCAGGAACTGCCCCGAGGCGACCACCGGTTCGCCCTCCTTCAGGCCGGCGAGGATTTCGGTGCGCCCTTCGGTCTCCGCGCCGACCTTCACGGTCGCGGCGCGGAAACGATCGTTCTCGAGGACGATCACGACGGTTCGCGTCCCGGTCTGGATCACGGCCTCCGTGGGCACGGTAATCGCCTTGCGCAGGGAGGCGGCGAGCAGCACGTTCGCGAACATGCCGGGCTTGAGCGCCGATGCCGGGTTCGGCGACACGATGCGCGCCTTCACGGTGCGGGTCTGCGCGTTCAGCTCCGGGTAGATGTAGTCGACGCGCCCTTCGAAACGCTGGCCGGGCAGCGTCTGCACCGTGGCGCTGGCGCGCTGCCCCTGGCGCAGCACTGCGGCCTGCGCCTCCGGCACCTCCACCGTGATCCACACCGAGGAAAGATCGGTCAGCGTGAACGCGGGCATTCCGGCCTGCACCATCGCGCCTTCGCGCACCCCGAGCTCGGTGAGCACGCCGGAAATCGGCGCCAGCAGCGGGACGCGGCGGCTCGCGGTTCCGGATTGCTCCAGCCTGGCGAGATCGGTACCGCCCATGCCGAGCAGTTCGAGCCGCCGGCGCGCGGCGCGCACCAGCGGCTCGTCAGCGCCCTGCGCCATGCGGCGCGCGAGCAGGTACTCCTCCTGCGCCTGCAGCAGCTCGGGCGAATAGATTTCGGCGAGCACCTGACCGGCGCTCACCGGGTCGTTGACCGCGCGCACGCGCAGCCGCTCCACCCAGCCCTGGGTGCGCACTTCGGCGCGCGCGATGCGCCGCTCGTCGGCCTGCACGTAGCCGACCGCCACCAGGTCCTGGCGCAGCTCGGTCATTTCCGCATTGCCCATCCGCATGCCGAGGCTCTGGCGCACGCGGGCGCTCACCGCCACGCCGCCCTCGCCCGCCTGCTCGTCGGCATACACCGGCACGAGGTCCATGCTCATGTAGGGCGAGCGCCCCGGCTTGTCGAACTTCTGCTGCGGATACATCGGGTCATGCCAGTAGAGGACCTTGCGCTCCCCCGCGCCGGCCTTGGCGCTCGCCCTGGCCGCCGCCTTGGCGTCGGCCTTCGCCGTGACCGGCTCGGTGGCGGGCGCGTGCCCACCGCGCTGCCCGTACCAATAGCCGCCGGCGGCGAACGCGGCGGCGATCATGACGAACGCAACAAGCTGTTTCATTTCGTTTCTCCCGCATGTTCGAAGTACTCGAGGGCGACGCGCGCCCGGGCGCGCGCCGCCTCGAGCGTCAGCACCTGCAACTGGGTTTCGATGAGTTGCCGCCGCGCCTCGAGCACCTGCCCGAACTCGGCGCGGTTTGCCGACTGCGCTGCGATCAGCGTATCGAGCCGCCCGCGCACCGCGGGCAGCACCGCGCGCCCGAAGTTGGCGAGCCGCTCGCCGGCGATACGCCACTCGGCGTACGCGGCGTCGAGTTCCGCACGCAGCTGCCGCAGGTGGTCGGCGCGCTGCTCGCGCGCCCGCTCGGCGAGCTTCAGCTTCGCCTCGAGCAGTCGATCCTGCTTCTGCGCCCGCCACGCCGGCAGCTCGAACGCCACCTGGAACATGAGCATGTCGGAGCGGTTCTGCCCGGCGCGAAAGCCATAACCCACTTCGAAGCTCTTGTCGGGCGTAGCGGCCTCGCGCGCGAGCGCCACGTCGGCTTCGGCCGTGCCCTGTGCGCGCACGTGCATCGCGTGCTGCGGATGGTGCTCGAGCAGGGCGGCGAGCGAGGCGAGCGGCGGCGGTTCGCGCCAGGCCGGCAGCTGCGCCGGCAGGCCGAACGCGCCGGCGTCGGGCACCCAGCGCCTGAGCGCGGCGCGGGCCCGCTCGGCCTGCGACGCCAGCTCGAGACTGCGGTCGGCGACCAGGCTCTGCATCTGCCGCGAGGCGAACACTTCGGCCTGCGCGCCGCGGCCGCTCGCGATGGCGATCCGCGCCAGCTCCGCGGCGTGACCGAATTCGCGGTCCAGGTCGCGCACCTTCTGTTCCGCCGCAACCGCCTGCCAGGCGTCGACCCAGGCGATGCCGACTTCGCGCAGGATGGCCTGCCGCTGGCCGGCGCTCTCGGCACGCGCCTGCTCGGCCTCGGCCAGCACGCGGGCCTCGCGCAAGCGCCGCTTGTCGCCGCCGGGAATCATCTGCTCGTAGCTCACCACCATCTGCGTCATGTCCTCCCACGACTGGTTCGGGAAGTTGCGCGTCGGCACGTTGAGCAAGCCGAACTTGAGCCGCGGGTCGGGCAACGCGCCTTCGGCGGGCGCGGTATCGGCCAGGGCGCGCGCGTTCAGGTCGAGCGCGCTGAGGGCGGGCTGGCGCGCGAGGGCGCGCTCGCGCGCCGCTGCCAGCGTCAGAACTTGCGCCTGCGCCGGCAGCGCGCAAACGACCAAACCGATCCATACGATGAAACGAAGCATCTTGTCCTCCGTAAGCAGGCGACAGCCGTCGCGCAGGGAGAGCCCTGCGCCACTCACGGCAGTGGGATCAGATCAGGAAGGAATGCAGCAGGATGCGCGGCGGCGGGGTACCGGGTGCGGGCCCTTGCAGTCCCGCCGGCCGGATCGCGCCTTGCTCTGCGCGCGCCAGGAACAGCACCGGCGCGTCTGCCGCGCTGCGCACGATCGCGACCGCCACTGCCGGAATCTGCAGGTCGGCGGTGCAATGCGCGAGGCATCGATTGGCGTATTGCGGCCCGTACTCGGTCAGCGACATCACGCCCGTTTCGCACGACACCATCGCGTCGGTCGCGAGCACGTGCGACAGCTGGCCGCGATCCGCGGGACAGTCCGCGAACGCGATGCTTGCCTGCGCGAATACCATCACCGCCAGCAGCAGCCGCGCAATCCACCGGTTCGATCGATTTCTCATGAGCATCCGCCGCAAGGCGCGCACAGTGTGCCTAGGGCGCTGGCGCCGGAATTGATCTGGCGCAAATATACACGCCGGCTGCCGCGGCGCTCACCGCCTGCCCGGCGAAGCGGCATCGAGCAGCGCGCGCACCTTCTCGAACGGCATCGCTCCGGCGTAGCGCTCGCCGTTCTCGAGGAACCAGGTCGGCGTCGAACGGGCACCGATCCCGCGCCCGAACGCGATCAGGTCCTCGACCGGATTGGCGCAATCGATCGGCGCTTTCGGCTCGATGCGGCGGAACATGAGATCGTTCCACGCCTTGACGCGGTCCTTCGAGCACCACACGGCCTTCGCCTGGCGCACCGAATCGGGCTTGATCACCGCATACGGGAAGATGTGCGTGGTGAGGTCGTCGAGCTTCGCCAGATCTTCCTCCAGGCGCCTGCAATAGGGGCAGTTCGGATCGGAGAGAATCGCAATCTGGCGCCGGCCCGTACCGCGCTTGCTCGTGATCGCCCACTGCCACGGGAGTTTGTCCCACGCAATCGCGGTGAGCTGGCGTTGGCGCTCCTCGCTCAGGTTGCGTCCGGTCCTGGCGTCGAACACGCGGCCCGCGATGAACACGCTCGCGGCCTCGTCGGCGTAGAAGATCTGCGGTCCGTCGGCGCCGCGCACGACCACCTCGTAGAGGCCGCCCCAGGGCATTTTGCGCACGCTTTCGATCCGCTCGATGCCGCCCAGCCGCTGCTGGATCATGCCGCGCACGGCCGCCTCGTCGGCCGCGGCCGCGGTCGCGGCGAGCACGAGGACGGAAGCGATGAAGATCTGTTTCATTGCGGCCTCGCGTTTCGCGTCATCTCGGCGCGCGCGGCGAGCACTTCGCCCGTGCGCCAGTGGCTCTTGATGTAGGCGAGCACGGCCCAGATCTCGCCATCGGAGAGCCTGCCGCCGTAGGCCGGCATGTCGCTCTCGTAGTCCTTGGGCGCATGCGGCGGAACCAGACCGTTCTTCGTGATGGCGAAGAGCACGGGGTCGGCGTGATGCCAGGTGTGGCCGCTCTCGTCGTGCGGCGGCGCGGGCAGCCGCCCGTTCGGCAGGCGCCGGCGCCAGTCCGGCTGGCCTTCGAGTTTCGCGCCGTGGCAGGAGGCGCATTCCTGCGCATACACCCGCTCTCCGAGGCTGGCGAGTTGCGGCGCTCGAGGATCGGCGCGCGCATCGTCTCCGGGCGCCGGCGGCTCGCTGCAGGCCGACAGTCCGAGCCCGAGCGCCGCCACGATCGATCTCGCAGCGACCGTCATGCGACGCGGATCACAGCCATCATGCCGCTCACCTGGTGTTCGAGCACGTGGCAGTGGAACATCCAATCGCCCGGATTGTCGGCGACGAAAGCGATTTCGGCGCGTTCGCGCGGTGCGAGCAGCACCGTGTCGAGCCACTCGCGGTAGCGCGTCGCGCGGCCGTTGCGCGCAATGACGCGAAACGCATGGCCGTGGAGATGGATCGGGTGATGCCACTGCGTGTCGTTCACAAACTCCAGCACGTAGGATCGTCCCAGGCCCAGCGTCAGGATCGGGTGATGGTCGTGCTCGCGGATCGGCGCGCCGTTCACGGTCCACGCGGCACCGCGCATCATCCCCATCATCGGCATGCCGCCCATCATGCCGCCGCCGAACACGACGCGATGCCGCTCCGCCCGCTCGAGTTCCGGCTCGGGCATGGTGTTCGGCCTCATCCTGGCAAGTCCGCCGCGCGCGGGTGCGCCGCGCAGCGCGTCCTTCGCATAGCGCAGATCGAGCAGGCGGTAGGCGCGCTGGCGGTAGAAATCGTCCACCACCGGATAGGCGCGCCCCGGCTCGCCGGTTGCATCGAGCAGCAGGTCGGCGCGCATCGCCGGGCCGAGCACCACGCGCCCGCCCTCGGGCCGGTGCGGCTCGACCGGATGGCCGTCGAGCGCGATCACGAGCGGATCGTGGCCGCGGAAGTCCAGGCCGAAGATGCGG
The DNA here is from genome assembly GCA_004298325.1 of Betaproteobacteria bacterium. Taxonomy (GTDB): domain Bacteria; phylum Pseudomonadota; class Gammaproteobacteria; order Burkholderiales; family SG8-39; genus 2-02-FULL-66-14. The sequence goes on along the minus strand of SCUF01000387.1, from coordinate 3,886 downwards.
GCATTGGCGGCGTTCACGAGCCGCAGCCTCAGGCGCTCGCCCGCGCGCACTTCGAACGTTTCGCGGACAGCGCCGTTCACCGTCACGGTGTTGCCGATCCGCCCGGCGTGGCTCGCGTCCATGAAGTTGCCGAAATCCCCCACGATGCGCGCCTCGCGGTCGAGCCGCCAGTCGCCGAGCACCCACACCCGATCGCGATCGACCGCGGGCGCCATCGCCTCCTCGACGACCAGCGCACCGTAGAGGCCGCGCCCGACCTGCTCGGGACTGCCCAGATGCGGGTGATACCAGTAGGTGCCCGCATCCGGCAGCGCGAATTCATAGACGAATTTCCCGCCCCGCGCGGCGATCGGCGCCTGCGTCAGCTCCGGCACGCCGTCCATCGCGTTCGGCAGGCGAATGCCGTGGAAATGCACGGTGGTGTCCGCGCTCAGCAGGTTCTCGACCTCGATTTTCAGCCGCTCGCCCTGCCTGAAGCGCAGCTCCGGTCCGGGCACGCTGCCCTCGTAGCCCCAGACGCCGGTTTGCGGATACGCGGCGCCGGCAAGCGCCACGTTGGCCTCGCGGGCGCGAAGCCTGCCTGGCGCAGCCGTCGCGGCCGAAGGCAGCAGCGCGAGGCCGGCACCTGCAGCAGTCGCCAGGAGGAAATCCCGGCGCGTAAGCGCGTAGTCACGCACCTGTTGATCGATGGTCAACTGCCTCGCTCTCCTGACTCGACGCGTGACTATGACCGCCGTGGCGTTGCCGGGTTCCCGTGCCCGCCGCGGCCGTTCGTGAAAGGAGCCCCGTCCCACGCAGCGGGGCATTTCACCGCCACCATCTCGCGCAGCTTGCGCTCTTCCGCGACGAAGGCCTCGGCCGCCGCCGGATCAAACTGCGTGCCGGCGAATCGCAGGATCTCCGCCTTCGCCGCGTCGAACTCCAGCGCCCGGCGATAGGGCCGGTCCGAGGTCATCGCGTCGAGCGTGTCGATCACCGAGAAAAGCCGCGCGCCGAACGGAATCGCCCCGCCGGCGAGCCCGCGCGGATAGCCGCTGCCGTCGAAGCGCTCCTCGTGGCTCAGCACGATCTGCGCCGCATCCTGCAGGACCGGGACACCGGTGAGGATCGCATGGCCTTTCTCCGGGTGTGTGCGCATCACCTGCTCCTCGGCGCGGGTCAGCGGTCCGGGCTTGAGCAGGATTGCGTCCGGGACGCCGATTTTGCCGATGTCGTGCAGCAGCGCGCCCCAATAGATCTGTCGCAGCGCTTCGCGATCGCGTGTAAACCGCTTCGCCAGCACCAGCGTGTGGCAGGCGACGCGCTTGGAGTGCAGGCCGGTCTCCTGTTCGCGCAGATCGAGCGCCGCGGCGAGCGCTTCGGTGAACGCGTGACGTTCCGCATCGATGCTCCGATCGACTTCGGGCCGGCGTGCATCGAGAAAGCAGTTTTCGCAGCGGCATTCCCCACCCGCGCGCTGGTCAGGCTCGGCAAGAATGCTCTTGCCGCAGCGCCCGCATGGGCGAAGCGTTCGCGTCAGGGGCGCCACCGGCTCACCGGCTGATGCCCGAGTCATGTTCCCGCCTCCGCGCCACAGCGGCACCAGACACACTGGCAATCGACGTGGTCGCAACTCGCGTCCTTGCGCCGGCTCAGGATTTGGTGGCGCGCCCAGGGCACGAGCAGGCGCTTGAGCCACGATGGCCGATACAGCCGATGCAGAAACACGCGCGCATCGCCGCGCGACTGCGATCGCAGCAGCCAGCGGTAGCCGCCGTTGCCGGCCAGCCCATAGAGGGCCCGGCCGACGATAGAACTGCAAACGAGCGGCGCGAGCGCCTCGCGCCAGAGCGCGTCGTAGTCACGCCCCTCGAGCTGGCTGCGCGCCGCGAGCACGCCCGAGCGCAGAGCAAGGCGCATCCCGAAACCGAATAGCGCATCCTGGAATCCGGCCTGCTCCCCCGCTACCGGGTGCCTCCCGGAGAGCGCGCTCGCGGGCAGGCGGAAGTTGCCGACGCCGCCATGCGCGCGCGGGTTCTTCATTTCGAGCCCCGCCAGCCGGCGGAAGGCCGCGAGCGTGCGCTCGACGCATTCGCGCTGCTGCTTGAAGCCGGAGAACATGCAGCTCTTCACCGTCCCCCTGCCGCGCATCACGAGCAGGTAGGCATAGCCTTGCGGCGCGAGCGCGTCGTCGCAGATCAACCAGAAGCCGTCGGCCATGGCCGTGTCGAAGTGGTAACCGACCGCAATCGCGTCGGCCGCCCTGGGTCCGATGGCGAGCACGCCGCGCCCCGGCAGCGTCGCGAGCCGGTCGTTGAAGCGCACCTCGACGCCAAGGCCGCGCGCCTGTGCCAGCAGCGCCGCGTCGAGCGTACCCGGGCCGGGCCCGCGTGCCACCGTGTAAAAGAGCGGCGCCCGGCTGCGCACCGGGTAGGCGCGTCCACCGGCATCGAAGACCGTGCCCTCGCGACACGCGAGCGTGTCGAACGCCGTCGTCAGGCCAAGGCCGTCGAGTTCCGCGAGCACGTCCTGCTCCGAGGTCCAGTTTTCGAGCCCCTGCAGGTCGCCTCGGAAGCGGGAACCGACCTCGCGTTGCGCCTCGTGCACGACGACGCGCAATCCGGCGCGCGCGAACGTGATGGCCGACGCAAGTCCCGCGGGTCCGGCCCCGGCGATCCCGATGCTGCTGTCGGAGCCCCTGGAGTCCATCTCAGTCGCCGTTGTGTGCCGTCGAGAATACATGGGGCCGCGACGACGCGTCCCGACACTTTCGCGCCCGCAGCGTCAGGCCGTCGATTGCCTCAATGATCACCGCATCGCCGGGCGCAAGGCTTTGCTCCGGCGCCTCAGCCGACCAGAGCTCGCCCCCCACCAGCAGCATCGCGCGTCGCCCGTCGACACGCACCACCCGGCCGTGCGCACCCAACATGCCCTCGCCGCCGTTCATGCGAGGCACCTGCATCGCTTTCATGGCGTATCCGTAGACGGTGAGAGAGACCGCCAGGGCGACGCCGTAGAGGGTAACGGCGACCGGCAACGGCAGCAGCCAGAACACCGGCAGCGCGAGCAGCGGCAGACCGAGGAAGAGGTGGCACATGATGCGCCCTGGCGCCGCGCCTAATCGACCTCATCGAGCAGCGCAGCCGCGAGACGCGGCTCACGCGGATCAAGGCGGCAATTCCGGCCGCCTGCCGGCCCGCACGCGAGGACCTTCATAGCGCGCCTTTGGCGAGTGCTTTCGACCGCGCCAGTGTAGGGCCTCCCATGACGGGAAGGTCAAGCCGGGCAGGTGCATCCCGGTGCGCCACGCACATCACGACCGCGCGGCCGCGGCGACGTCGAAACACAGGTCAACTCGCCGCGCGCATCCTGGCGCGCAGGTCACGCCAAAGTCCGATGCGATCTGATCCGCCGACCTGCTGGGCGCGTCCCGACTGCTCCTTCGCCAGCCACAGCCCGGAACCGTTGAAGCTGTATACGGGGAGCAGATCGGTTCTCGTCGACGCGGGCCGGATCGTCATGTTGATATTGTCGAGTATCAGCGGATCGGCGTCGGGGGTCGGCAGATACGCCAGGATCATGTGGGCCTGTTTGTAGATCACGAGTTCCTTGACGTAGATGAGTCTCAGCTTGTCGTCCGGTACGCCGAGCGCCCGCAGCGTGAAGTACTTGGCGATCGAAAAGTCCTCGCAGTCGCCGCCGTCAGTGGACAGAAACTCGATCGGGGTCGCCCAGTAGTCTTCCTTCCCCCAGTGGTCGATGTCGTTCAGGAACCGCGGCCGGTTCATCCAGTCGTTCACGAGTTCGAGCTTTTCCCGTTCCGGCAGCGTCCTGTATTTCGGATCGGTCAGGATCCCCTTCCAGCCGGTCAGGTGCTGCCTGGCGATGGGCCCGAACTGCTGCGCGA
>SCUF01000386.1 GCA_004298325.1 Betaproteobacteria bacterium | reverse complement strand
TCGCCGGTCTCGGCGGCAAGAGCTGATGGAGCATCGCTTGGCGCCGGCGCCGTGGCTCGAAGTGGCGAAGACCGTGCTGGCCGGGCTGCTCGGCGTGCGCCGCCGCGCCGACCATGAATCAGGCAGCGCGCGCCTCAAGCCGTGGCACCTGATCGTCGCCGGCCTCGCCGCGGCGGTGCTGTTCGTATTGACCCTCATCACCGTGGTGCGCGTGGTGCTGGGCTGAACCGCGACCAAACGCAGGGAGACGACCATGACGCAGAGCGGGACCACCACCACGCGGCAGGAACACTATTACGTGCCGCAGCCGATGCCCTGGCCGATCCTCGGCTCGACCGGGCTGTTCCTGATGATTCTCGGCGGCGTGTTCGTGATGAACGGCTCGAGCGGCGGCTGGATATCGCTCGCGCTCGGCTTCATGGTCATCCTCTACATGATGTTCCGCTGGTTCGGCGACGTGATCCGCGAGTCCGAGGGCGGCCGGTACGGCGGCTGGGAGGACGTGTCGTTCCGCTGGGGCATGAGCTGGTTCATCTTCTCGGAAGTCATGTTCTTCGCCGCGTTTTTCGGCGCGCTGTTCTGGGTGCGCGCCATGTCGGTGCCGGATCTGGCGAGCCTCGAGCACAAGGCGCTGCTGTGGCCGGGGTTCAGCGGGCAGTGGCCGTCCGCGGGGCCGACCTTCGCGGAGAAGTTCTCGCCCATGGCGGCGTGGGGCATCCCGGCGCTCAACACGCTGCTGCTGCTGTCCTCGGGGGTCACCGTCACCATCGCGCACTACGCGCTGAAAGAGAACCGGCGCGGGCTGCTCAACCTGTTCCTGTTCTTCACCGTCGCGCTGGGCGTGGTCTTCCTCGGCTTCCAGGTCTATGAATACGGCCACGCCTACGCGGCGCTCAACCTCAAGCTCACCACCGGGGTGTATGGCTCGACCTTCTTCATGCTGACGGGGTTCCACGGCTTTCACGTCACCGTCGGCGCGATCATGCTGAGCGTGATCCTCGCGCGCTGCCTCTCGGGCCACTTCAAGCCCGACCATCACTTCGGCTTCGAGGCGGTGGCCTGGTACTGGCACTTCGTCGACGTGGTGTGGCTGGGCCTGTTCATCTTCGTCTACTGGCTCTAGCTCAGCCGACCCGGGATGAGGCCGAAGTAGTAGCTCGCCATGAGGAACAGGAACAGCGCGAGCGACAGCCCGACGCGGATGGCGAGCGCTGTCACGGCGCGCTTCGAGCCGCTGCGGTCGCGCAGCACGAACACCAGTGCCGAGCCGAGGCTGGCGACGATCAGCAGCAGCGCGGCGACCACCACGTAGCGCATCCTGGCGCGCAGTGTAGCGCGCTTGCATGAGACCCGGCCGCCTCAGATTCCGTCCCCGCTGGTGGGGATTCCTGCTCGCGGCGGCGGGATGCGCCGCCGGCGTGCTGCTGGGCCAGTGGCAGCACGGGCGCGCGACCGAGCGCCGTGCCGCCTTGGAAAAGTTGGAGGCGGCCGCGCGCGGCCCGGCGATCGATTTCCCGGCGACGGCCGCGGCGGCCGCCCGGCTCGCGCTTCGCCGCGTCGCCGTGGCAGGCGAATGGCTGCCGCGCTTCACGGTGCTGCTCGATTTCCGCCTGCATCGCGGTCGTCCCGGCTATCACGTGGTGCAGCCGCTGCGCGTGGCCGGGAGCGATATGCATGTGCTGGTGCTGCGCGGCTGGATCGCGGCGCCGGCGCGGCGCGATCAATTGCCGGAGATCGTCACGCCGGCGGGCAGCGTGCGCCTGGAAGGCATCGCGCTCGATCGGCTGCCGCAGTTCCTCGAGCCGCATGCGGCCGCCCAGGCCTGCGCTCCGGGCGGCGTGCCCTGCGTCTGGCAGAACCTGAGGATCGATGCCTTTGCGGCCTGGTCGGGGCTCGCGCTGGCGCCGGTGATGATCGAGCAGGCAAGCGCTCTGCCCGATGGGCTTGCGCGCGACTGGGAGCGCGCGGAAGCCGGCTACCGCAAGAACGAGATGTACGCGCTGCAATGGTATTCGCTCGCCGCGCTCGCGCTGGCGCTGTTTGTCGTGCTGAGCCTGCGGCGCGAGCCGCCCTCGCGTGGACCCGGCGAAGCCGCCTGAGCGCCCGGTGCGGCGCGCGCGCCTGAAGCTCGCGCTGATCGGCGCGCTGTTCGCGCTGCCCGCGGTGGCGGGCTGGGTGGCGTATCTCGCCGGCTGGGTTCCCGGCAGGACGTCGAACTACGGCACGCTCATCGCGCCGCGCCCGATCGGCGCCGAGCCGTTCGCCGCGCTGCGCGGCCGCTGGGTGCTGGTGAGCTTCGATGGCGGCGCCTGTGATGCGCATTGCGAAAAGAAGCTCTATTACATGCGGCAGGTGCGGCGCGCGCAGGGCAAGGAGATGGGCCGGGTCGAGCGGCTGTGGCTCGTGACCGATGCGCTCGAGCCGCGCGCCGGGCTGCGGGCTGCGATCGAGGGAACCCGGATCGCGCACACGGGGTCCGAAGTTGCAGCTGCCTTCGCCGCCGAAGGCGCGGCGGCGGATCACATCTACCTCGTCGATCCCCTGGGCAATCTGATGCTGCGCTTCCCGCGCGATCCCGATCCGGCGAAGATGGTGAAGGACCTGGAACGGCTGCTGAAATACTCGGGATTCGGCTAGAATCGCCGCCTTTCCGGCCATGACCACCTATACCTCCGCCTCGGCGCGCAGCCTGGCACAGCGCCTCGCACCGATCGCGCGCAGCGCCCGCGCCTACTACGCGCTCACCAAGCCGCGCGTGGTGTCGCTCATCGTCTTTACCGCCGTGATCGGGATGTTCCTCGCCGTGCCGGGGATGGTTCCGCCATTCGTGCTGATGACGGCGACCGCGGGAATCGCGCTGGTCGCGGGGGCGGCGGCCGCGGTGAATTGCCTGGTCGAACAGGGCATCGACGCCCGGATGCAGCGCACGCGCTGGCGGCCGTTGCCACGCGGCGAGCTGACGGCGCTGCAGACGCTCGTCTTCTCCGGCGCGATCGGCGGCGCCGGGCTGTGGCTGCTCGCGCAGTACGTGAATGCGCTCACCATGTGGCTGACGCTCGCGACCTTCGTCGGCTATGCGATCGTCTACACCGTCATCCTCAAGCCGGCGACGCCGCAGAACATCGTCATCGGCGGCGCCTCGGGCGCGATGCCGCCGGTGCTGGGCTGGGCGGCGGTCACGGGCGAAGTCTCCATCGAGGCGACGCTGCTGTTTCTCATCATCTTCGCCTGGACGCCGCCGCATTTCTGGTCGCTTGCGCTGTACCGCACCGAGGAATACGCCAGGGCCGGCGTGCCGATGCTGCCGGTGACGCACGGCCAGCAATACACGCGGCTGCAGGTCCTGCTCTATACCCTGATCCTGTTTGCCGTGGCGCTGCTGCCGTTCGCGACCGGCATGAGCGGCTGGCTCTACCTCGCCGCGGCGCTTGCGCTGGGGGTCGCGTTTCTCGCCTACGCGGTGCGCATCTACGTCGCCTACAGCGATCAGCTTGCGCGCCGCACCTTCCGTTTTTCGATCACTTACCTCGCCGCGCTCTTCGCGGCGCTGCTCGTTGACCACTATCTGGCGCGCTAGCTTCGCGCTGCTCGCCGCCGCGCTGCTCGCCGCGTGCCAGCCGGCGGGGCCGAAGTTCAAGAGCACCGACCTCACCGGCGCAGACTACGGCAGGAGCCTCGCGCTCGCGGACCACAACGGCAAGCCGCGCACGCTGGCCGATTTCCGCGGCAAGCTGGTGGTGCTGACCTTCGGCTTTACGCACTGTCCGGACATCTGCCCGACCATCCTCGCGGACCTTGCCGGCGTGATGCAAAGTCTGGGCAAGGACGCCGATCGCGTGCAGGTGCTGTTCGTCACCGTGGATCCGGAGCGCGACACCCCGGAGCTGCTCGCGAAGTACGTGGCCGCGTTCGAACCGCGGTTTCTGGGGCTGTACGGCAACGCGGAAGCGACGGCGCGCACGGCGAAGGAATTCAAGGTGTTCTACGAAAAGCGCAAATCGGGCGAGAGCTACAGCGTCGATCACAGCGCGCAGAGTTACGTCATCGACGCACAGGGGCGCCTGCGGCTGTTCGTGCGGCACGATCGAATTGCCGCCGATCTCGGCGACGACCTCAAGACCCTGCTGCGATCAGGCTGATTGCGCGCGCCTCCCGTTCTGCGCATCCGGCGAACGGCGTAGACTTCCCGCACTCGTAACGTCGTGTAATCCGTGCACGACCGAATCGCTGAGGCGGGGCATCGGGTTAGCGCAATGTCCGCGAACACCGGGAAATTCGGCACGGCCTCGCCGCTGGGTGCGGCGCTGCGCAGGCAGAATGCGCTTGCCGATTTCAGCCTGTGCGCTCTGCGCGAACCCGATGCGGCACGCGTGATCGAGCGCGCCGCGGCGCTTGTCGCCGGGGTGCTGGGGGTCGATTTCGGCACCGTTCTCGAGTTGGAGCCCGACGGCAAGGCGTTGCGCGTCGTCGCCGGACACAACTGGCCGCCGCATCGCCTCGGAGCGAGGGTCGGCGCCGGCCCGGATACCCAGGCCGGACACGCGCTCGAGCTTTATCGGCAGAGCGGCGCGAACGCTCTGGAGGCGCCGCGGCCCGTGGCGATCGAGGATCTGGAGGCCGATGGCCGTTTTGCCAGCACCTTCCGCGTGCGCGAGTTGGGGGTAGTGAGCGCAGTCTGCGTCGTCATTCCGGCCCCGGAACGCGCCTTCGGAACGCTTACGGCGCACTCCCGCACGCGGCGTCGATTCGAGCCGGTCGAGATCGAGTTCATGCAGGCCGTGGCGAACGTTCTTTCGGCCGCGCTCGAGCGCGGCCGCGCGCACGCTGCGCTGCGGGAGAGCGAGGCTCGCTTCCGCAGTCTGGCGGAGCTGTCCTCGGACTGGTACTGGGAGCAGGACGCCGAGCTGCGCTTCAGTTCGCTGTCGGCGGGATTCTTCCGCAAATCGGGCATGCTGCGGGATAACGTCCTCGGCAAGCGCCGCTGGGAGCTGTCGGGGGTGTCGCCCCTCGGCGCGCGATGGGAGGCGCATCGCGCAGCGCTGGAGAAGCGCCTGCCGTTCCGCAATTTCGAATTCCGGCGCACCGGTGCCGACGGAACCGCGCATTACCAGTCGATCAGCGGCGAGCCAGTATTCGACGCCGAAGGGCGCTTCACCGGGTACCGCGGCACCGGTCTCGACATCACCGAGCGCCGCCGCGCCGAGCAGGAGTTGCGCGCGCGGGCGGAAAGCGACCGGGCGCTGATCGAGCTCGGGCTGCTCGGGCTGCGCGAGCAGAACGCGGGCGCGCTCCTCGAGCGCACGGTGCAGATCGTCGCGCACACGCTCGAAGTCGATCTCGTGAAGGTGCTGAAACTGTTGCCCGACGGCTCGGGGTTGCGGCTCGTTGCCGGTATGGGCTGGAATCCGGGTACAGTGGGTCGCGCCGTCGTCGACGCCGGCCTGGGCTCGCAAGCGGGATACGCGATCCGCGAGCACGAGCTCGCGGAGCAACGACTTGGCGCCGGCTTCGCGCCGGTCATCGTGACCGACCTCTCGAAGGAAGAACGGTTTTCGGGACCGCCGCTTCTGGTGGAGCACGGCGTGGTGAGCGGCGTGGCCGTCGTCATCCCCGGGAATGAGCGCGTTTGGGGCGTATTGGGGGCGCACTCGCGGGCGCCGCGCCGCTTCGAGCGCCGCGAAGCGGAATTTCTGCAGGCGGCGGCAAATCTGCTCTCGGCTGCGCTCGAGCGCTGCCGCACGCACGCGGCCCTGCGCGAGAACCGCCGGCTCCTTGCGAGGGCGCAGGAAATCGCCGGCCTGGGCTATTGGGAGTACGACCTTGCCGCCGGGGTCGCGAGAGCGTCTCGCGAGCTGCGTCGCATGCTCGGCATTCCGGATGATGTGCCGGCTCAGCCCTTGGGGTGGAGCCTGAATTTTGTCCATCCGGATGACCGCGAACGCGTTCGCGCAGTCATGAAGCAGTCTGTCGAGGCGGTTTCCAGCTACGAACTCGAAACGCGCATGGTAACGTCCGGGAGCAGGGAAAGGATCATGCTGATCGCCGGCGAGGCGGTGAAAAACGATGCCGGGGGGGTCGCCAAGCTCATCGGTACCTGCCTGGATGTCACCGAGCCGCGGCGCCGCGAGGACGCCTTGTGCGACGCGGCCGATCAGCTTCAGGCGCTCTCCCGGCGCCTGGTCGAAGTCCAGGAAACCGAGCGCAGGCGGCTGGCCGCCGACCTGCACGACCGCGTGGGCCAGAACCTGACCGCGCTCGGGATCAACCTCGACATCCTCGCCGGCAGGACGAAAGCGCTCGACGCGGACGCGACGCATCGGCTGCGGGATTCGCTCGCCCTGCTGGACCAGACCGCGCTTTGCATCGAAGGCGTGCTCGACGATCTGCGGCCGCCGATGCTCGACGATCTGGGCCTCGGACCGGCCATGCGCTGGGTCGCGGAAGAATTCACCAAGCGCACCGAGATACCGGCGCGCCTGCTAGTGCAGGGAACGGAAAGGCGGACCGACCGCCTGAACGAGATCGCGCTGCTTCGCATCATGCAGGAGGCGCTCAACAACGTCGCGAAGCACGCGCGCGCCAGCGAGGTCATGATTACGTTGGGCTGGCAGTCCGACGGCGTGCGCGTCGAAGTGGCCGACGATGGCGCGGGAATCGGACGCGACGGATCCGCGGGCCGAAGGGGGTTCGGACTGATCACAATGCGGGAGCGGATTCAGGCGGCCGGGGGCCTGCTCGATGTGCAGAGCGTACCCGGAAAGGGGACGCGGGTGCGCGCGCTGGTTCCCGGCTGAAGCCATGCCGGTGAGGATCCTGATCGCGGACGACCACGCCGTCGTGGCTGAGGGGCTGCAACACGTCGTCGCCGCCGATTCCGCCTTCGAGGTCGTAGGCAGGGCCGGCGACGGCCGGGAGGCGGTGTTGCGCGCCATCGAGCTCGAACCGGACATCGTCGTGATGGACATGGCGATGCCCGAGATGAACGGCATCGAGGCGACGCGCGCGATCCACGACCGGATTCCCCGCACGCGCGTCATCATGCTGTCGATGTACTCGAACCCGGAATACGTGTACCGGGCGCTGCAGGCGGGGGCGAGCGGTTTCGTCGTCAAGCGCAGCGCCGCGCGCGAGCTGGTGGACGCGATTCGCGCGGTGCACGCCGGCCGCCATTATTTCAGCGCCCAGATTGCCGAGAGCGTCATCGGCCGCTACGTCGGCACGCGCGCACCGGGAGATCCGCTTCGCCTGCTCAGCGCGCGCGAGCGCGAGGTGCTGCAACTGCTTGCCGAGAGCAAGTCGGTGGCCGATATCGCGGGCATTCTCCACGTCTCGCCGAAGACCGTGGAGACCTACCGCGCGCGCCTGTACGAAAAACTCGGCCTCCACGATCTGCCGGGCCTGGTGCGCTTCGCGATCCAGCATGGGGTGACGTCGCTCGAGTAGCCCAAGCTGCCGGCGACCCTGGGCCGACAGGATTTTCCCGACACTGCTTGCAGGGAATGTCGGACAGACCTCCGCCCGGCGTGCGCCGACAATACGGGTGAGTGTAGCGCGCAGCGGCGCGCGAGCGCCGCCCGCGCGAGGGCCGTCCTGTCGGAAGAATCGGATTTGGAAAATCCCGTCGTCTTGATCGTCGAGGACCACGCCACGCTGCGCGCCACGCTGCGCGACTGGCTGGAGAACACGGTCCCCGGGGTTTCGGTGCTGAGCGCCGGCTCCGCAGAGGAGGCGCTTGAGACGGTGGCACGGGTCGGCGCGGACGTCGTTCTGATGGACATCGGCTTGCCCGGCGTGAACGGTATCGAGGGAGCGCGCCTGTTCCGGCTTCGCGCCCCTGACACCGTGGTGGTGATGCTGTCGATCATCGACGACCGGGCGCATGTGGCCGATGCACTGGACGCAGGCGCAGTCGCATTCGTGTCGAAGCGAACGATGCGCCACGACTTGCTGCCCGCGCTGCAGGCGGCGCTGAAGGAGCGGCTCAGCCGGGTGGACGCCCACGTAGAGCGTGGCGGAGCCCGGCCGTGAGCGCAGGCGTGCAGCTGCTCGCATTGCGTCTGGAGGGCCAGCGCTACGGACTGCCGCTCGCGAGCGTCGAGCGGGTAGTGCGCAGCGTCGAGATCACGCCGCTGCCGAAGGCGCCCGAGATCGTTCTGGGAGTGATCAACGTCCGGGGACGCGTGATCGCGGTCGTGGACGTGCGCAAGCGCTTTCGTCTCCCGCAGCGGGAGACGGCATTGAGCGACTCGCTTGTCATCGCCCGCACGCCGGCCCGCGCGGTTGCGCTCCTCGCGGACGCGGTGACGGGCGTCGTCGAATGTGCCGAGAACGAAGCCGTGCCGGCGCCGGCGATCGTGCCGGGAATGGAATACGTGGAGGGCGTGGCGAAATTGGGCGACGGAATGGTCCTGATCCACGACCTCGCGCGCTTTCTTTCGCTCGACGAGGAGCGCCGCCTGGACGAGGCGATTGCCCATGCTTGAGCCATGCGGCCGGCGCCCGCCCGCCGACTCCCTGATCGCCGAGTTCAGCCGGTTCCTTTCGGGCCGAATGGGGTTGCACTTTCCACCCGAGCGCCGCGCTGACCTCGAGCGCGGGCTCGCCGCGGCGGCGCGCGAACTCGGATTCACGGACACCGAGTCGTGCATCCGGTCGCTGCTCGCCTCGGCATTCGCGCGGCCTCAGCTCGAGACGCTGGCGAGCCACCTGACGGTGGGGGAAACCTACTTCTTTCGCGAGCGACCGAGCTTCGAGTGTCTCGAAGCGCACGTCCTTCCGGCGCTGGTCCGCGATCGGCGCGCGGGCGAGCGTCGGCTGAGAATCTGGAGCGCGGGCTGCGCGACGGGCGAGGAGCCCTACTCGATCGCGATGGCGTTGGCGCGGGCGATACCGGATTTGAGCGACTGGAACGTCTCGATTCTCGCAACCGACATCAACCCCCGCGCGCTGCGCAAGGCGTCGCTGGGCATCTACGGCGATTGGTCGTTCCGCGACGCACCTGCCGGCATCCGGGAAACGTTCTTCGCCAGGACGAAGGACGGACGCTTCGAGATCGCCGAGCGAATCCGCTCGATGGTCAGCTTCGGCTATCTCAACCTGGCGGAGGACGGCTACCCGTCGGTGGAAAACGCCACCAACGCGATGGACATCGTGTTCTGCCGCAACGTGCTGATGTACTTCGACCCGGCGCACGGCAGGAAGGCGCTGGAGAAACTGGGCCGGTCGCTGATGAACGACGGCTGGCTGTTCGTCAACCCGGTCGAGATGCCGCAAACCGCGCTGCCGCAGCTCGTAACCGTCAACCTGCCCGGGACGATCGCGTACCGAAAGGGCGCAAGGCTCGCGAGCGCCGAGCCGGAACGTGCCGCAATGCCCGCGTGGCTTTCCGGCGCACCGGTACTGTCGCAAGCGCTGGCCGATGTCGCCGCAGCGATCGAGCTGCCGCAGATGGCGCCGCAGGGCGGGCAACCTACGGTCTGCGCGCCGACGCCTTATCAGCAAGCCGCAGCCCTGTACGCGCTTGGGCGCTACCCGGAGGCGGCCGAGACGCTGCGACAAGCGCTGGCACGGGATCCGGGCGACGCCGCCGCGATGGCGCTGCTGGCGAGGTCCTGCGCCAACCAGGGCGATCTCGCCGAGGCGGCGAAGTGGTGCAAGCAGGCGGTCGCCGCGGACAAGCTCAATTCAGGCTGGCATTACCTGCTGGCGACGATTGTCCAGGAGCAGGGCGCGGCGGAAGAAGCGGCGGCGGCGCTTCGGCGCGCGCTCTATCTCGACCAGGATTACGCGCTTGCACACTTCGCACTCGGCAATCTGTTCCGCCGCCAGGGCAGGCGCATGGGCTCCGAGCGGCACTACCGCAACGCGCTTGCGGTCCTCGGCGGATGCGCGCACGAGCAGGTGCTGCCCGAATCGGAAGGCATCACCGCCGGAAGGCTCGCCGAGATCATCCGCGCGTCGCTGTCGAGCGAGGCATCCGCATGAACGCCGACAAGGTCAGCCCTGGCGCCAAAGGCGCGAGCGCCACCGATTGGCGCGCGATCCGCAGCCGCCTGGAAGCGGCGCGCAAAGCGACCGAGCGCGCCTGGCTGCCCGGACCCGAGGAGACGAAAAGGATCCTGCAGGCGCGGGCCCGGGCGCTCGCTCGGGAGCCGCAACCGGAACTCGAAGCGGCGGACAGCATCGAAGTGATCGAGTTCGTCGTCGCGCAGGAGAAGTACGCCTTCGAATCGACGCACGTGCGCGAGATCTATCCGCTGCACGAACTCACGCCGCTGCCGTGCACGCCGCCGTTCGTGCTGGGCATCGTCAACGTCCGGGGACAGATCCTCTCGGTCATCGACATCAAGAAATTCTTCGATCTTCCGCAGAAGGGCCTGACCGACCTCGACAAGCTCATCGTCCTGCGCTCCGAATCGATGGAATTGGGAGTTCTTGCGGACCAGATCGTCGGTACGCGCGCCGTGCCCCTGCATGAGCTGCAGCCGTCACTTCCCACGCTCACGGGAATCCGCGAAGAGTACCTGCGTGGCGTGACGGCGGACCGCACGGTGCTTCTCGATGCCGGAAAACTCCTGTCCGACCCGAAGATCGTGGTGCACGAGCAGGTTGCGACATAAGCCAACGTGAAGGAGCGACACATGCGGTGGTTTCTTGATGTTTCAACGCGCGGCAAACTGTTCGCCGGGTTCGGGGCGATGACCGTCTTTCTCGCGATCGTCATCGCCGCCGCGTACCTCGGCATCACGGCGATCAAGGAGTCCGAGAAAAGGCTCTATGAGAAAGACTTCGCCAACGAGCGCGATGTGCTGGCGCTGCGCGTCAACTACAACGGAATGCGGTTACTGATGCTTGAAGCGCAACTGTTGAGCAACCGCGCGGAGCAGGATCCCCTGCTGGCGGAAGCCGCGGATCGCTCGAAACGGATTGACCGGATCATCCGCGGCCTCCTGGAGCGGGGGAAGAACGACCCCAAGCGGCTGCCGCAGTTGGAGGAGTTGAAAGCGGTCTGGCAGGCATTCGCCCAAACCAAGGATGCCGAAATCATCCCCTTGATTCTCGCCGGCAAGACCGCCGAATCGCGGGAACTCGCGCTCGGCGTGCAGCAGGGGCGGGCGCAACACATTCGCGACATTGCCGAGGAATTGGGCAAGGCGTCGGAAGACGACGCGCGCCTTGCCGTGGACCACGCCGAGCTGCAGGCCAATGAGTCAATTCGCATCTTTCTGTTCGTGGGGATCACGGCGCTGGTGATCGGGGTCGTATTGACGCAGTTGATGGCGCGGGTGATGGCGGGACCGTTGCGCGTTCTGTCGGGCGTTGCCGACCGGATCGCTTCGGGTGATCTTACGGCCGACGTCCCTCAGGTCGAGCGCGCCGACGAAGTGGGCGCGCTCATGCGTGCGTTCGGCGTGATGCTTGTCAACCTGCGCCGGGTGACGCGAGAGATCACCCAAGGGGTGAACGTGCTGGCGTCGTCTTCGGGCGAGATCACGGCCTCGACGGCGCAGGTGGCCTCGGGCTCGGCGGAGACGGCCACGGCGGTGAGCGAGACCACCTCGACGGTGGAGGAGGTGAAGCAGACGGCGCAGGTTGCCGCGCAGAAGGCGAAGTACGTGTCCGAGGCCGCGCAGAAGACGGCGCAGATCTCGCAGTCGG
>SCUF01000385.1 GCA_004298325.1 Betaproteobacteria bacterium | reverse complement strand
GCGCAGCACGCCGCCGGGCTGGTGGAACGCCTCGAACACGGTGACGTCGCAGCCGGCCTTCGCCATGTCGGCGGCGCAGGCCATGCCGGCGGGGCCGGAGCCGACGATGCCGATGCGAAAGCCGTTCTGCTGGATGTAGGGGATGTTGACCCAGCCATTGGCGATCGCGGCATCGCCCACGTAGCGCTCCAGCCGGCCGATCGCCACCGGCTCGAGCGAATCGCCCACCGTGCACACGCCTTCGCACTGGTTTTCCTGCGGACAGACGCGGCCGCAGACCGCGGGCAGCAGGTTGGTCTGGGCAATGACGTCGTAGGCGCCGCGCAGGTCCTTCTCGCCGATGCGCGCGATGAACGCCGGAATGTCGATGCCGACCGGGCAGCCCTTGATGCAGGGCTCGTCGGGACACATCAGGCAGCGCTCGGCCTCCACTGCCGCCTCGTCGACGCCGTAGACGAGCGCGACCTCGGAGAAGTTGCGCACGCGTTCCTGTGGCGCCTGCTCCCGCGCCTTGGTGCGGCTCTGCGGGATGGTGCGGATGGTTTTCTTCTTGGCCATGACCTCAGCTGCCGGTGAGTGGCAAAACGGGTTCCTGGTTCATCAGCCTGCAGCTCTCGGACCAGCGCTCGAGCGCGACGCGCTCCTCGTCCCGGTAGCGCCGCAGGCGCGACATGAGGTCGTCGAAATCGACCTTGTGGCCGTCGAAGTCGGGGCCGTCGACGCAGGCGAATTTCACTGCGTCGCCGATCTTGACCCGGCAGCCGCCGCACATGCCGGTGCCGTCCACCATGATGGGGTTGAGGCTGACGAGCGTCCGGACCTTGCGCTCGCGCGTAGCCTCGGCGCAGCCCTTCATCATCACGGGCGGGCCGATGGCGACGACTTCGTCGATGTCGGCATGCTTGGCCAGTGCGAGCCGGATCCCCTCGGTGACCAGGCCCTTGATGCCCGCGGAGCCGTCATCGGTGCAGACGATGAACTCGTCGCAGCAGGCGCGGAATTTGTCCTCCCAGAAAACCAGGCTCTTGCTGCGGAAACCGAGCACGCCGATGACGTAAGCGCCGTTCTGCTTGAAAGCCTTCGCCTGCGGGAAGATCGGCGCCACGCCCAGGCCGCCGCCGACGCAGACCACCTTCCTGGCGTGGCTGGTGACGCTCGGGATGCCCATCGGCCCGACCATGCCGTAGAGCGTCGTGCCGAGCTTGCAGGACTGCTGCATCTCGCGCGTCGTCTTGCCGACGGCCTGGATGACGAGGGTGATGGTGCCGCGCTCGCGGTCGTAATCGGCGATGGTGAGCGGGATGCGCTCGCCGTGCTCGTGCGCCATCACGATCACGAACTGCCCGGGCCGCGCGGCTTTCGCCATCAGCGGATGGCGCACCTCGAGGAGGTAGGTGACGTCGGAAAAATCCTGCCGCGTCACGATTTCGAATCGCGAAAGACGGTCGCTCATCATGCCCTTTTTCTTTCCTGCGCTACCCTAGTGTTCCGCGCCCCCGCGGCTATTGATCTACCTCAAACGGGGCGGGGGTTGGTCAATGTGCGACGTCGCACGCCGAACAGCGCGACATCTGCACCCAGTCGCCCGCGGCGACGCCGTGCGCGGGACGCGTCGCAGCCGCAGGATCGGCAACGAAGGCGAGACCGCTCGCGCCGAGGTCGGCGAGATGCACCGGATTCCATTCGGCGCTTGCGGCGGGCGCCTTGCCGTCGAGCCCATCGCGGATGTTGCGCGCCACGGCGCTCACCATCGACTGGATCACGTAGGCCGTCTTGCGCGCCTCGGCGGCGATGCGGGCCGCGTCCGGGCCGGCGCTCGCCACCGTGACGCCGGCCGCGTAGACGTTGGGATATTTCGGGTTGCGCAGGAATTCGTCGATCAGGATGAAGCCGCGCGCGTCCGCCAGTCCCTCGATTCCCGCAACCGCCTCGATGCCGCGAAACGGCGGCATCATCATCGAGTACCTGAACCGCAGGAGATGCGTTCTTGCCGAGCCGACCTCGGTCACGTGCATCACGCCCCGCTCCACGCGCTCGATGCGCGCGCCGGCGATCCACGCGATGTCGCGCTCGCGCAGTGCGGCTTCGAGCCGCGCGCGCGAATCGCCGATCCCGTCCACGCCGAGATGTCCCACGTACGGCTCCGCGGTCACGAAAGTCATCGCCACGCGCCCGCGCAGGCCGCGCGTGCGCAGTTCGCGTTCCATCAGGAACGCGCTTTCGTACGCCGGCCCAAAACAGGTCGCGCCCTGCACTGCGCCGACGACGACCGGGCCCGGATCGAGGACGAAGCGGTTCCAGTCCCTGACGCAGCCGGCGAGGTGGTCGCCGTGGCACAAGGAATGCGTGTAACCACGCGGCCCGAGCCCCTGAATCTCCTCGAACGCGGGGCGTGGTCCCGCGGCAATCACTATGAAGTCGTAGTCGAGGACGTTGCCGTCGCCGAGCTCGAGCTGGTTGCGCTCCGGGTGCAGCCGCCGCGCGCCTGCCGCCGTGAAGCCGATGCCGCGGCGGCGCAGGTTCTGCGCCAGGTCGAACCCGGTGTTGTCCAGCGCCGTGATCCAGGGCGCCGAGGCGCCCGGCCGGAAATGGTCGCGGTCGGCGACCACAGTGATGCGCTCGCCGGGGCGCGCCAGCTCCGCCAGTTCGTACGCGGCCGGCAGGCCCGCGGTGCCGCCGCCGATGATCACCACCTGCGCCATCGTTTCCGCCTCCCGCTGCTGCGCTCTCGCTGTTCTTATAGCGGCACGCAACCCCGCACGGTTTGACGGTGGTCAACCGGTGGTGTGGACGCGGTGTACGCTAGCGGCTGCGCGAATGTCCTACCACGAGCGTTGGTTGTTGCTGCCGCTGGCCGCCTGCGCGGTGCTTGCCCAGGCGCAGGAGCCGCCGCGCGTCTGGCGCGGCAATTTCATCGCCGCGAAGCAGGGATTGATGATGAGCCCCTGCCGCAGCGGCGAGCGTCTGATCGTTCACGACGGCACGCCGCAGCGCCAGCTCGACGCGCTCTACAAGGAGCTGACGCAGCGTCCCGGGCGCGCGATCTTCATGGAGCTGACCGGCGCGCGCAACGGCCGCATGGTGCTCGCCGAGCGCCTGCATCGCGCCTACGCCGAAGGGCCGGGCTGCCGCGAGGATCTCGACAGCGTGCGGCTGCGCGCGAACGGCGTAGAACCCTTCTGGCACCTCGATGCGGGGCGCGACGCCGTGCTGATGCGCCGTCCGGGCGGGGAACCCGCGCAGCGCTTTCCCGGGACGGCGCCGCACAAGCGCGGCGGCGAATACGTCTACGAGGGTGCGGCCGAACACTCGGTGCTGCGCTTCGCAGTGCGGGAAGCTGCGTGCCGGGACGCGATGACTGGCGGCTACTACACGCTCAGCGTCACGGCCGAATGGGACGGGCGCAGGCTCTCGGGCTGCGCCTACTGGGGCGATTTCGAGCGGCCGCGCTGAGCGCGAAAGCGCGCGATGCGCTGCCGCGGTGCAGCGGTTTCGCAGGCACGCGCGAAAGCATCGATGCTCGCGCGCACGCTCGTGCCGAGCCGGGAGCCCATGCGCCCGGGATCCCGGGCCCGGGACACCCTGCCACGTCCCCTGTAGGGTCTTGAAAACACACGCTTTGCACCGCCGCAATGGTCGAGTAAACTAATCAGTTAATTACACGTTAAAGACGCTGAATCCGAACGGCGCGCCCAAGGAGCCAGGAGTTGCACCCGACCGATATCCGAAATCCCGACTATTTCCATAAAGTCGTCGACTGCCAGTGGGCGTGTCCCGCCCACACCCCCGTTCCCGAATACATCAGACTGATTGCCGCCGGGCGCTACGCCGACGCCTACCTCGTCAACTGGAAATCGAACGTCTTCCCCGGGATCCTCGGGCGCACCTGCGATCGGCCCTGCGAACCGGCCTGCCGGCGCGGCCGCGTAGAGGACCACAACGCGCCGCGCGCGGAACCGGTGGCGATCTGCCGCCTGAAGCGCGTCGCCGCCGACCTCAAGGGCGACATCCGCTCGCTGCTGCCCGCGCCGGCGCAGCGCCCTAACGGCAAGCGCGTCGCCTGCATCGGCGCCGGTCCTGCCTCGCTCACCGTCGCACGCGACCTCGCGCCGCTCGGCTATGCCGTCACGGTGTTCGACGGTGACGCCAGGGCGGGCGGCATGATCCGCTCGCAGATTCCGCGCTTTCGCCTGCCCGAAGAGGTGATCGACGAGGAGGTCGGCTATGTGCTCGATCTGGGCGTCGAGTTCCGCCCCGGCACGCGCATCGAGTCCATGAAGCAGCTGCTCGGCCAGGGCTACGACGCCATCTTCGTCGGCAGCGGTGCGCCGCGCGGCCGCGATCTCCGGATCCCGGGACGCAAGGAAGCGTCGGCCAATATCCACATCGGCATCGACTGGCTGTCCTCGGTGTCCTTCGGCCACACCTCCCGGATCGGGAAGCGCGTCATCGTGCTGGGCGGAGGCAACACCGCGATGGACTGCTGCCGCACCAGCCGGCGCCTCGGCGGCGAGGACGTCAAAGTCATCGTGCGCTCGGGTTTCGAGGAGATGAAGGCGAGCCCCTGGGAAAAGGAGGACGCGATGCACGAAGGCATCCCGATCCTCAATTACCTGGTGCCGAAGGCATTCACGCTGCGCGCGGGCAGGCTCTCGGGCATGAGCTTCGAAAAGGTGAAGGCGGTGTACGACGACAAGGGCCGCCGCAGCCTGGTGCCCACCGGCGAGCCCGAGCAGCATTTCGAGTGCGACGACGTGCTGGTCGCGGTGGGACAGGAAAACGCCTTCCCCTGGATCGAGCCCGATTGCGGCATCGCGTTCAACGCGTGGGGCCTGCCGCAGCTCGACGCCAGGACCTTTCAGTCCAGCCTGCCGAACGTCTTCTTCGGCGGCGATTCGGCCTTCGGGCCGAAGAACATCATCTGGGCGGTGGCGCACGGCCACGACGCCGCGGTCTCCATCGACCAGCTGCTCGCGGGAGCGCCGCCGGCCGAGCGCCCGGCGCCGCAGGTCGAGCTGATGTCGCAGAAGATGGGCATCCACGAGTGGATCTACGACAACGAGGTGCATCCGGACTCGCGCTACAAGGTGCCCTGGCGCGACGTCAAGGAAACGCTGCGCGACGTCAAGGCCGAGGTCGAGCTGGGGTTCGATGCCGCCACGGCGTGGAAGGAGGCGCAGCGCTGCCTCAACTGCGACGTGCAGACGGTGTTCACCGGAAAGCTGTGCATCGAGTGCGACGCCTGCGTCGATATCTGCCCGATGGACTGCATCAGCTTCACGCCGAACGGCGAGGAGCCCGAGTTGCGCGCACGCCTGAACGCACCGGCGACGAAACTGACGCAGGCCCTGTACGTTTCGGAGCCGCTCAAGACGCTGCGCGTCATGGTGAAGGACGAGGACGTGTGCCTGCACTGCGGGCTGTGCGCCGAACGCTGCCCGACCGGGGCCTGGGACATGCAGAAGTTCCTGCTCGAGATGACCCAGGCCGGCCCGGGCTGCCGGCCCTACCACCGCAAAGCCGCCTAGCGGGAGCCGCGAGTACCATGATCAAGAGAATCGAGGCGCTGAACGACTTTGTCGTCAAGTTCGCCAACGTCAACGGCTCGGGCTCGGCCTCGGCGAACGAGCTGTTCGCCAAGGCCTTCATCCGCATGGGCATCCCGGTTTCGCCGCGCAACATCTTCCCCTCCAACATCCAGGGACTGCCGACGTGGTACGAGGTGCGCGTCACGGAGCGCGGCTGGCTCGGCCGGCGCGGCGGCGTCGACCTGATGGTGGCGATGAATCCGCAGACCTGGGACAACGACGTCAAGGAGATCGAGCCCGGCGGCTACCTCTTCCACGACAACACCAAGCCGCTGCCGAAGTCGAAATTCCGCGACGACGTGCACGCCGTCGGCATGCCGCTCACCGAGATCTGCAACACCACGTACAGCGACGCGCGCGAGCGGCAGCTGTTCAAGAACATCATTTATGTCGGGGCGCTCGCGGCGCTGCTCGACATCGATCCGGGCGTCATCGCCGAGCTGATCGGCGAACAGTACAAGGGCAAGGAAAAGCTTCTCAAGCCGAACCTGAACGCCCTGCAGATGGGGCTTGATTACGCGCGCGCGCACCTGAAGGACGCGGTGGGCCTGCGCGTTAAGCCGAGCGAGCCGGTCGGCAACAAGATCTTCATCGACGGCAATGCGGCGGCGGCGCTCGGCTGCGTCTACGGCGGCGCCACGGTCTGCGCCTGGTACCCGATCACGCCGTCCTCGTCGCTGGCGGAGGCCTTCCAGCGCTACTGCTCGCGGCTGCGGGTGGACCCG
>SCUF01000037.1 GCA_004298325.1 Betaproteobacteria bacterium | reverse complement strand
GCACGCGCTCGTAGGCGTGGCCGAGCGACCAGCGCATGCGCTCCAGTTGCAGCGCTTTCAGTTCCGCGGGCGGTGCTTTTTCGATCGGTTCAAGGGCAAACGTCTTCATCGAACCTCCACTAGATGGCCTTTGACCGTCACCGACCTGCCGCGAAAGAGTGCAATCAGCTCGTCTTTCTGGTTGGTGACGCGCATGTCGTAGACGCCCTGTCGACCGGCGAGCGCCTGCTCGACGCCGACCGCCGTGAGCACGTCGCCCAGGTAAGCCGGCGCCAGATATTCGATCGAGCAGCTCGCGGCGAACGCGTTCTGGTTATGGCTGTTGCAGGCATAACCGAAGGTCGAGTCCGCCAGCGTGAAGATGGCGCCGCCGTGGCAGGTCTGGTGGGCGTTCACCATGTGCTCGGTCACGGCCATCGACATGCGCGCGTAACCGCAGCGCACGTCTTCCAGCCGCATGCCAAACCACTGCGACACGCGGTCGCCGCGCCACATGGCGTCGCCGCAGGCCTGCGCGAGCTGATCGCGATTCAGGCTCAGGCGCTGGCCCCCTGCGCAGAGGCGTCGGGCTTGTGCCCGTGCAGGCCAAACGCCTGCACCCACACCGCGGCGAGGCGCTCGGCGGATCGCTCGACGTAGGACGAGTCGAGCCGCGCGCGAAATTCGCTGCCGTCGCGGCGGCGGATCCGGGCGATCAGCTCGCGCACCCGGCCCTTGCGCGCCAGCCCGTCGCGAAACGCCGCCAGTTCAGCGGGATCGGCGAAGAATTCGTCGAACGGCATCAGTTTCAGGTCCTGTTTGGAGTCGCCGAGGAATTCGCGCAGCCGGCGGCTGGTCCAGCGCACCCGGTGCCTGTCATCGACCAGCAACAGGCCGAGCGGGCTCGTGCGCAGCAGGGCCTCGAGATAGCGGTCCTTCTCGTCGAGATCGCGGGCGCCGCTCTCGAGCCGGGAGGCGGCTTCATTGAGGCCGCGCATCAAGTCCTCGATCTCGCGCAGCGCGCGCGCCTTGGTTCGCGCTGCGTAGTCGCCGTTGACCAGCGCGCCGGCATGACGCTGCAAGGCGAGCAGCGGCAACAGACCGCGCCACAGCGTCACCAGCAGCGTGCCCAGACCGACGGCCGCGAATCCGAAGAAGGCCAGCCAGCTGGACTGGAGGTCACGCGCGAAAGCTTGGTGAGCCCGCATCAGGTCGCCCCGGGTGCGCAATTCCATTTCGCCGTGCAGTTCGCCCAGCGCCTGCTGACTCTGGGCCTTGGCCTCGAGATACTCTGTGCCGTACAGGATCTTGAGTGCCTGCACGGGGTCTGGCTGGCCGGCAGGCGCCTGGGCCCCGGCGGCCTGCCCTTTCATCGCCGCCATGGCCTGGCGTTCAAGCCGCGCCAGCGTGTCCTGCGCAGCCCTGGCGCGCTGCAGCAGCGAATGCTCGGAAGCGGGCAGTTTCGCGCGATCGAGCGCATCGGCCAATGCCAGCGGCTCGCCCTCGCCTTTGGGGGGCGGCGCGCCTGCGATCAACACGTCCCAGTAAACGGAGGCGTCGCCCGGCGGCCATGGCTGCTTGCCGTCGCGCGCCGAAACGATGCGCAGGTAGAGCGCTTCGTATCGGGGGTCCCCGGTCACGGCGAAATTGCGCGCCATGCGCGTCAGGTCATCTGCGCTCTGACGCATTCTCGCCGCGAGCCGGAGCGTTTCGATGCGACGCTTTTCCAGCGCAATGATTTCGTCTTGCGTGTTGCCCGCGGCATTGAGCGCGAGCGACAGTGCGACGATGGCGAGCAGGCTCACCAGGGCCGCCGTGATCCAAAGGGTCTTCAGGTTCATCGCGATTGTTCCGCAGGTGTGGATTTTGCCTGAGGCGGGGGCATCGCGCATCGGCCGCGTCGCAGCGCCGCGTGGCGCTACAATCGCGGCCTGCTCCCGGACCCCCCTTGGCCAAGGTTTATTCCCTCGAAGGCATCACCCCGGTCGTGCACCCCACGTGCTACCTGCACCCGAGCGCGGTGCTGATCGGCGACGTGATCGTGGGGCCGCGCGCATACATCGGCCCGGCAGCCTGCCTGCGCGGCGATTTCGGCCGCATCGTCATCGGCGAGGGCGCCAACATCCAGGACACCTGCGTGCTGCACGCGTTTCCCGACCGCGATCTGCTGGTGGAGGCCGAGGGCCATGTCGGCCACGGCGCCGTGCTGCACGGCTGCGTGGTGAGGAGAAACGCCCTCATCGGCATCAACGCCGTGGTGAACGACCATGCCGAGGTGGGCGAATCGGCCATCGTCGCGGCGATGGCGTTCGTCAAGGCCGATTTCGTGGTGCCGCCGCGCACCCTGGTCGCGGGGATTCCTGCGCGCGTGGTGCGCGAGCTGAAGGACAGCGAGCTGGCGTGGAAAGGTGCCGCTACGCGCCAGTACCAGGAACTCGCCGTGCGCAGCCTGCGCGGCCTGCGGGAAGCCGAGGCGCTGGCCGAGGTGGAGCCGGGCCGCAGGCGTTTTGCTTTGGGCGATGTCATGCCGCTGAGCGAGATGCGGCGGCGAAAGGAACCGCAATGAGCGATACGGCACTCGTCCTGATCGACATCCAGAACGATTATTTTCCCGGCGGCCGGATGGCGCTGGAGGGTTCGCCCGAGGCCGCCGCGAAGGCGGCCGCCGCCCTGGCTGCGTTTCGCGCCCGCGGCCTGCCGATCCTGCACCTGCGCCACCTGTCCGTGCGCCCCGGCGCGACGTTCTTCCTGCCGGGCTCCGAGGGTGCCGAGATCCACGCCAGCGTCAGGCCGCTGCCGGGCGAGCCGGTGATCGAGAAGAACTTTCCCAACAGCTTCCGCGGCACCGATCTTCAGGCGCAGCTGGAGCGCGCCGGCGTGCGGCATCTGGTGGTCGCCGGCATGATGACCCACCTGTGCGTGGACGCGAGCGTGCGCCAGGCGAACGACTACGGTTTTCGCGTCACGCTGCTCGCGGATGGCTGCGCCACGCGGCCGCAGAAATTCGGCGACGAAACGGTCCCCGCGCGGCAGGTGCAGGTCGCGTTCCTCGCGGCGCTCAACGGCGCTTATGCGCGCGTCGCCGCGACCGCAGAGATTCTTCAAACCCTCCCGGAGTCGACATGAGCTACGAATTCATCACCACCGAAACCCAGGGGCGCGTCGCCCTGGTGCGGCTGAACCGGCCCAAGCAGATGAACGCCCTCAATCCGCGGCTGATGCAGGAGCTGGGCGAAGCGCTGCTCGGCTTCGATGCCGACGACGGCGTCGGCGCGATCGTCATCACCGGCAACGACAAGGCCTTCGCCGCCGGCGCCGACATCGCCGCGATGAAGGACTGGGACTTCCTCGAAGTCTACAAGTCGGATTACATCACGCGCGACTGGGAGCATATCCGCCGCGTGCGCAAGCCGGTGATCGCCGCGGTGGCGGGCTTCGCGCTGGGCGGCGGCTGCGAGCTGGCGATGATGTGCGACATCGTGATCGCGGCGGACTCGGCCAGGTTCGGGCAGCCGGAAATCAATCTGGGCGTTTTCCCGGGCGCGGGGGGCACGCAGCGCCTGCCGCGCGCCGTGGGCAAGGCGAAGGCGATGGACCTGATCCTGACTGCGCGCATGATGGACGCCGCCGAGGCCGAACGCGCCGGCCTCGTCTCGCGCGTGGTGCCGGCGGAGAGGTTGCTCGAAGAGGCGACGGCGGTGGCGGCGAAGGTCGCGAGCTATTCGCTCCCGGTGGCAATGATGGCCAAGGAAAGCGTCAACCGCGCCTACGAGACGACGCTCGCCGAGGGCGTGCATTTCGAGCGGCGCATGTTCCACGCGGCGTTCGCGCTCGCTGACCAGAAAGAGGGCATGGCGGCGTTCGTGCAGAAGCGCAAACCCGACTTCAAGCACCGCTGAGCGCCATCGTCCTCCTCGCGGCCCACATCCTGTCGATGCTGGGCTTCGCGACCTTTGCCGCGCTGCTGCCGGAGCTGCGCGATGCCTGGCGGCTGAGCAATGCCGAGGCCGGCATGATCGGCAGCGCGTTCTTCGTCGGCTACGTCGCCACGGTGGCGTACTGGACCGCGCTCACCGATCGCGTCGACGGCCGGGGCGTGTATTTGGCCGGCGGCCTGCTCGGCGCGGCGGGGAGCCTTGGCTTCGGGCTGCTCGCCGAAGGTCTGGCCAGTGCGATGCTGTTCCAGCTGCTGTTCGGTGCGGGCATGGCCGCGACTTACATGCCGGGACTGCGGCTGCTGTCGGATCGCATCAGCGGCCCGGCGCAAAGCCGCGCCGTCGCCTTCTACACCTCGTTCTTCGGCATCGGCACCGGGCTTTCGCTGGTGGTGGCCGGAATGTCCGCGGCCGCCTGGGGGTGGCGTTCGGCGTTCGTGCTGAGCGCGCTGGGCCCGGCGCTCGCCGCCGTCCTCGTGCGCCTCGCCCTGGAGCGCGTGGTGCCGGCGAACCGGGGCGCCAAGGCGCTGCATCTTGCCATGCTGTTTCCGATCGCCGCCTGGCGTCGGGTGCTCGCCATCCGCGCTGCCGCCGGGTACACGCTCGGCTATGCCGTGCACTGCGTGGAATTGTTCGGCTCGCGCGCCTGGATGGTCGCGTTCCTCGCCTTCGCCGCCGGACTGCAGCCTGGCACGCACGCATTTCCGTGGAGCGCCGCGGCAATGGCTGCGGTGGTGAACATCGTCGCGGTGCCGGCCTCGATCATCGGCAACGAAATCGCGTTGCGCCTGGGCCGCCGGCGCTGGATCCTGACGGCGATGCTCGCCTCGGGCGTCTTCGGCATCGCGCTCGCGCTTGCGGCGCCGCTGCATTGGGCGATCGTGCTCGCGCTGCTCACGACGCATGCGATGCTCGTGATGGCCGATTCCGGCACGCTGACCGCGGGTTTGATCGGATCGGCGCCGCCCGCGTTGCGCGGCGCGGCGATGGGTTTCTATTCGCTGGTCGGCTTCGGCGGCGGGATGCTCGGACCGACGTTGTTCGGCGTGGTGCTCGATCTGGCGGGTGGCGCCGGGCGCGCAGCGGCGTGGGCTTGGGCCTATGGCGCAGTCGGCGCCGGCTGCCTGGCAGCGCCCCTCGCGGTGCGCCTGTTCGGCGGCGGCCGCGCAGCGTAAGATTCGCGCACAACCCAGACGGAGAAAACATGGAGCGCATCTGGCTCAAGAGCTATCCCCCCGGAGTTCCGGCCGACATCGACGTCAACCAGCACCGCTCGCTGGTCGAGCTGTTCGATGCGAGCGTCAGGCAGTTCGGCGCGCGCCCGGCGTTTCACAACATGGGCAAGCAAATCACGTTCGCCGAACTCGAGACGCTGTCGCGCGGCTTCGGCGCCTGGCTGCAGGCCAAGGGGCTCGTCAAGGGGGCGCGCGTGGCGATCATGATGCCGAACTGCCTGCAGTACCCGGTGGCAATGTTCGGCACGCTGCGCGCCGGCTGCACGGTGGTGAACGTCAATCCGCTCTACACGCCGCGCGAGCTCGAGCACCAGTTGAAGGACTCCGGGGCGGAAGTCATCGTGATCCTCGAGAACATGGCGCACACGCTCGAGGAAGTGCTGGCGAGGACGCCGCTCAAGCACGTCGTCGTCACCTCGCTCGGCGAGATGCTCGGCTTCAAGGGCCTGATCGTGAATTTCGTGGTGCGCAACGTGAAGAAGATGGTGCCGGCGTTCGAGCTGCCGAATGCGATCCGGATGAAGGACGCGCTCGCCGAAGGCGCCGGCAAGCCGCTGGCGACGCCGCCGCTCGGCCACGAGGACATCGCGTTCCTGCAATACACCGGCGGCACCACCGGCGTTTCCAAGGGCGCGATGCTGCTTCATCGCAACATCCTCGCCAATATCGAGCAGTCGGCGGCCTGGCTGCTGCCGGGGCTGCAGGGCGAGGCCGCGATCATCATCACGGCGCTGCCGCTCTACCATATCTTCTCGCTGACAGTGAACTGCCTGCTGATGTTGAAGATCGGCGGGCTCAACGTCCTGATCACCAACCCGCGTGACATCCCGGGATTCGTGAAGGAGCTGGCGCAGCACCGCTACAACATCATCACCGGCGTCAACACGCTGTTCAACGCGTTCCTGCACAACGCGGAGTTCCTCAAGCTCGATTTCTCGCATGTCAGAATCTGCGTCGGCGGCGGCATGGCGGTGCAGAAGGCGGTCGCCGACCGCTGGAAGGAAGTCACCGGCAAGACCCTGCTCGAAGGCTACGGCCTCACCGAGACCAGTCCTTCGGCGACCATGAATCCGCTCAACCTGGAAGCCTACAGCGGGTCGATCGGGCTGCCGCTGCCTTCCACCGAGGTGGTGCTGCGCGACGACGACCGCCAGGACGTGAAGCTCGGCGAGGCCGGGGAGATCTGCATCCGCGGACCGCAGGTCATGAAGGGCTACTGGCAGCGCCCCGACGAGACCGCCAAGGTGATCGGCCCGGACGGTTTCCTCTACACCGGCGACGTCGGCGTGATGGACGACCGGGGCTTCGTGCGCATCGTCGATCGCAAGAAGGACATGATCCTGGTGTCGGGCTTCAACGTCTATCCGAACGAGATCGAGCAGGTGGTGGCGATGCATCCGGGCGTGCTGGAAGTGGCGGCGATC
>SCUF01000384.1 GCA_004298325.1 Betaproteobacteria bacterium | reverse complement strand
GAAGTAACGGGATGACGCACATATGGCACTGACCGGATTTCTCAAACCGCGCATCGTCGACGTCCAGAACCTGTCGCCGCTGCACGCCAAAGTCACGATGGAACCGTTCGAGCGCGGCTATGGGCATACCCTCGGCAACGCGCTGCGGCGGGTGCTGCTGTCCTCCATGCCCGGCTATGCCCCGACGGAAGTGCAGATCGCCGGGGTGGTGCACGAGTACTCGACCCTCGACGGCGTGCGTGAAGACGTGGTCGACCTGCTGCTCAACCTCAAGGGCGTCGTATTCCGTCTGCACAATCGCCAGGACGCCATCGTCACGCTGAAGAAAAAGGGTGAGGGTCCGGTGACCGCGGCCGACATCGAGGCGTCGCACGATGTCGAGGTGGTCAATCCGGAGCACGTCATCGCGCACATTGCCGCGGGTGGCAAGCTCGAGATGCAGATCAAGGTCGAATCCGGGCGCGGCTACATTCCGGGCAACATGCGTTACCTGCCGGAAGAGACCAAGAGCATCGGCCGCATCATCCTCGACGCGTCCTACAGCCCCGTGCGCCGCGTCTCGTACACGGTGGATGCAGCGCGCGTCGAGCAGCGCACCGACCTTGACAAGCTGACCCTCGACATCGAGACCAACGGCGTGATCGAGCCGGAAGAGGCGGTGCGCTACGCCGCCCGCATCCTGGTCGAACAGCTATCGGTGTTCGCGCAGCTCGAGGGCACGTCCCTGCCGACCGAAGAGAAGAAGACCATCGCCCCGGACCCCATCCTGCTGCGACCGGTGGATGACCTCGAGCTGACGGTGCGCTCGGCGAACTGCCTCAAGGCCGAGAACATCTATTACATTGGCGACCTGATCCAGCGCACCGAAACGGAACTCCTCAAGACGCCCAACCTCGGCCGCAAGTCGCTCAACGAGATCAAGGAAGTGCTCGCCTCGCGCGGGCTGACGCTCGGCATGAAGCTCGAGAACTGGCCGCCGGCCGGGCTTGAGCACCATCGCACCTGAGGGAGATACACCATGCGTCACGGCCACGGCCTGCGCAAGCTGAACCGCACCACCAGCCACCGCCTGGCGATGTTCCGCAACATGGCGGTGTCGCTGCTGCGGCACGAGGAGATCACCACCACGCTGCCCAAGGCGAAGGAGTTGCGCCGCGTGGTCGAGCCCATGATCACCATCGGCAAGACGCCCTCGCTGGCGAACCGCCGCCTGGCGTTCAACCGCCTGCGCGACCGTGAGACGGTGGGCAAGCTCTTCGAGGATATCGGGCCGCGCTTCGCCACGCGTAACGGCGGCTACCTGCGCATCCTGAAGAAGGGCTTCCGCAAAGGCGACAATGCGCCGCTCGCGCTGGTGACGCTGGTGGAGCGGCCGGAACCGGCCACGGCCGGGAAGAAAACCGAAGAAAAGAAGGCGGCCTGAGTCGGCGGCGCCGGGTGCCTAGCGCACCAGGATCGCCCGGAAGTCGTTCACGTTGGTGCGCGTAGGGCCGGTGATCACGAGGTCGCCGAGCGCCGCGAAAAACCCATAGCTGTCGTTGTCCCCAAGTCGCGCCTTGGCGTCGATTTTCTGCGCGCGCGCCCGGGCGAGCGTCTCCGGATGCAGCAGCGCGCCGGCATTGTCCTCGGTGCCATCGATGCCGTCGGTATCCGCGGCGATCGCCCAGACCTCGTCCATGCCTTCCAGGGCAACTGCCAGCGCCAGCAGAAACTCGCTGCAGCGCCCGCCGCGCCCGGCGCCTGCGCGCAGGGTCACGGTGCACTCGCCCCCGGAGATGAGCGCCACGGGCGGCGCCCACGGCGAGCCGTGCAGGCGGATCTCGCGCACCAGCGCTGCCATGACCTTCGCTACCTCGGAAGCCTCACCCGTGATCGAGTCGCCGAGGATCACGGGCGTCACGCCCTGCGCGCGAAACAGCACTGCGGCGGCTTTCAGGGAGCCGTGCGCGGTGGCGATGACCCGGTTTTCCACCTTCGCGAACCTGGGATCTCCGGGCTTGGGGGTTTCGGAGAAATCGCCCGGCGGCTCGATGCCATGTTGCCGCAGCACCGCGGCTGCATCGGCGCAGGTCGACGGATCGGGCGCGCAGGGGCCCGAGGCGATGTGCGTCGGGTCGTCGCCGGTAACGTCCGAGATCGCGAGTGCCAGCACCGGCGCGCTGCAGGCGGCGGCGAGCCGACCGCCTTGGATTGCCGACAGATGCTTGCGCACGGTGTTGATCTCCTGGATCGACGCCCCGCAGCGAAGGAGTTCCCGGGTCATCGCCTTCAGCGCCGCCATCGAGACGCCCTCGGCCGGCAGCGACAGCAGCGCCGAGCCGCCGCCCGAGATCAGAGTTAACAGCAGGTCATCGGGCCCGAGCGCGCGCGCGCCGGCGAGAATTTCCCGCGCCGCGTTTTCGCCCGCTGCATCCGGCACGGGATGACCGGCCTCGACGACCCGGATGCGCTTGGTTGGCAGCGAATGGCCGTAGCGCGTCACGGCAATCCCTTCAAGCGGGGCGGCGGCCGGCCAATGGCGCTCGACGGCGAGCGCCATCGAGGCCGCCGCCTTGCCTGCGGCGGCCACGAACGTGCGCCCGCGCGGGGGCGGAGGAAGCTGTAGCGGCAGGACCTCGAGCGGATCCGCCGCGGCCACCGCAGCGCGGAAGGAGGCTTCCAGCAGCGCTCTCATGGAGGCGTCAGTGTACGCAAGGCGATGCATCGGACCCGGCACCTGGGATCTGGCATGAACAGGACGCGCTGCACGACGTAAGTTGTTGATCCGGCAAGCAGAGCAAATGGCTTCGAGCCCCTTCGTGGTGTCCTCGCCGGCGCTTCGAAACCATTATCACCGACGGCTATGCAGCCTGTCGCGCCTGCGGATACCATCGGGGAAACGAGAGAGGGGGGCTCACTCATATGGAGGCGACTGCAACTTTCTTGGTTGGCAGCGCGGTGCTGATCATGGCCGTGGCCGCCGCGGCGACGCTGTGGCAGCTGGTCAGCGGATTGCCTGTCGGGCGCATGCGCTCCGACTGGTACGTGCTGCTGGCGTTCATCGCGTGTTTCATCCTTGGCTACCTGTACTACCTGGTGGGTTCTCAGGAGCGCTATGAGAGCACTCCCGATCTGATCGCGCCCGCGATGTTCTTCATGGGTGCGGCCTTCGTCGCACTCGTGGCGCGAATCATGCTGCGGACCACGCGCGACCTGCTCCGCGTCAGTTCGCTGGAGGCGGAAAGCGCGACGGATCCGCTGACGGGACTGAAAAATCGCCGTGCATTTGACCAGTGCTGGAAGGTTGAACTGGCGCGCGCCAAGCGCTTCGCCATACCGCTCTCGCTGCTGGTAATCGATATCGATCATTTCAAGGACGTGAACGATTCCTACGGGCATGCGGTTGGCGACCAGGTCCTGATCAAGGTGGGCCAGTTGATCTGCAGCTGCCTGCGCGTGTCCGACGTGGCGGCGCGATACGGCGGCGAGGAGTTTGCCGTCATTGCACCCCACACCGCACCGAACATGGCAGCGCTCCTCGCGGAGCGCCTGCGTGCGGCAGTCCAGCGCGACGCGTGCCATGCGCTCGGTCAGCATGCAAGCGAACGCAACATTACGGTAAGCGTTGGTGTCGCGGGCGCCAATGATTTGGGGTTGAGCGGCGAGCGCATGTTCGAATGCGCAGACGAAGCACTCTACGAAGCCAAACACGCGGGCCGCAACCGCGTATCCATCGCCGCGTCGGCGAGTGCCGCGCCGCCTGCGGAATTCGGCATGATGCTGGCCAAGGCCGCGTTCTAGCCGAAAGCACCCTTCTCGGTCTCCCCGCCGAGCGCGTAACCGCCGGGGTAGTAGGCGCGGAAATCGCGCATGATCCGCGCCGCCGGAACGTCGGCAAAGGTGCCGCGGTTGTTGACGTACTCCATGTGGCGGCGGTCGTCCTCGTCGAACGGGTGGAAGATCGAGTCCGCGCGGCCGTCGAACTCGAGCGGCTTGACGCGAAAGCGCCGGCACAGTTCCTGGTTGAACACGGGCGTCGCCTTGACCCAGCGGCCATCGAGACGCAACTCGGCGTAGCCGTGATAGATGAAGACGTCCGAGCCCATCCGTTCGCGCAGGCGCGGCGTCGTGAGATGGTTCCTGACGTCGGCGAAGCCGATGCGCGCCGCAATGCCGATGGCGCGCGCGCAAGCTGCGTACAGTGCCGACTTTCCGACGCAGAAACCCACCCCCCGCGCGAGCACGCTCGAGGCACGGTAAGTCTCCACGTCCATGAAGTTGAGGAAGGGATCGTAGCGGATGCCGTCGCGCACCGCGTAGTACAGGGACACGGCGCGCTCGCGGTCTGCGGCACCGTGGGCGTGTGCGAGCGCGAACGCCCGCACCGCGGGGTGGTCGCTGTCGATGAACTCGCCCGCCTGCAGGAACGTATCAGCGGTCAAGCTTCATCAGGCGGCGGGCGCCCGCAAAAAGAGCGCTGGATTGATCGGCGAGTCCGTCGACGACGGAGAAATGATTGGCGCCCGGCATCGCGATGTCGCCGGCGAATACGCCCTTCCAGCGCGCGCCGAGCAGGCTGCTCTGGCGCTTGAATTCCGCACTCTCGCTGCCGCCCACGCAGGTCATCACCGGCGCCCGCGTGGCGGGCGGCAGGAATACGGGCGAGACCTTGAGCGCGGCGGTCTCGTCCAGCCGCAGGTCGGGGTTGAGCCAATCGACCTGAACCAAAGGCCGCAGGTCGTAGATGCCGCTGATCGCCAGTGCACCCTTGAACAGGTCTTTCGGCAGCCGCGCATCGAACACCGGCCAGAGCGCCGCCATCATCATGGCCGTCAGGTGCCCGCCCGCCGAGTGGCCGCCGACGTAGAGCCGGTCCTCGTCCATGCCGTACTGCTCGGCGTTCAGATACAGCCAGCTGCTCGCGCGCAGCATCTGCAGCACGATCTCCTCGACCGTGACCCTCGGACACACATCGTAGTTCACCACTGCGAGCGACACCCCCGCGTCGACCCACGCCGGCGCCAGGAAGGAGAAATCCGCCTTGTCGAGCGAGCGCCAGTAGCCGCCGTGGATGAACATCATGCAGCTGCCGTCGCCCTTGCGCGCCGGAAAGATATCCATGGTCTCGCCCGGCATCTCGCCGTAGCGCCGGTCGAGATAACAGATCATGGTGGCGCGCGCACGCGCCGAGAGCTCTCCCCAGCGGGCGAAGAACTGTGGGTGCTCCGGAACCATCGCCCGGGCGTTGTACTCGCGTGAGTAAAGTGCGGCGTTGCTCATCCTCGCCTTTCGCGCCAGAAGCCGAGCGCCATCTGCGCCGGCCGGTCGGAATAGGAAAACAGCACGCACTCGGAATCGGTCTGGAAGCTCGCCGCGTGCCACGACGGCACGACGAACGTGTCCTTCGGCTCGAAGTCGTGCGATTGGTCGCCGATGCGCACGCGGCCACTGCCCTCGACCGCTGCGTACACCGTGCCGTCGGTGCAACGGTACGGCTCCGACCGGAATCCCTTGGGCAGGAGCTGGATGAAGGCGCCGATCGTCGGCATGGCGAAGCCGCCGGTGAGCGGATTGCTGTACTGCATCTTCCAGCCGTGGCACGCGTCCGGCGGAGCGTTCCTCTGCAGGGCATGCAGCGTCTCGCGGCTGCGACCGTAGGGATAACTGAAGAGCGGCGAAATTCGGCTCTGCGGCAGGGGCCCGAGCGGCAGCAAATTGTTGCCATAGCGCACGTACGACTCGCCCTCCCGGCGGCTCACCGGCTGCACGTCCTCCGGATAGTTCTCCGCGAACTGGGCGTCGAACAGCGCCAGGATATTGATGTCGAGCCCGTCCATCCACACCACCGCCTCGTTGCCCGGATTGCCGTGGTCGTGCCAGGTCCACGGCGGCGTGATGATGAAATCGCCCGGGCGCATGGTGGTGCGTTCGCCATCCACGGCGGTGTAGGCCCCCGAGCCTTCGACCACGAACCTGAGCGCCGATTGGGTATGACGGTGGCTCGGCGCAATTTCCCCGGGGAGGATCAGCTGCAGGCCGCAATACAGGCTGCGCGTGATCGAGGATTGGCCGCGCAGCCCGGGATTTTCCAGGACCAGGACGCGCCGGATCGCCTCCTTCGCGCTGATCACGCGTCCGGCTTCCAGGATATGGGGCCGGAGATCGCGATATCTCCAAAGCGCCGGCCGGCAGGGCGTCTGGGGTTGCGGCGGCACGAGCGCGTGCAGCACCTCCCACAAGGGGGCCAGGTTGTGCTTTTCCATGCGCCGGTAGAAATCGGCGCGCGCGGCCTGTACGGACGTTTGCGGAATCGCTGCCATGGGGAGGGCTTGGTGAGAGCCGAAATTCTAGCCGTCTAGGAGGCCTTTGACAGCCAAACCACAGGGCGACCCAGATCCTGCTGCAGGGCCTTGCCCTCCGGGTCGGCCAGCGCCGCCTCGCGCCCCCTGCGGATCGCGGCGGCCTGCGCTGCGGGATCGGCGGTCGCGGGGTTTTCGACCAAAGCGTCCAGAATCGCGGTGAAATTGGCCAGACCCCGGCGATGCGTGTCGCCGTAGCCCTTGACGAGCCGCGCGCAGGCGGCGATTTCCATGGCCAGCTCGCTGCTCCTGGGGATCGCTTCGCGGATCGCCGCCAGCCAGCGCTCGATGCGCGCCTGCTCTTCCCGGAAGCGATAGCTGTATGGCCGCCAGGGCCTCAGCCACGCCAGGGCGCGCACCAGCAGGAACCCGAACACGCCCGAAGTGTGCACGTGCAGGCCGACGTTGTAGGCATCGAGCTTGCCGCGCTTGCGGGCCCACGTCACGAGCCGGCGTCCAAGCGCGGGCGGCAGGATGGAGGCGAACTCCTCGAGGCCGGGCTTGAGGTAGTCGATGACGATCACCGGCTCGCCCTCGCGCGCGCCGACCTCGCGCCGCACGCGCTCGAAGCGCGAGCCGCGCGTCTTCAGGTCCGCGACGCGGATGATGTCCTCGTAGCTCATCCAGACGGCGAGATGGCGCGCGACCTCGGCCAGCAGTGACGGATCGGCGTGCAGCGTCTTGAGGCGTGTCAGGTACAGCTGGGCATAAGTGTCCCCCTGGTAGTCGCGCAGCCGCGCGACCCCCAGGTCGACGTATTCCTGTGCCGTGCGCGGCTTGCGCGCTGCAGCCGCCTCAGGCCCGGGCGCGGTCATCGCGCTCGCAAGCTCGAAGCCGGCGGCGAACCCCCGCAGGCTCGCCTCGGCGCCCCTGCCGCGCTCGTGGATCGCCGCCTCGCAGGCGTCGCGCGGCAGCGGCAGTGCGCCGCTGCCCGCCATCGCGCCGAACAGCACCGCGTTGATCACGGTGCCGGTATTCTGCGCGGCATTGCGCATGTCGAACAGCACGGTCTTGCGCGCGAGCTGGCGGGCGGCCTCCAGGACGCGGCCGCTGTCGAAGCGTCCGTCGCCCATCTGCATCTTCTCAAAGGTCGCGTAGATGCGGTGCGTAGAGGCCACCAGGGTGGTTCGCTCCGGGTTGACGAAGCCGTTCTGCATGGCGCGCCCCGCCTCGATCAGCTCGGAGGCCACCATCAGGTCGACGTTTCCCGGGCTGGGCGTGAGCGCCATCACCGGCTCGCGCCCGCCCAGCGCGCTGCGCGGCGCGGGAAAGATCTCCAGGTAATAGGTGGTGGCCCCGGTGCGTTGCGCCACACCGGGGATCGAAGTCGCCTGCGCCGGGAAATCGCAGCGCCGGGCGGCGCTCATGAGCCATTCGGACATGACGCCACCGCCTTCGCCGCCGAGGGCGGCGATCAGGATGGTGGTCGAACGCAGCGGGATCGTCACGACGGCAGCACTGCGTTGCGGACGCGCTCGAGCATGCGATCCCATGGGCCCGGGTTCTGCACCACTTCGGCGCGGTAGAACGACGGGCAGAGCACGGCGGCATGCGCGTTCTCGCCGCACAGGCCGCAGCCCACGCAGCCCTCGATCACGGTGGCCACCGGGTCCTGGCGC
>SCUF01000383.1 GCA_004298325.1 Betaproteobacteria bacterium | reverse complement strand
GCCCTGGATGATGACGTCGCCCAGGTTGATGCCGATGCGGAACTGCATCCGCTCTTCGGCCGCGAGGTGCTCGTTGCGCGTGCGCAGCGCCGCCTGGATCTCGGTGGCGCAGCGCACCGCCTCGACGGCGCTCTGGAATTCGGCCAGCAGCGCGTCGCCCGCGGTGTTGAAGATGCGGCCACGGTGCATCCGGACCAGCGACTCGAAGATCTCGCGGTGGCCGCGGAACACGCGCACCGTGCGCTCCTCGTTGGCGCCCATCATCTGGCTGTAGCCGGCGACGTCGGCGCAGAGGATGGTCGCGAGACGGCGCTCGATCAGCGACTGCGCCCCCGGCGGCACTGATTCGTTGCTCATGGCTCGGAAATGCTGCACCCGATGGCCCGATCCGGCAAGCGGCGGCTAAGCCGGGCCGGAATGTTCCAGTCACCCAAGGTGTTCACTGCCGTGCCGGCGCCGCCTGCGGCTCCGATACCCCACGTTCCACTAGCCAGGGAGAGGGCCTATGAAAAGACTGTTCGGACTGTCCGTTGCGCTGGCGCTCATGCCGCTTGCGCAGGCCGCGGATCCCGAAGCCGGCAGGGTCAAGGTCGCCACTGTGTGCGCCGCTTGCCACGGCGCGGCCGGGGTGAGCGTGAGCGATGCCATTCCCAACCTGGCCGCGCAACGGGCCGGCTATCTCGTGACGCAGCTGAAGGCGCTCAAAGACGGCACGCGCAAGAACGCCATCATGAACGCGATCGCGGCGCAGCTGAGCGCGGAAGACATGGCCAATGTCGCCGCGTACTTTGCCGCGCAACCGGGCGCGCAGGCCGGCGCCAGGTCCGGCTTGCTGCCGAACGTCGCGCTGACGCGCGTCAACTTTCCGGAAGGCTACAAGGACACGTTCACCCGGTACCACACGATCAACTTTCCCGCGACCAAGCAGGTGCGCTACTACTTTGCCAACAAGGTCGCTGCGCAGGCCGCCAGGGACGGCAAACCGCTACCCGACGGCTCGGTGCTGTTCGCCGAAGTGCATGCGGCAAAGCTGGATGCGCAGAAGAACCCGGTCAGCGGTGCCGACGGTTTCTACGTGGTGGAGAAGCTCCTGTTCTATACGGCGATGGCCACCGGGGCCGGCTGGGGCAGTGAGATTCCGGACATGCTGCGCAACGGCAGCTGGAATTACGCCGTTTTCACGACCGACAAGCAGCGCCGTGCAGGCGTGAACCAGGCGGAATGCCTCGCCTGCCACAAGCCGCTCGACAAGGAGAGCTACGTCTTCACGCTGAAGCAGCTCGCCGGCGCGAAGTAGGCGGCGCTATCCTGCGTCGGCGCCATTGCCTTTGTTCCCGCCGGCATCGCTCCAGAAGCGTTCCATCGAGATGTAGGTGTAGGAGGCCGACCATCCGATGAGCAGGAGACCATTGAGGACTTCCGCGCCGGCGAGCAATCGCAAGTCGCCTGCGGGAACGACGTCCCCATATCCAAGCGAGGAGTACGTTTCCGCAGAGAAATACAGGCATTGCGTCAGGGAAAGGCCTCTGGCGTCACCCAGGGTACCGACACCCACGTACCGGACGAGTACGTAGATCGCGACGGCATACAGCATGATTTCCGCTGCATGCGCGAAGAATGTACCGAAGATTACGGCCACGAGTTTGGCACGCGCGGGGATGCGCAAGGCCGGCAGTCCGGCCGTCAGCAGCCGCAGAACTTCGTAGTGAATCATCGTCGTGAGTACGAGGAGCACGACGCAGGTGATGCCGATCAATGCCATGTTTCCCCTCCAGTGGGCCGGCGTGACGCTCAGCGGTGCGCGCCGCGCGAAGCAGCGCCAGCGGAATGCGCCGCGATTACAGGCGTGAGCCGTGCAGGAACAGATAGGCCGTAAGGGCAAGACCCAGAACTGCGACAGCCGCGTTTGCGAGCATGCCCAGGTTGACGCGATAACCCGCCGGGATCTCGACGGGCTTGAGGCCGCGAAGAAGTTTTCGAAACTGCGAGATTGCGGCGGCGGACGTGAGTGCGCCCAGCACGATGAAGGCGAGGCCGATCCAGAACGAAAAGCCTCTTTGCAGCGCGCCGTCGTCGGAAGGCGAGAGCATGTGCACGAACAGGCCAAAGCGTTCGATCACGAAACCAAACGCCATCAAGGCAAGGCTGGTGCGATTCCACGCCAGGAGCGTGCGTTCCGCCGCGAAGAATACCCTTGGGTCATTCAGTTCGGACATATGGGGTGACTCTGGCGCGGGGCGATCTCTGCGATCTGCCCAATCATTCGCGCTGACGCTTATATCCCGAGCTTCGAGACGTCCGGCAGCGCGATCGGCTGCAGCGCTTCGAACGCGCGCGCAGCGCGCAGCACCAGTGCATCGGCGTAGCGCGCACCGACGATGTGCAGTCCGACCGGCAGGCGCTGCTTCGTCAGGCCGCAGGGCATCGTTGCCGCAGGCTGCTGCGTCAGGTTGAAGGGATAGGAAAACGGCGACCAGTCGGTCCAGCGCTTTTCTTTCAGCAGGTGAGCGACTTCGCGCCCCGCCTCGAACGCGGCGAGCGGCAGGGTCGGCGTGAGCAGCAGGTCGTACTTTTCGTGAAAGCGGTTCATCAGCATGCCGAGCTGGCCGCGTTTTTGCACCGCATCGAGGTAATCCAGGGCCGAGATCTTCGCGCCTTCGGCCGCGACCTCGCGCAGGCCGGGATCGATGAGCTTCCTCTGCGCCGGCGTGAAGTTCTTCAGCAGCGACGCCGCGCCCGCGAACCAGTGCGTGGCGAACATGGGTCCCGCGTTCTCGAAGCCGGGGTCCGCCGCCTCGACGTGCGCGCCAAGCTCTACGAAGCGCAGGGCCGCCCGCTTCACGATCGCCGCGATCTCGGGTTCGACCTCGGCGTAGCCGAGGTCGGCGGAGTAGGCCATGCGCAGGCCCTTCACGCCATCGTCCAGGCCGACGCGGTAATCGCGCGCATCCGGCGGCAGCGCGAACCAGTCGCGCGAATCCGGCAGCGACAGCACGTTGAGCATGAGCGCGGCATCGGCGACCGTTCGCGTCATCGGCCCCACGTGCGCCACGGTGCCGAAGGGCGAAAGCGGCCACGCCGGCACGCGCCCGAACGAAGGCTTGAGGCCGAACAGGCCGCTGAAGGCGCAAGGGATGCGGATCGAACCGCCGCCGTCGGTGCCGATGGTCAGCGGGCCCATGCCCGCGGCAACCGCCGCCGCGCTGCCGCCCGAAGAGCCGCCGGGCGTCAGCTTCGGGTTCCAAGGATTGCGCGTGATGCCGGTGAGCGGATTGTCGGTCACGCCCTTCCAGCCGAACTCCGGCGTCGTCGTCTTCCCCAGGAGCACCGCGCCGTGCTCGCGCAGGCGCGCCACCGCCGGCGCGTCGTCGGGCCACGGACCGTTGCGGTTCACCGTCTTCGAACCGCGCAGGGTCGGCCAGCCCCGGGTCAGCAGCAGGTCCTTGATCGAGGTCGGCACGCCGTCGAGCTGCCCCAAGGGCGCGCCCTTGCGCCAGCGCGCCTCCGATTCCCTGGCGGCGGCGAGCGCGGCTTTCTCGTCCACCAGGCAAAAGCAGTTGAGCACCGGGTTGAGCCGCTCGATGCGCGCCAGCGCCGCACGCGTGGCCTCCACGGGGGAAGCCTGGCGCGTGCGATAGAGCCGCAACAGTTCCGTGGCGGAGAGCGAGCAGAGATCGGGTTTCATGGTTGTCCTATTCCAGAGCGAGTGCCGCGCGCGTGCCGAAGACCCAGGCTCCGCCGAGCGTCGCGGGCAACTGTACCGCGTAAAGCTCGCGCCGCAACCGTCGCAATGCGAAACCCTCCGCCTCGCAGCGCGCCGCGAGTCCGACCGGATCGCGGCACTCGAGCGCATAGCCGGCGAGGCCAGGGACCGCGGGCGCGTCCCCGAGCAGCGCCGACCAGCTTTCAGTGGTGCCGATCAGGACATGGCCGCGCGCGGTGGCGAGATGCACGTATTTCCCGGCGGGGCGCGGCAGGAGCGCGGCAAAGCGTGCCCAGCGCGCCGCGGCCTCGACCGGATCGCTTGCCACGACGAATACGCAGGCGAGCCCGGCGGCCCGGTTCGCGTGCCGCAACAGGTGCGGCTGCCACAGCAATTCGGGCGTGTGCTGCTCGACGAACTGGATGCGGCCCTCGGGCATCCGCTCCGGCGGCAGCCGCACCACGCCGAAGCGCGCGCTCTGCAGCGAACCCGCGGCTGCGACCGGCCGCTCGAGCTGCACCAGCGGCAGGGGATCGAAACCATGCCAGCCAAGGCGCGCGTGCTCCTCGGCCGCGGCCGGCGTGCCGAAGCAGGCGAGGTGCACGCCCGGGTAGCGCTGCATCGCAGCGCGCAGGCGTGCGGCATTGGGCGTGTCGGCGATCGGGGCGAGAAATTCCACATAACCCGATTCGAGCATCACGCAGACGTTGGCGGTGCCCGCCGGCCCGTCCTGCGTGCGTTGCGCGGAAGGCGCGGTGACCGTGAAGCCCAGCTTTGCGAGCGTCCGTGCGGCCGCCGCAAGGTCCGCGACGAAATGCGAAACATGGTCGAGATACAGCGTACCCGGGGGCGGGCGCTGACGCGCGGCGGCTGTCATACCGGGATAATATTAACGAACCGTGAACCAGCCCGTGGAACAACGTGTGCAGACGCTGAGCGGCGCCGAAGCGGCCGTCGAGATGCTGGCGGCGCACGGGGTGGAGGTCATCTTCGGGCTGTGCGGTGACACGAGCCTGCCGTTCTACGACGCGCTGGCGCGCCTCGAGCACGGCATGCGCCACGTGCTCACCCGCGACGAGCGCCACGCGGCGTACATGGCCGACGGCTACGCGCGCGTCTCCGGCAAGGTCGGCGTGTGCGAGGGGCCGAGCGGCGGCGGTGCGACCTACATCCTGCCGGGCCTGGCGGAAGCGAACGAGTCCTCGATCCCGGTGCTCGCGATCAACAGCGACATTTCGGTCGCGGCGCGCGGGCGCTTCACGCTCACCGAGCTCGATCAGCGCGCCCTGATGCGACCGCTCACCAAATGGAACGCGGTGCTCGATCGCTCGGCCGACGTGCCGCGCACTTTCCGTGCGGCGTTCGAGGCGATGACCACCGGACGCACGGGAGCCGCGCACATCGCGCTGCCCTTCGACGTGCAGAACGGCCCGGTCGAGAAAGGCGAGATCTGGGCCGACCCCTCGCTCGGCCAGTACCCGTCGCGGCGCGTCGGGCCGGAGCCGTTCCACGTCGAGCTGGCGGCGAAGCTCCTGCGCGGCGCGCAGCGCCCGGTGTTCATCTGCGGCGGGGGCGTCGTGCTGGCGAGGGCCGAGCCCGAGCTGATCGCGCTCGCCGAGCGGCTGTCGGCACCGGTAGCGACGACGATCAGCGGCAAGGGCTCGATCCCCGAAGATCACGCGCTCGCGGTCGGGGTCGTGGGTTCCAATGGCGGTACGCCCGAGACGCGCTCGATCGTCGATGCGGCCGACCTGGTGGTGTTCGCAGGGTGCCGCGCGGGTTCGGTGACCACCGAGCGCTGGCGCCATCCTGCGCCTGGGCGGGTGAAGGTGATCCATGTCGACGTCGATCCGGCGGTGCTTGGCGTCAGCTATCGCGTCGACGTGCCGCTGGTCGGCGACGCGAAACTCGCGCTCGCGGCCCTGGACGAGGCGCTCGACAACGTCGTCAGGCCGCTGGACGCCTCGGCGGTGGCCAGGGCGCGCGCGGCGAAGTTCGCGAATTTCCGCGCCCTGGCCGAATCGCCGCAGGCGCCGATCCGGCCCGAGCGCGTGGTGGCGGAACTCGCGCGCCAGCTCGACGCCGATGCGCTCGTCGTGGCGGATCCGGGCACGCCGTGCCCGTACCTGTCCGCCTACTACCCGGTGCGCGGCACCGGGCGGCGCTACTTCTCGAATCGTGCGCACGGCGCCCTCGGCTACGCGATGGCGGCGGCGGTGGGCGCGCACCTGGCGCGGCCGGCCGTGAAGACGGTGGCCGTGATGGGCGACGGCAGCTTCGGCATGTGCGCCGGCGAGCTGGAAACGATCGTGCGCCTGCGGCTGCCGCTCACGCTGATCGTGATTTCGAATGCCGTCTACGGCTGGATCAAGGCGGGCCAGAAAACGGGCTATCAGGAGCGCTATTTCGCGGTCGATTTCGGCGCGACCGATCACGCCAGAGTCGCCGAGGCGTATGGCGTCAAGGGCTGGCACGTGACGGATCCGGAAGGACTGGCGGGCGTGCTGCAGCAGGCGCTGGCGCACGACGGTCCGACGCTCCTCGACATCGTGTGCCAGCCGCTGCACGAAGCGAAGGCGCCGGTGAGCGAGTGGGTGGCTTGATGCGATTTGCGCAGCGTGTGATATGAGATGCCGTCTCGAATCGACCCTATCGATCTGCCGACCTCGCGCTGTTGCGAGGTCGGCAGACCTGAGGGAGCATGCAGAGGGCGCGATGTACACGATGCGGCGGCGCATTGCAGCGCGTGATTTGAGATGCCGTCTCGAATCGACCCTATCGATCTGCCGACCTCGCGCTGTTGCGAGGTCGGCAGACCTGAGGGAGATCGCGATCGGCGCGACGGGCAGGATGCGGCAGCGCATTGCCGGGCATGGTGAATGATCGAACGCAGCCATCACGACATGGGCGGTCTCCCCGGCGGCAAGATCGAGCGCAGCGAGCACGATTACGCCGAGTGGGAGCGGCGCGTCGACGCGCTGATGATGCTGCTCTCGGGGGTCAAGGGCGGCCGGAAACTCATGACGGTGGACGAGCTGCGCAAGAACATCGAGGCGCTCGGGCCCGAGGCCTACGACCGCATGAGCTATTACGAGCGCTGGATCACTTCGATCACGCAGACCATGATCCAGCGCGGCGTCATCACCACCGAGGAGCTGGGCCGCAAGATGGAACAGATCGCGGCG
>SCUF01000382.1 GCA_004298325.1 Betaproteobacteria bacterium | reverse complement strand
CGGCG
The DNA here is from genome assembly GCA_004298325.1 of Betaproteobacteria bacterium. Classification (GTDB taxonomy): domain Bacteria; phylum Pseudomonadota; class Gammaproteobacteria; order Burkholderiales; family SG8-39; genus 2-02-FULL-66-14. The sequence goes on along the minus strand of SCUF01000382.1, from coordinate 27,586 downwards.
TCAGGCTCTTGATCTCGTAGCGCAGCACCTTGATGCCCCAGTTGCGGCCCGCCTCGTCGAGCGCCGCGACGATGTGGCGGTTGATGTCCTCGCGCGACTCGAAGGTCTTGTCGAGTTCCATCTTGCCGATCACGCTCCGGAGCGTGGTCTGCGCCAGCTGCGTGATCGCCGCGACATAGTTCGCCGAGCCGTAGGAGGCGAGCCGCGGATCGGTCACCTGGTAGTAGAGCACGCCGTCCACCGCGAGCTGCGTGTTGTCCCGCGTGATGCAGACCTGCTCGGGCACGTCGAGCGGTACTTCCTTCAGCGAATGGATGTAGGCGACCCGGTCCATGAAGGGAATGATGATGTTCAGTCCGGGCTCGAGCGCGGCGTGAAACTTTCCCAGCCGCTCGATCACGTAGGCGAACTGCTGCGGCACGATCCGCACGCCTTCGACGACAAAGGCGACGATCACCGCGATGAAGAAGATCCACACCGCATAGCGCTCGGTGGCCGGAATGAACGCGGCGGCAATCGAGACGGCAAGCGCGACCAGCAGCTTCGTGAACATCGGTATCCTCCTCAGGATGTCCCGGCTAGCCGGGGTGTCTGGCGCTGACTTTGAGCGTGTTGCCATGGGCACTGAGCACGTAGACTACCGCCCCCGGCTCGGGCACGTCGTCGCCCGCGATGCGGGCTTCCCACGAGGCGCCGCGGTAGCGCACGCGGGCGAGGCGCGCGCCCTGGTCGATCCAGGTTTCGAAGCTCGCCGGCTGGCCGGCGTCCACCGGCGCCATCTGCGTCGAGGCGTTGCGCGCGCGATAGGCGTGCACCCCGAAGCAGCCGGCCAACGCAATCGCCCCCGCGACCATCGCCTGCGCCGGAAACTCGAAGCCGAAGTACGCCGCCAGCGCGGCACCGAACGCCGCGATGCCGAGCATGAGCAGGTAGAAGGTGCCGGTGAGCAGTTCCACGATCACCAGCGTGAGGCCGAGAATTGCCCAGGCGAGATCCTGCTCCATGGCGGCTAATGTGGCATGCCCGCGGCAACGATGCAACCGCAAGGGGCCGCGGCTCGTACTATCATCGCCGCCATGGCCGCTGCCGCCTTTGATGCGCTCGCCGCAGAACTGATCGCACTGCATGACGCACCGTGCGAAGTGCCGCCCTTCAGCGAGCGCTTCCCGCAGCTCACGCCGGAGGCCGGCTATCGTGCGGCGCGCCACCTGCACGCCCACCGCCTGGCGCAGGGCTGGCGGCCGCGCGGGCGCAAGATCGGTTTCACCAACCGTACGCTCTGGCCGCGCTACGGCGTCTTCGAGCCGATGTGGGGCTGGGTGTACGAGCAGACGCTCGTCTACGCGCACGACGGACGCGCGCGCGTGTCGCTCGAAGGCCTGGTGCAGCCGCGCATCGAACCCGAGATCGCCTTCAAGCTGAAGGCCTCCCCGCCGCGCACGCGGGATCCCGAGCAGCTGCTCGCGGCCATCGAATGCGTGGTGCATTCGGTGGAGATCGTGCAGTGCCATCATCCCGACTGGAAGGTCACGCTCGCCGACTGCTGTGCCGCCAATGGCCTGCATGGGCGGCTGATCGTCGGCACGCCGCTGCGGGTCGAGGAGGTCGCTGGACTGGCGGCTGCACTGCCCTTGGTCGCGGTGACGCTGAAGAAATTCGACACCACGATCGATCGCGGCATCGGCGCGAACGTCCTCGACAGCCCGCTCATGGCGCTCGCTTTCCTGGTCGAGGTGCTTGCCGGACAGCCCGATGCGCCGCCGCTCGCCGCCGGCGAGATCGTCAGCACCGGCGTACTGACCGATGCGCACCCGGTAAAGCCGGGCGAAACCTGGAGCACTGCCTTCACCGGCCTGCCGCTGCCGGGCTTGACAGTCGAATTCACGTGACGCGGCCTCTCGACGGCATTACGGTGGTCTCGCTCGAGCAGGTGATCGCCGGGCCGTTCTGCACGCGGCAGCTCGCCGAGCTGGGCGCGCGCGTCGTCAAGATCGAGCGGCCCGGCGTGGGCGATGCCGCGCGCGGTTACGACCGCACCGTCAACGGCCTGTCATCGCACTTCGTCTGGGTGAACCGCTCGAAGGAGAGTCTCGCGCTCGACGTGAAGCACCCGGCCGCGCGGGACATTCTGGCGCGCCTGGTTGCCCGCGCCGACGTCTTCGTGCAGAACCTCGCGCCGGGCGCCGCGGACCGGCTCGGCCTGGGCGCCGACGAGCTGCGCGCGCGCCATCCGCGCCTCGTCTGGTGCGGCATCTCGGGCTATGGCCCGGCGGGTCCCTACGCGCAGAAGAAGGCCTACGACCTGCTGGTGCAGTGCGAGGCCGGGCTGCTGTCGGTGACCGGCACCGCGGACACGCCGTCGAAGGCCGGAATTCCGGTCGCCGATATCTCCGCCGGGATGTACGCGGTTTCCTCGATCCTCGCCGCGCTGCTGCGCCGCGAGCGCGACGGCGCGGGGGCGAGGCTCGACATCACGATGTTCGAGTCGCTCGGCGAATGGATGGGTTTCCCGGCGTACTTCACGGCTTATGGCGGCACGCCGCCGCCGCGCTCGGGGGCATCCCACGCCACGATCGCGCCCTACGGGCCGTTCCGCGCGGGCGATGGTCACGAGGTGTTCCTCGCGGTGCAAAACGACCGCGAGTTCGCGCGCTTCTGCGAGATCGTGCTGGGCAAACCGGAGCTCGCCGCCGCGGCGCGCTTTGCCAGCGCCACGGCGCGCAACACCCACCGCGCCGAGCTGCGCTCGGCGATCGAGGCCGAATTCGCCGGGCTCACCGCGGTTCAGGTCGTGGAGCGCTTGGAGCGCGCCGAGATCGCCAACGCGCACCTCAACACGATGCAGGAATTCTGGGATCACGAGCAGCTGCGCGCGCGCGACCGCTGGCGCGAAGTCGGTTCCCCTGCCGGCACCCTGCGCGCGATGAAGCCGCCGTTCAACCTCGACGGCTTCGAGCCGCGCATGGACGCGGTGCCGGCGCTCGGCGCGCACAGCGCCGCCATCCTCGCCGAACTCGGCGCCAGCCGCGCGGAGATCGAGCGCCTGGCGGCCGATGGCGTGATCCAGGTCTAGCCTAGCGCGCCGGCGCCCCCGATCAGTCCTTGCGCGCCTCGATCTTCACAGCGCGTGCCAGATCGCGGTGTACGCGCGCCACGCGCTCCACCTCGCCGCGCGCCGGAAAGCGCTCGTAGAAGCCTTCCTCCCGGAACTGCGCGCCCATCTCGGTCCATGGCGCGAAGCGCTGCGTCCAGCGTGCTTCGCGGCCTTCCTCGGGTCCCGTATCCTCTCGCGCCAGGTCGGCGCAAACGCGGATCAGCGCCTTGATGGTGACGGGCTTGGTGACCATGAAGGCGTCGTTGCCCCAGGCATCGTCGCCGAACGCAGTGCGCGCGGCACGCAGGAAGTCGCGCACCACGGCGTAGTACCTCGGCACCTCCTTGGTGCTGCCGCCGGCGAGCTGGATCGAGCGCCAGCGCCCGCGCACCCAGCGGTGCAGCTCATTGAAGAGTTCCGCCTGCAGCACCCACTTGTCGCGCTGGCTGCGGCCGCCGAGGCGATTGATGCGGTAGCGCAGCGGGCTGTCGCCCTCGCCGTAGAGCCGCTCCACCAGGCGCGCGGCGAACTTGCGGTCCGGCGCCGCCCAGGAGACGCGCTCGTAGAGGTCGATCAGGTGGCTCTTGTTGATGCGCGTCGGCGTCGAATTGATGATGACGAACATCTCGGCCGCGAAGTCCTCCGCGCGGCCGTCGAAGACCATGCAGGGCACGCTGATGGTGCCGGCATCGTTCGGCCGTTCCTGCATGTAGAAGTGCAGCGCCGCCAGCCGGTGCTGGCCGTCGATGATGAGAAACTTGCTCTCGGGCTCGCTCAGCGAGCCCACGCCGTCGCCACCGGCGCGGAAGGTGAGCTTTTCCGAAGTGTAGAGCAGGATCGTGCCGGGAATCGCCGGCTGGGTGACCGCGGTTTCGTAGAAATTGGTGAGCTGCCGCACCTTGGCGCGCGACAGGCCGCGCTGGAACGCACGGTCGGTACGCTCGATGCGGGAAATGAACTGCGCGATGTCGTCGTCGCGCGCCACATGCGAAGCCGGAATCTGCTCGTGTTCGCCGTAGAAGCGGCTGATGAAACGCACCCGGGCGAGCAGCTCCTTGGCCCGGTAGCTGACGAAATAGAAAATCCCGTCCTTCTGGCGGATCTGCGTGGCTTGCACGTCCAACCCCTTTCGACCCCCGCCCCACGGCGAGCGACTCGGGGCAAATATACCCGACCCGGCGGTTTCAGGCAGGAAAAGGGGTCGCCCCCCGGCACGCGCGCTAGCAGAGCGGCAGCATGAGCGCCTGCAGCACCCTGGCCGTCGAGCGGCTCTGGACGAAGGCGACGACACCGGAATTCCGCGCCACGGCCTTGGGCAGCAAGGGCAGGACCCGGCGCTCTGCGAGCCGCCCCCGGGGATCGAAAGCGAGCGGACCGATCCACTCGAAGACGACGAAATCGTGCTGCAGCGTGCGGCCGCGATTTTCACCGGATGACACCGCCGATACCAGCTTGTTTTCGTAGCTCGCGAGATACAGTTGCGCATCGGCTGCGCTGACGGCCGTGGCCAAGCCGGCTTCGACCTCGACGCGGAACGCCGCCTTTGCGCCGGCATCCACGCGCAGGGCGATGCGGGCGAGCGCCGGCGTGGCGTTGATGCGCGCCACTGCGCGGTCGAACTCCGCGCCGCCCCAGGCACGGAAATCTTCTCCTTGCAGCAGGACCTGCGGCGTATACACGATGCGGGCGCGCTGCGCCTGCGCGAGCTTGCGCTGACGCGCGCTGAACGCCGCCTTCGCAAACGGGTCCTTCCAGCCGATGTAATCCCAGTAGTCCACGTGCAGCGCGATCGGCACGACCTGCGCCGTGCCATAGCCGCGGCTGCCGAGCGCCGACAGCCAGCGGTCCGCCGGCGGACAGCTGTCACAGCCTTCGGAGGTGTACAGCTCGACCAGCGCCGCCGTGCGCGGGCCCGATTGCGCACTGCATTGCATCGCCTGCGCAGGCACCGCCAGCGCAACGGCAAGACCCAGCAGCAACCCGTGCAGGACGCGCGGCACGCCACTTGGTCGAAACGGCCCGCCGGGGCTTACGCGCCGCAGCCGATAATGCGCACCGTACACCCTTTAGCCAGGCAAACGTGATCCCGCTGTCGGTACTGGACCAGTCCCCGGTCATCTCGGGTTTCAGCCCACGGCAGGCGATCGAGGCCACGCTGGCGCTGGCGCGGCAGGCCGAAACCCTCGGCTACCGGCGCTATTGGCTCGCCGAGCACCACGCCATCGCGGCCATCGGCGACCCCTGCCCAGAAGTGCTGCTGGCCCGGCTGGGGGCCGAAACCAGGGCGCTGCGCATCGGCACCGGGGGCGTGCTCCTGCCCTACTACAGCGCATTCAAGGTGGCCGAGGTGTTCCGCATGCTGGAAGCGCTTTACCCGGGCCGCATCGACCTTGGCATCGGCCGTGCGCCTGGAGGCGATGCGCGCACGTCGCGTGCGGTCGGCGCGGGCCGGTTTCCGGATGCCGAGCAGTTCCCGCAACAGGTCTGGGAACTCGTGAACCACCTCGACGGCACGCTTCCAGAGGACCACCCGGACCATGGCTTGCGGGTGCAGCCCGAAGGCACCGGCGCCCCTGAAGTGTGGCTTCTCGGATCGTCCGACTACAGCGGTGCGCTCGCCGCGCAGCTGGGCTTGCGCTTTGCATTCGCGCATTTCATCAATGCGCGCGGCGGCGACGCCGTGATGCGCGGCTACCGGGCGCAATACCGGCCGTCGCCACGTGAGCCTGCACCGCGGGCCCTGCTGTGCTGCTTCGTCATCTGCGCCGAGTCCGATGCGCAAGCCGAGCGGCAGGCGCGCGTCATGGACCTGCGGCGGCTGGAGATGGCGCTGCGCCTGGAGAACCCCGTGCCTACGCTGGCGCAGGCCGAGGCGCGCGCCTACAGCGTAGAAGAACGCGAGTACGTACACGCCCAGCGCGCGCGCACCGTCGTCGGCGATCCCGGCCGCTGCAGGGCGCGGCTGCTCGAGCTCGCCGCCCAGTATGCCGCCGACGAGCTCATGATCGTCACCATCACCGGCGACTACGCTTCGCGCGCGAAGTCCTACGAGCTGCTCGCCGAGGCCTGGGCGCGTCAGTAGCGCTGAAAGCGCGGGTGATTCGGGTCATCGATGTCGAGCGACCGGAACCCCTGATTCGGCTTCGGTTGGACGACCCGCCCTGCCAGCAGCTGGCCGATCGCGCCATGGCCGCGTGCGCGCGCGACGTCGGCCGCGCTGCGACCCTCGCGGTTTCGCGCCGCCGGCTCCGCCGTGTGCTTGAGCAGCAGCTGCACGGTTGCGGTGTCGCCACCGTCGGCCGCGCCGTGCAGCGGCAGGTTGCCCCTGATGTCCCGGAGGTTGGCGTCAGCGCCACGCGCGAACAGATGCTGCGCCGTGGCTGCGTTCCCCGAGAGCGCGGCCCAATGCAGTGGCGTCTCGCCATCGTCGTTGCGCGCCCGGGGATCGGCCCCTGCTGCGAGCAGCAGATCCACATACCAGGGATCGGCGTGCAGCGCCGCAAGATGCAGCGCGGTTTCGCCGCTGTTCGAGCGCGCCGACACCCTCGCGCCCGCCTTCAGCAGCAGCACGGCGAGCTCGCGCAGGCCCTTTTCCACGGCGCGATGCAGCGGCGTCTCGCCCTCGGCATTGCGCGCCCCGGCATTGACGGCACGCTCGATGACCAGGCCTTCTGCGACGAGCGGCTTGCCCTGCTCGATCGCCTCGAAGAGGCGTTCTGCGGGCGTTTGCGCAGAGGCCGCCGTTGCGAACACGATGAGCGCGCCAAGCAGGGCGTTCCGCATGGGCGGATTCTATCGGGGCCGGCGGCGCCGCTACCGCGCCAGGTGCCCAAGGTACGCGTACTGGGCGAACAGCAGCACCGCCATGATCCACAGCGCACCGCGCAGCCATCTGCGGTAGGTCGGGGCGTCGATACGCTCCCGCAGTCGCATGCCCGCGAACAACGTCACGACCGAGGGCACCGCGAATACGGCGGCGGCGAGCCAGAACGCCGCCGCGACGTTGCCGTAGAACGCCCAGGTACCGACCTGCACCGCCTTGCCCACCGAGAAGCACAGGTTGAGCGTCTGCACCGTGGCGAGCGGTGTCACGCCGAGGAGCATCAGGTAGATGATGAGCGGCGGCACCGCGACATTGGCCGTGGCTTCGAAGAATCCGGCGAGCAGGCCGACGCCGAGGCCGATCGCCAGCCGGTGACGCAGCACCCACGCGCTCTCGCCGCGCTTCACCCGGTCGAGGCCCAGATAGACCAGGATCAGTATGGCGAGCACCAGCAGGAACGGGGTCGGGTCAGCGCCGATCAGCAGGCGGGTACCGGCGTAGGACCCGGTTCCCATCGTGAGCGGCAGAAACCAGAAGCGCGCCAGCGCCTGGCGCCAGCCCCCGCCCCGCACGACCGAAAGCACGGTCATCACCAGCGTCACCGGCGCCACCAGCACGATCGCCGTCTTGATGTCGAGCGCGAGGGCCACCAGGGGCGTCGCAATCAGCGGAAAGCCGAGGCCCAGCGCACCGTGCACGAATGCGGACAGCACCATGACCGCGGCGACGAAGGCGAGCTGCCAGAGCTCGATCGACTCCAGCGTCACGCCTGCAGTGTGGCGGGATCGACCGATTCGAGCAGCGGCGGCAGCGGGCAATCGAGCACCGCCCCCACCAGGCGCATCAGCTCCGCCTCGGCGAGGCGGATGCGGCCATCCACCGACACTGCGGCAAACAGGCCACGCACGAGTATCGCCTTCTGCAGCGGCGCCAGTTCGCGTAGCGCGGCGAGCGCACGGGCCGCGGCATCGATCGCAATCTCGCCCGAGGAACCGGGTTCGCCTTCCAGGTTCATCGCCTTGATGCCAGCCCGCATCGCCTCGAGCAGGCGCTGTTCGCGATCCCCGGTGGCATCGCTGCGCACGCCGGCGTGCGCCAGGAGTCCCAGCAGGACCAGCACCTCCGGTTTCAGTTCGGCGAGCCTGCGGCGGGCGAACGTACTGGTCCCCGCATCCGGCGCGAGCTGGTGGCGCACCAGCGTCATCACGACGAACTCCTCCAGCGACACGCGCCGGTCGGCGTGAATCACCAGCTTCAGCGCCTCGATGAGACCGCTCTTGTCCTGCGCCGGCGCCAGTTGCACCGCGGGGAGCGCCAGATCGAGCAGCGGCAGGCGGAACGCCGGACCAAGACCGCGCGCCAGCGGCGCCACCGCCGCCGCGCCGCGCGCGAGTTCCGCGAGACCCGCCGCCTCGAGCGCCGCAAGCTGCTCGGCCATGACATCCTCCTTGGGCGCCAGCAGCAGCGCGACGACGACCGCGCGCGCGGTCCCGGTCTCGCGCAAGGCATCACGCAGCGGCCCCGGCAGCGCGGCCAGCAGCCGCGCCGCGTAATCGATCTTGGCGCCATCCACGGTTCCGACCAGCGCCGCACTCTCGCCCGCGGACCTTCCCCACGCGGCGCTGCCATCGGAATTGCGCCGTCCAGCCGACGCCACGCCAGCGGCCGCGAAGCCGGCGCTGCGCCCGAAGGCCTCTTCGCTGCCCGCCACGGTCGGTGCCGCGGCCTGCTCGCGCCGGCGACGGTAGGCCGACGGCTGGAATCCCGGACGCACGCGCCGGATGCGTTCCTCGAGCGGCGGGTGCGTGTCAAACAGGCCCCCGAACCAGACCTTGATCGCCTGGCCGAAGAACATGTGCGCCAGCTCCTCGGCGTAGCGGTTCGAGATCAGGCCGGTGCTGCGGCCGATCTGGTCGAGCGCCCCGGCGATGCCGTCGGGATTGCGCGTGAACTGCACGCTCGAGGCGTCCGCCAGGAATTCACGCTGGCGCGACACCGCAGCCTTGATCAGGCGCGCGAAGAACAGGCCCACGTAGCCGATGACGAACAGCGCCAGGCCGAGGGCAAAGATGCCGCCGGTGTTGCGGCCGTTGCGGCTCCCGCGCACGCTGCGCATGACGAATTCACCGACCGAGCCGATGAACACGATGCCGGCGAGCACGCCGATCATGCGGATGTTGAGCCGCATGTCGCCGTTCAGGATGTGGCTGAACTCGTGCCCGATCACGCCCTGCAGCTCGTCGCGCGTCAGCGTCTCGAGCGTGCCGCGCGTCACGGCGAGCACGCAGTTGGACACGTCGTAGCCGGCGGCAAAGGCGTTGATGCCGCGTTCGTCCTCCATCACGTAGACCGCCGGCACGCGTACGCCCGAGGCGATCGCCATCTCTTCGACGACGTTGAGCAGGCGCCGCTCCAGCGGATCGCGCGTGCCGGGGGCAACGCGCCGCGCACCAATCATCTGCGCCACCGCGCTGCCGCCGCCGGCGAGCCGCACGACATTCACGGTGCTGACGATCAGGATGACGCCCGCGGTTAGCGCCGCGCCGCCCAGGTAGAGCGCACTCGGCACATGCCGGTAACCGACCAGCACGCCGGGTTTGGTTCCCGCCGGGAGCGTGAAGTCGCTGTTGAGGCTCCAGATGTAGACCGTGGCGACGACGAGGTCTACCGCGATCACCACCGCGAGCACCGCCAGCAGGAACAGCACCACCATCACGCGCGTGTTGCGTCGCGCGAGATGCTGGTGCTCGAAGAAGGTTGCTGCCGCCGGCACCGCGGCCCTGCGCGCCGCGCCTAGAACTTCACCTGCGGAGCCGCGCGCTCCTCGACGGACTCTGTCGCGGCGAGCAGCTCGGCCGGCCCGAAGCCGAACAGGCCGGCGAAGACGCTGTCGGGAAACGATTCGCGCTTGGTGTTGTATTCCATCACGGAGTCGTTGAACGCCTGCCGCGCGAAGGCCACCTTGTTTTCGGTGCTGGTGAGCTCCTCCTGCAGCGCCAGCATGTTCTGATTCGCCTTCAGGTCGGGATACGCCTCGGCGAGCGCGAACAGGCGGCCGAGCACGCCGCTCAGCGCGCCCTCGGCGGCGCCGAGCTGCTGCATCGCCGCCGGGTTGCCGGGATTGGCGCTCGCCGCCTGCGCCGCGGTGATCGCCACGTTGCGCGCCCTGATCACCGCCTCGAGCGTCTCGCGCTCGTGCTTGATGTAGCCCTTGGCGGTTTCGACGAGGTTCGGGATCAGGTCGTAGCGGCGCTTGAGCTGCACGTCGATCTGTGCGAAGGCGTTCTTGAAGCGGTTACGCAGCGCGACCAGGCCGTTGTAGATCGAGACGGCCCAGAAAGCGAGGGCGACGACGACGGCGAGCGTGATCCAGCCCATGGTTCCTCCCCTTGGCACGAGTGGCTGCGCCTACTATAGCGCATCATAGAATGCGGACGTGAATGACCGCACGCCGCGCGCCACCGGTGATGTCGATGTCGCCATCGTGGGCGCGGGCATTGCCGGCGCCGCTGCCGCGTATTTTCTGTCGCCGCAGGCAAGCGTGCTCGTGCTCGAGCGCGAAGCGCAGCCCGGCTACCACGCCACCGGCCGCTCGGCGGCGCTGTTTTCCGAGGCCTACGGCAACGGCACGGTGCGCGCACTGACGCGCGCGAGCCGCGCCTTTTTCGAGTCGCCGCCTGCCGGATTCGCGACCCAGCCGCTGCTTGCTCCACGAGGTCATCTGGTCTTTTGCACGGCCGAGCAGCGATCGCTTCTCGATGCCGCCGCCACCGACATGGCGGCCACGGGCACGCGGCTTCGGCCACTGAAGAGCACGGAGGTGCGTGTCCTGGTGCCGGCCCTGCGCGAGAGCCACGCTTTCGCCGGCGTGCTCGACGCCGCGGCGCAGGACGTCGACGTGCACGCGCTGCTGCAGGGTTTCCTGCGCGGCGCGCGGGCCAGGGGCGCACGCGTCGTGGCGGGCGCCGAGCTGCTCGCGGCGGATTACTCGGCAGGCCGCTGGCGCCTCGCGACACGCGACGGCGAGTATTCCGCCGGCGTGCTGGTCGATGCGGCGGGCGCCTGGGCCGATGAGGTCGCGCGTCTGGCAGGGGTCGGGCCGCTCGGTCTGCAGCCGCTGCGGCGCACGGCGGTGGTGTTCGAGTGCCGCCGTCATGCCGGGGCGCGCGACTGGCCGATGGCCGTGAGCGCCGACGAATCGCTTTATTTCAGGCCCGAGGCCGGGAACTTCCTCGCGTCGCCGGCGGATGAAACCCGCTCGGTGCCTTGCGATGCGCAGCCGGAAGAGCTCGACGTCGCACTGCTGGTGGAACGTCTGCAGGCGGCGACCCGCTTCGACATCCGCCGCATCAATGCCAAATGGGCGGGATTGAGGACCTTCGCGGCGGACCGTTCGCTCGTCGCCGGACTTGACCAACATCAACGTTTCTTCTTCTGGCTCGCGGGCCAGGGCGGCTACGGCATACAAACCTCTCCGGCAATGGGCATGCTGGTCGCGGCGCTGGTCACCGGGTGCGAGCTTCCGGGCGCGATCCAGGACCAGGGTGTGACGCCGGAGCTGCTGGCGCCGATACGCCTGCGATCCGGGGTCGCCTAGAGGGGGCGGACGCCAACAGGCAAGCCCTGCAGGCGCCAACCACGAACGGCAACTGGGCATTGCCCAAGGCTTGCATTGTCGCCACGAGGCGACAATTGCGGCCGAATCATGGATAGAATCTCCGCAGGTTTACGGATGCCGACGGTCTCGGGCCAACCGCCAGGACCCTCGTCAGTGGGGAGGTCGAAGTGACAAGAATCGCATCGCGCGCAAGCGCGCTCAATCCGACCCTCATATCGGTGGCCGTGGCAGCCTGCTTTACGGCTGGGCTGGCGTTCGCCAATCCCACCGGACCCAGCGTCGTCAACGGATCGGTCGCGTTCCAGCAACCCAGCGCCGGCACGCTGAACATCACCAATTCGCCCGGCAGCATCATTCAATGGCAGGGGTTTTCGATCGGCGCGGGCGAAGTCACGCGCTTCATCCAGCAATCGTCCGCGAGCGCAGTACTGAACCGCGTCGTGAGTGGCGAGCTGTCGCAGATCTACGGCCAGCTGCTGTCCAACGGCCGCGTTTTCCTGATCAATCCTGGCGGCATCGTGATGGGGCCCGGAGCCGTGGTGGACACGGCGGGCTTCGTCGCCTCCACGCTCAACCTGGTGGATGGCGACTTCATTGCCGGCAACCTCAAGTTTCAGGGCGATGCCAATGCGGGTTCGATCGTCAACCAGGGCTGGATCCGCACCGGCTACGGCGGCCAGGTGGTGCTGGTCGCGCCGCACATCGAGAACTCGGGCCTGATTCACACCCCGGGGGGCGAACTGATCCTCGCGGCCGGACAGAAGCTCTCCATCGCCAGCCTCGATCACGAGGGCGTGCAGTTCGAGGTGCAGGCGCCTGCCGACAGCGTCGTCAACGTCGGCAAGCTCCTCGCCGACGGCGGCGCGATCGGCGTCTTCGCCGGCACGCTCAGGCACAGTGGCGACATCCGCGCCAACGCACTGGTGTACGACCAGGCCGGGCGGGTGGTGCTGCAGGCAGCGAACGAGGTTCAGCTGCTTGCGGGCAGCACCACGACCGCCGACGGCAAGATCGGCGGCAGCGTGACGGTGCAGGCTTGGGGCGGGCTCGACCGGGTCGCGGGAACGGTTTCGGCGCAGGGCAGCGCCGGCAAGGGTGGCGAGATCAGGATTCTCGGTGAGCGCGTCGCCGTGGTGGAAAGCGCCCTGCTCAACGCATCGGGAGCGGCGGGCGGCGGACAGATCCTGATCGGCGGCGATTTCCAGGGCGGCAACGCCGCGGTACAGAACTCGGGCAGCACGGTCGTGGGCGCGGCGGCGACACTGCGAGCGGACGCGACCGACGCCGGCCATGGCGGTCGTCTCGTCGTGTGGTCCGATGACAAGGCGCAGTTCTATGGATCGCTCAGCGCGCAGGGCGGACCGCAGGGCGGCGACGGCGGTTTTGTCGAAGTCTCCGGCAAGCAGAACCTCGTCTTCGCGGGCAGTGCCAATCTCGGCGCGCCGCAGGGCAGGCTCGGCACGCTGCTGCTCGATCCGCTCGACCTCTACGTCGACGCGCTCGGCGGCCAGATCGCGGAGATCGTCAACAACCTCGACCCGACCACCGCGTTCCCGGGCAACGCCGCGACGGTCTCGCCGGACACGCTTGCGAACATCGTCGGCAACGTGACGCTGCAGGCCTCGCGCTACATGCGCATCAACAGCGCGATCGACCTCACGACGACGGTCGGCGCAACGCCCACCGCAACGCCAGGCAAGACGCTGACGGCGACGGTGGGCACCTGGCCCGATACGGTCACGCCGCTCGCGACCACCGATCCGCTCAACCTGAGCGTCGGCACGGTGCCGAACCAGCTCGACATCGGCGCCAGCATCACCACGGCGAATGGCGCGGTGTCGCTCAGCGCGCCGAGAATCCAGAGCTTTGCCGCCTCGACCATCGCCACCGCGGGCGGCGCGGTCAGTCTCAGCGCGGCCGGGGCGATCCAGGCATCGTCTCTCGCGATCGATGCCGGCAGCGGCGCGGTCACCGCGACCGCCGGCACCGACGCTGACGCGGTCGGCAGATTCCTGCAGCTGGGCGCCGTAACGGGCGGCAGCTTCAATGCCACGGCACCGGTTTTCATCCAGCTGTTCGGCGACATCAAGGCGGACGGCGGCGCGGTCACGATCGCTTCGGCCGAAGGCAGCGTCAGCACGTTTTCGACGATCGACACGCGCGCGGGTGGCACCGGGCCCGCGGGCGGCGCCGTCTCGATCAGCGCGCCCTTTTCGGTCGCCACGCGCTCGATCCTCGCCGGCAGCGGCAACATCACGCTCTCGGGCAGCAGTCTCAGCAACAGCAGCAGCGAGCCGCTCGACACGACGGGCTCAGTCTCGCTCACGGCGACCAGCGGCGGCATCAGCAGCTTTACGATCAACAACGCGGCGAACGTCACTGCCGCTTCGACCAACGATTCCGGCTCGGCGTTCGTCAACCTGTCCTCCGATACCGTGCTCAACGCCAGCACCGTCAGCGCCACGACGACGCAGTGCTCGACGAACGGTTTCTGCAGCAGCGCGTCGATCAACCTGAGCGGCGAACTCGGCGTCAACCTCGGGACGGTCACGGCCGCGGCGCCGACCAACTTCGTCAACAAGGCCGCTTTCGGCGACGCCTACGCGGACGAACGCTTCGAGAGCATCAACTCGTTCGTCAACGTGTTCTCGAACGCCGGGCCGATCCGCGCGCTGGGCGCAACGTCGCTGATTACGGCAAACAACGTGTCGCTCGGAACGACGCCATTCGATGGCGCGGCGGGCGGCGGCGGCATCGGCACTGCAGCGACTGCGGTGCGCGTGGACGCGCGCAGCAGTCTCAATTTCAGTCCGAATGGCGAATTCAATGCGCAGATCGTCAACGCGACCGGTCCGAATGCGCTCAGCCTGCAGATCGGCGTCGCCCCGACCGGCCAGAGCTACACCGGAACCCTCGCCAAGACCGGGCAGATCAGCCTCGGCGCCTCGGCGAACGACACCACGGTGACGGTGAGTACGCTCGACATCTCGGCTGGTTTCGACACGCGCATTTCCAACACCAGTCCGTCACTGCAACTGCGCGTGCCGAACGGCAACCTCGTCGCGACCACCGTGAACGTGCCGAAAGGCGACGATACCGGCATCCTGTCGCCCGGCGCGCGCCGGAATTGCGACGTGTTCGGCGGCACCTCCTGCCCGCCGCAGCCCACGATCGAAGGGCTGCCCGTCTTCGTCATCGCGAGCAAGGACCTGCAGGTCGACAACTACACGCGCGCCGGCGGCGGCCTCGCGAAGCTGACGAGCTTCCAGGCGGGTTCGGCGTTCGGGACCACTCCGGGCAGCGTTACGCTGGGGACGATCGCCGCCAGCAAGGACGGCGTGTCGGTCGCGGCAGGGGTCAACGCGACACTCGGCAGCCTGACGACGACGGGGATCGCGTCGATCGCGGCGACGAACGGCAATGTCTCGATCGCGAATCTCAGCAGCGGCGGCGGTTCGATTTCGACTTCCCTCGGCAACGTTTCGCTGACCAACTGGACGAGCAGCGGTGGCGTTTCGGTGAGCTCCGGCGAGGGCAACGTCACGATCGATCGAATCGACACGAGCAGCGGCACGGGCTCGGTCGCGATCACGGCAATCGGCGCCTCGGCCGGGCTGGTCAAGGCGCAAACCGACGGCGCCGGCCTCGAGATCACCTCGGGCGGCGCGGTTTCCATCAGCGCCACGGCGATCGGCGATCCGGCGTTCTCGAATCCGTTCGACCTCGCGGGGACGAGCGTCAGCCTCGCGAGCTTCAACGGCGGCGCGATCGGCGCCGCCGGAAAACCCGTGGTCGCCAACACGCAGACGCTGACGCTGGACGCCGGCAGCGGCTCCACGTTCAACGTCAATTCCGGGGCGACCAACCTCAAGAATCTGGCCGTCACGGCAAGCCCGAGCGGCGTCGGCAGCGGCGGCCTGGCGCGGGTGACGTCGAACGGGACGAATTACGATTTCGCGAGCGACGGCACGAACTTCATGCTCGGCGGCGCCAATTTCCCGGCGAGCGTTCCGGCGGCGCAGTTTGCGGGCGGCGCGTTCGGCTTCACCGCGACTTCCGGCAACCTGACGCTCAATGCGCTCGATTTCAGCGCGGGCAACGGCAGCTTCTCGGCGACGACCAACGGCAACCTCGCGAACATCACCCAGACCGCGGGCCAGCCGGTCAATCTCGGCACTGGAACGCTGACGCTGAAGGCCGACGGCAACGTGGTGCTCGAGAGCGTGAACGCGGGCGGCATGAGCGTAGCGAACGCCACTGCCACCGTTGGTTCCGGCTGCGATGGCAGCTTCGGCCCCTGTGGCGTGACGACGTTCACCGCGAACCAGCCGCAGACCGACAGCGCGGGCGGCAATGGCACCTGGCAGGTCACCTCGCGCGGCAACATCGTGACCGGTGCATTGCAGGGTGGCACCATCAATTTCGTGACCACCGCTACCGGAGGGAACATCACGACTGGCGCGATCGAGGCCGACAATGTCGCGCTCAGCGCACGCGGCAACGTCACCGTCGGCGCGGGCTCGCTGCCGACGGACCAGGCGATTGCGATCATCAACGCGGCCAACACCGATGCCGCTGCGATCAACCTGACTTCCCAGACCGGCACCGTGACGGTGAACGGCGCGCTCAACGCGGCGGCGGTGACGCTGACGGCGCCTGCCGCGATCAATACCGGGAACATCAATCCCGCGGCGATCTCGCCCACCGGCATTTCGCTGGTCGCCACCTCGGGTGGCACGGCCATGAACACCGGTTCGCTGGACGCCAGGTCGATCGCCACCCTCTCGGGCTGCCTGTTCTGCGCGCCGGGCAACATCAACGTCAACGGCGCCATCGGCGCCGGCTCGACCAAGCCAACCCTGGTCAGGATCGGCGCAAACTCCGGCAGCTCAGTGATCATTGCGGGCGATGTCACGCTCGACCCATCCGTTCCCGGCGACGTGTTCCTCGGCGCCGGCACCACCCTGAGCGGCAGCGGCGGCAATCCGCTGGGTGCAGTGACCGCCGGCGACGCGTCGCTGTTCGACCTGCGCGCCGGCAACGGCGACACGCTGACGCCGTTCCGCTTCACGCAGATCGACGCGGGCGCGACCGGCTCGGTATCGATCACGGCGCCAGCCGGAATCCTCCAGACGCTGGCGAGCGCGTCAGGCGGCGGCATCCGGGCGGCTTCGGTTGCGCTCAGCGCGACGAGCTCCGGCTCGGCCATCGAGGGCTTGAGCCCGCTCACGCTTCGCGAAACGACCGACCTGATCCTGGAGGCGGGCGGCAGCGTCAATATCGATCGCACGGGCGCCAGCGGGGCACCGCTTCTTTCGGGCCTCGACATTACGCGCAGCAGCAGTTTTGCCGCGTTCAGCCTGACCGGGTTTGCCGCCGGCCAATCGGTTTCCATCACCCCCGACACGATCGGCGGCGGGACCAACGTCGATGTTCTGAACACGTCCGCGACGCCGCTGGACTTCTCGTATCGCAACTTCGATTCGGTCAACGGTCGCCTCACGGCAACCGGCATCACGACGAAGGGCGGCGACCTGCTGCTGAACGCCGCCGGGGCACTGACGACGGGAGCGATCGACACCAAATCCGGCAACGCCCCCACGGTGCCCGATGGTTCGATCACGCTGCGCGCGGGACAGCTGCTGGGGCTTGCCCTCGACGTCAGCGGCACGGTCGATGCCGGCGCCGGGTTCATCGATGCGGGCGGAAGCGCGATCAGCGGCACGGGGTCGCTGATCTCGACCAACGCCGTGATTGCCGAAGCGTTCGACGGCAACATCGGGGCCGGTGCCTCGCCGCTCGCGATCAACTCGCCGCGCGTGACGCTGGAAGCCTTCGGCAGCTCGCCGAGCGGCAACGTTTTCGCCGCACTGACCGGAACGACGGATCTCACGGTCTTTGCCACCGACGGCTTCAATGTCAGTTCGAGCGTTCCGTATGCAGCGGTCGCCTTGACGACGTACGGCACGGGCACGGGGCCGGTAACGCTCACCTCGACCGGCGCGCAGAGTTTCGGCCTGGCGCGTATCGGCACCACCCTGGAAGTCACCGGCGTGACCTCGACCCCGGCGCTCGGCTCTTTCGAACTCAGCCTGCAGAGCGGCGATCTCACCGTGAAGGGTGGAATCGCCGCCGACGCGCTCAGCCTGTCGACCTCCGGCACGCTGACGCTCGACGGCTCGGGGAGCGCGCTCACCCTGGCGAACGCAAGCCAGAACTTCTTCGCCAGCACGGCGCTGGTCATCCAGGGCGATGTGACCGCGACCGCGTCGGCCAGCCAATCGATGAGCAGTTCCGGGAATCTGAGCTTCACCGGCAAGGGAACGCTCTCCGGCGCAACGTCGCAGAGCCTGTTCGGCTCGGGCAACGTCAGCTTCACCACGCAGGGCGGGAGCATCACGCTCAGCGGCGCAAGCCAGAGCATCGGCACGTTCGGCAATCTCGACTTCAATGCGACGGGGGGAGCGATCAGCGTGCAGGGCGCGAACCAGCAGGTCTCCGCGTTCGGCGCGAGCTCGATCATGACCCTGCAGGGCGGCACGGCGGCGGGCCAGTCCGTGACCGTGACCGGGACCACGACGCAGACGGTCCGGGCACCCGACAACGCCACGAGTTTCATCAAGCTGCTCGCCGGCAGCGGAATCGACGCCGCGGTCAAGATCGTCTACAGCGGAACCGGAACGCAGATCGTGCAGGGCGGGAACCTGGTCATGACCGGTGGCAGCGCGAGCGGTGCTGCCTCGCTGGTCAGCACGGCGACGGGCGCACAATACGTAGTCGCGAACAAAGACATCGTCCTGACCGGCGGCACGGCCAGCGGCGCCGATGCGCGCATCGAGAACACGAGCAGCAACGAGCAACAGGTCGGCGAGAGCCGCTGCGGCAGTTTCTGCACGCCGCTCCAATATCAGACCGACAACATCGTGCTGCAGGGCGGCACCGGTGCGAAAGCGGAGCTCGCCGCGAGCGGCGAGCAGCGCATCCAGGCGGATCTGGGCATTCAGCTGCTGGGCGGTTCGGGCGCCGTCGGCAGCGCGCGCATCGCCAACTCGAGCGCGACGTCGGAACAGCGCATCGGCTGCGGCGCGAGCGGCGCGGCCGAAGCCTGCACCAATACGCTCAACACGCTGACGATGACCGCCGGCACGGGCGGCGCGTTTACGGAGATCGTGGCAGCGGGAACGCAGCGCATCCGCGCCAACTCCGACGTGGCCCTCACCGGCAACGCCGGCAACGGCGGCTACGCGAAGATCAGCGCCGCCGGGCCGCTGCAGCGCATCCAGTTCGGTAACACCGTGATGACCGCCGGAACGGGCGCCGGATCGGACGTCGAGATCCTCCATAGCGGCACCGGCCCGGCGAACGAAGACACGCAACAGCTCAACTTCGGCAACCTGACGCTGGCGGCGGGCGGTACCGCGGCTGGCAACACCGCCGTGGCGCGCATTTCCACCACCGATCTGCGCACCGACCGCAGCGCGCAGCGCATCTCCGCAAGCAGCGTCACCCTGACGGGCGGCGCCGGGCCCGATTCTTTCGCGCGCATCACGGCGCCGGGTAGGCAGGACCTGAATGTCGGCGCACTCAATCTGACCGGCGGAACCGGCAGCGGGACGTTCGCGAAGGTCGATACCGCGGCGTCGCAGAACATCAGCGCCAGCGTCATCACGCTCACGGCCGGCGGCGCAGGCGAGACGACGGTCGCCAATGCGGGCGCTCTCATCGAAGGCCATTCGCAGAACGTCTTCGGCAGCTCGATCACGCTCAAGGGCGGCGCAGGCGCGAGTGGAGCGACTTCGGACGCGCTGCTGCGCAATCTCTCCGGGAACCAGAATATCTCGGGAGGCACGTTCACGCTGCAGGGCGGCCACCAGTTCTCCACGACCGGAATCATCAACGCCGGATCCGGCGAATCCGCAGGCGCGCAGACGATCTCGGCAAGCAGCATCGCGCTGCTCTCCGACCCGCTGGTGCAGCCTGCGCATGCCGATGCGTTCGTGCGCATCGAGAACCAGCCGGCGACCGAGCAGACGATCTTCGGCGGGCTTGCGCTCACCAACACGGGCGATGGGCTGGTCGCCGTGTCATCGGCAGGCAACCAGACGCTCAGCGCGGGCTTCGGCGCGGTCTCGCTCAGCGCGAACGGCAGCGGAGCAGCGGAGATCACGACGCCCGGCACGCAGAGCGTGCAGGCGCGCTACGTCGAAGTGCTGACCGGCGCCGGCGGCACGGGCAACGCCACGTTCGGCGCGACCGGCAATCAGTGGATCCACACCACCGACCAGAGCGCGGACGGCTACAGCCTGCTGGTGGCGGCGCGAGGCACGGGAACCGCGAAGGTGGAGTCAGGTGCCGCGCAGCTTCTCGAGATCGGCTATCCGCAGGTGATGACGGGCAGCGCGTCGAGCGGCGTGCTGAAGATCGGCTACGCCGACACCGCGGGCACTTCCCGCGTCAAGGCGGTGGACCAGAACGTCTTCGCCGGCTCGATCGTCGTCGAGAGCGGCAGCGGCAACGGCTCGATCGCAGAGCTGAAGGCGAGCAACGATCAGGTCATCAGCACCCTGCTCGGCGGCATCCAGGTACTTGGCGGTGCCGGCAACGACACGCTGGCGCAGATCGACCCGGTGACGCAGACGATCCTGGTGAACGGCGGCATCGAAGTGACCGGCGGCAGCGGCACCAATTCGGTGGCGCAGATCCTCAACGGCAGCGGCGCGCAGACGCTGTTCGCCACCAATGGCGACATCGTCCTGACGGGCGGCACCGGCACCGGGGCGAATGCGCTCATCACTTCGGGCGGCCTGCAGACCGTCGGGACCTCGGGATCGCTCGTCCTGACCAATGGCGTCAACCCGCTGGGGGGCGCTGGCGGCACGGCGAGCATCTCGCCGCTCGGCAGCCCGCCGGCCGGTTGCGCCGCGCCCTGCATCCTGACGACCGTGGCCTCCAGCGGGACGCTGGTCGCCGAGACGTTTGCCACCAGTCCGGTGATCGAACAGCTCGACGAGCTGATCGAACTCACCGATACGACGCTCATGGCCGAAGACACGACGATCCTGACGAGAAGGGCCCCGATATGCCGTTGAGCCAGCCGGCCGGCCGATTCCGCATCGGCGTTCGACGCCTCGCCTCGCTGCTGTTCGGCGCGCTGCTCGGCAGCGCCGGACCGCTCGCGGCGCAGCCGGTGGGCGACGTCGTCTACGTCCACGGCATCGCCAGCGCGCAGCGCACGGGCGAAGACCCGCGCTTCATCCAGAAAGGCGACGCCATCAACACGGGCGACGTCATCAACACGGGCGGCCGCGGATTCGCCGTGATCCGGCTGAAGGACGGTTCGCGCATGACCCTGCGCTCGGACACGACTTTCGCGGTGGATCAGTATCGCGAAGGCGGCAGGGATGAGTCGCTCCTGCTGCGGCTGGTGAAGGGCGGCATGCGCACGGTCACCGGCCTGATCGCGAAACGCAACACGCAGGCGATGCGCGTCCAGACAGCGACCGCGACCATCGGCATCCGCGGCACGTCGTTCGATGCCCGCATCTGCGGGCTGGAATGCGCGCAGGAGGCGCGCGCCGGGCAGAAACCGCCTGCCGCCGCGCCGGCGGATGCGATCGTGGCCCGCGTCGCGCTGCATTCCGGCATGGCCAACGTGCTGGGTGCCGATGGTCAGGCGCGCGCGGTTGCCAAGGGCACGCCGCTTTACAGCGGCGAGACGGTGCGCACGCAGAAAGACAGCTGGGCGGTGCTCGCGTTCCGCGACCAGTCGGTGATCACGGTCATCGCCGAATCGGAATTCAAGCTGGAGGACGTGCGCATCGCCGTCGCGCCGGCGCCTGCGGACAATTTCGTGGTGCGCATCCTCAAGGGCGGCGCGCGCTCCCTCACCGGCCTCATCGCCAAGCGCCAGCCCGCAGCGGTGCGCTACCAGATCGGCACCGCGACCATCGGCATCCGCGGCACCGGCGTCGACGGCCGCTTCGCCCTGGATTGCGTCGCCGGATCGTGCAACGAAGCGGCGTACGCCTACACCTGGGACGGCTCGGTCGCGCTGGAGGCGGAAGGACGCTCGATCGTGATCGAGAAGGATCGCGCCGGCCTGCACGATCCGGCGCGCAATCGGCTCGACCTGCTCGATCGCGTGCCCGAGTTCTTCCTGGTCGAAAAGGCGCCGCGGCCCGACGCGGTGAAGATCGACTTCGACAACCTGTTCGGCACCACGGCGCTCGAGGGCCAGCCCTCCGGGCTCTATGTCGTGATGCGCGACGGGCACACCGAACTCGGCGGACCGGGCGGCGCGATCGATCTCGGCCCGGGCGAGACCGGATACCTGGGCGAAGGCTGGCTCGTCCCGGTACGCCTGGCGCGCACGCCGGAGTTCCTGCTGCTCGATCCGTTCCCGCTGCCCGACAAGTTCGACGAAACGCTGATCCGGCTGCTCGACGTGCTCAATCCGGGAGGCAGTCCCGGCGACACCATCTGCGAGATGTGAGGCGCAATGAATCCGCTTCGTAACCACCGCTGGGCCTCGACCGTGCAACGCTGTCTCCTGGCAGTGGCTGCCGCCACGCTGGCTTCCGGCCCGTTCGCCCAGGGGACCGATCCCGTGCTGCTGGAAGTCACGCGCTACACGATCGAGGGGCAAAACCCGCTCACCGAGCAGGAAACGCAGGCGATCCTCGCCCCGCATCTGGGCGCGCACCGCAGCCTGAACTCGATCGAAGCCGCGGCCATTGCCCTCGAAGGCGCGCTGCGCGAGCGCGGCTATTCATTTCATCGCGTCATCCTGCCGGCGCAGCGGCCTGCGGGCGGCGAGGTGAAGCTGCGCATCCTGCAGTTCCCCCTGGCGCAGGTCGCGGTGACCAACAACCACCACTTCACGAGCGAGAACGTCCTCGCCAGCCTGCCGTCGCTGCAGCCCGGCGCGCCACCCGACGTGCGGGTTCTGGCGCGCGACCTGAGCCTCGCCAACGAGCATCCGGCGAAGCGCCTGACGATCCACATCAAGGAGAGCCAGAAGCCCGACCACCTCGATGCCGAGGTGCGCGTGCGCGACGCGCCGAGCGCGCTGACCTTCCTTGCGCTCACCGGCGGCAGCAACGACCGCGACAACAGCATCAACCGCAACACGGGCTACACGCGCCTCACGCTCGGCTATCAGAACAGCAACCTTTTCGAGCGCGATCACGCGCTCACCGTGACCTACACGACCTCGCCCGACCACTTCGACAAGGTCAGCCAGCTGGGCGCGTTCTACTGGGTGCCGCTGTACGGCTACCACACCACATTGAACGCCTACTGGACGAAGTCGGACGTCGATACCGGTTCGGTCGGCGTCGGCACGCAGAGCTTCGACGTCAGCGGCCGCGGCGAGTTCTGGGGCCTCAGGGCCACGCATGCGCTGCCCAGGTGGGGCACCCTGACGCAGCAGGCGTCGCTCGGCTTCGACAGCCGCTACTTCGAAAGCAACGTGGCGAGCGGGGGCCTGGTGCAGGCCACCCCGGTCGGCAGCCGGCCGCTGTCGCTGCGCTATCTGGCGCGCCACGAGCAGGCCGAAGGTGGCATCGGCGCCTACATCGAGCACGTGGCCAACATGGATGGTGGCAGCTCGAACGATGCGACCGCGTATGCGACGGCGCGCACCGGAGCGCCTCAGGGCTGGAACGCCTGGCGCTACGGCATCGATGCGCAATACACGCTGGCCGGCGGTTGGAGCCTCGTCGGCCGCCTGCGCGGCCAGGAGACGAGTGACGCGCTCATCCCGGGCGAGCAATTCGGCCTCGGCGGGGTCGGATCGGTGCGGGGCCTGCGCGACCGCGAGACGGCTGGCGACAAGGGCTATACCGTCAACCTCGAGGCGCACGCCCCGCAGACGGCCTGGGGGCTGACCCCCTATCTGTTCTACGACGCCGGGCGGCGTACCTACGTCAGGCCGGTGCCGGGCCTGACGGATTCGGAAAGTGCGTCCAGCATCGGCATCGGCGCGCGCTGGAACTGGCAGAAGAGGCTCGACGTCAACGTTTCGCTCGCCACGATCGTGGACGGCATCTCGCTCGGTGCGACGCCGGCGTCCGACTCGGGCCACACCAAGCTGAACTTCTCGCTCTTCTACCGCTTCTGATCCGGCCCGCGGCTCACGCCGCCGGCGGCGCGGTCGGCACGCGAATGCCGTCGTAGAGCCAGGCGACGCCCTCGAAGGAGGGCCTGGCGTTCGGGTCGGCGCCCGGCTTGGACGCCAGGAACCAGTTGCGCACCTCGCGCACCACGCCCGCGGCGTGATAGATGTCGCCGTAGTAACGCGCAGTGACCTGCACGCGCGCGGTGCGCAGATAGCGCGCGTCCTGGTACCAGCGAAACGCCCGCGCGAAATCCCAGCCGGCCAGCTCGGCATAGGCCGCCAGCACCACTGCGTCCTCGAGCGCCATGTTGGCGCCCTGCGCCAGGTACTGCAGCATCGGATGCGCGGCATCGCCCAGCAGCGTGACGCGACCCCTCGACCACTCGCGCGCCGGCTCGCGATCGCACAGCACCCACATCTTCCAGACGTTGATCTTCTCCAGCAGCCGGCGCACCTCGGGCCGCTCGCTGGCGAACTTGGCGTGCAGTTCCGCGGGATCGCCGTAGACATCCCAGCCCTCTTCGTAGCGATCGCTGTGGAACACCGCCACCAGGTTGTACAGCTCGCCGCGGCGCAACGGGTAGTGCACGAGATGCGTTCTCGGGCCGGCCCAGAGCACGACATTGTTCTGCCACAGATCGCCAGGCACTTCGGCGCGCGGCAGTACGGCGCGATAGGCGATATGCCCGGAGACGCGCGGCTTGCCGTCGGCCAGCAGCTGCGCGCGCACCTTCGACCAAAGACCGTCGGCCCCGATCAGCGCGCAGCCCTCGACGCGTCCGCCGCCCTCCAGCTGGAGCACGACCCGATCGCCACGCTCCTCGTAGCTCAGGCACCGCGTCAGCGCGTTCAGCTCGATCCGGTCGTGCGCGCGGCAGGTCTCGAGCAGCACCTGGTAGAGATCGCCGCGGTGGATGACACCGTAGAGGTAGCCCCCGAAACGCTCGCGGAAGGCGTCGCCGCCGACGGGAACGCGAATCACGTCCTCGCCGGTGAGCGCGTCCTTCATCACCAGATTGTCGGGATGCACCGAGTAGCGCTCGATGGCGTGCGTGAGACCAAGCGCCTCGAACATGCGATACACGTTCGGCCCGAGCTGGATCCCGGCGCCGATCTCGCGGAATTCCGCGCCCTGCTCGAACACGCGAACGGCGCGGCCCTTGCGCGCGAGCGCCAGGGCCGCCGCCAATCCGCCGATGCCTCCGCCCGCGACCAGAACCGGATCCGCGCTCATCCACCCGCCCAGTGCAACAGACCGCCTGAGATTCTACGCAAGTCGAATCGCCGTCGCTGCGCCAAGTCGGGCCTGCGCTTGCGTCCGGGGTCGGCGCCTTGACTTGCCGCAGGGGGGGCTTTAGATTTCGGCAGGGCAGCGCGCCGGCCCGCATGCGCGGGACGGACCCGGCCCTCACCGTCAACCCAAGGAGGACATGCGCATGACTTCTGCAATGACAAGAACGCTGTGCCGTTTGTTGATCGTGCTGATGGCGTGGATGCCGTTCCATGTGGCGCAGGCTGGCATCATCTCGACCGACCAGGCGGTCTCGTCCGCGCAGGCCGATCGCGCGGCCGTGCTCAATCTCATCCAGCGCTCGGACGTGGCGCGCCAGCTGCAATCGTTCGGCGTGGAGGTTGCCACCGCGCAGGATCGCGTCGCCGCGCTGACCGACGCCGAAGTGCAATCGCTGGCCGGCAAGCTGCATGCGGTCCCCGCAGGCGGCGACGGCCTGGTGGTGCTGCTCCTCGTCGGCGTGATCCTCTGGCTCGTCTTCTGGAGGAAGTGATCTCCCGCTTCGCGATCTTCCGCCACGCCCGCTTGGCCGCGGGCGTTTTTGTTTCTGCCCTCGCGCTCGGCGGCTGCGCCGGCCTGCTGTTCCCGCAAAGCGTGGCGCTGCGCGACGCGCCGCCGGCCGGACTCGCCGGAGGGGTCGAACTCGAGCAGGCGCCGTTTTTTCCTCAGGACGAATACCAGTGCGGGCCGGCAGCGCTCGCCACCGTGCTGACGCATTCCGGTGTGGCGGTGGCGCCCGAGGCGCTCGTCAGCCAGGTCTACGTCCCCGCACGCAAGGGCAGCCTGCAGGTTGAAATGCTGGCCGCCGCACGCCGCCATGGCCTGGTGTCGTACCAGCTCACGCCACGGCTCGACGCGCTGTTGCGCGAAATTGCCGCAGGCCATCCGGTGATCGTGCTGCAGGACCTGGGAATGGGGCCATTCGAGCGCTGGCACTACGCGGTCGCGATCGGCTACGACCTGCAGGCGGGGGAACTGGTCCTGCGCTCAGGTGAAACGAGGCGGCAGGTGCTGCCGTTCGGCTTGCATGAGTACCTCTGGAAGAAGAGCGGC
Source organism: Betaproteobacteria bacterium (assembly GCA_004298325.1). GTDB lineage: Bacteria > Pseudomonadota > Gammaproteobacteria > Burkholderiales > SG8-39 > 2-02-FULL-66-14. The sequence goes on along the minus strand of SCUF01000382.1, from coordinate 1,589 downwards.
TACTGGGCCATGGTCGCGCTGTCGCCGGAGCGGATGGCCGCCACCGCGGAAGAGACGCGCTGGCTCGCAGCAATCGCCGCGCTCGAGCGCGCCGGCAGCGCGCGCGGCGCCGGCACCGCCTATGCCGCGTTCATCGCGCGCTGGCCGCACAACGTCCCTGCGGCGATCGGGTTGGCGAACACGCATTACACGCTGGGCGAGCTGCCGCAGGCGGAATCGGTACTGCGCTCGGTTCTGGCGCGCGCGCCCGACTCGGTGGTCGCGCTGAACAATCTCGCGCAGACGCTCTCCGACCAGGGCCGCCATGCGGAAGCGCTGGCGGTGGTGGAGCGCGCCGCCGCCGCACCGGGACCCTACGCCGCCGCGGTGCGCGAAACACGCGCCCTGATCCTCAGCCGGATGGCGGCAAAGCCGTAATCAGGTCGGGCGTCAGTTCCGCCAGCGAACGCGCGCCGCACAGGCGCATCGTGCGCTGCAACTCGTCCACCAGGATGGCCAGCGCGCGCTCGGCGCCCGCCTCGCCCGCCACGGCCGCGCCGTACAGCGTGGCGCGACCAATCATCGCCGCCTGCGCCCCGAGCAGCCGCGCCTTGACGAGATCGGCGCCGCGCCGCACGCCGCCATCGATCAGCACGGGCACGCGGCCGCCAACTGCCTGCACCACTTCGGGCAACGCTTCCAGCGAGGCACGCGCACCATCGAGCTGCCGCCCGCCGTGATTCGAGACCACGATCGCGTCGGCGCCGGCCGCCACCGCCCGCGCGGCATCGTCGCCACGCTGCACGCCCTTTACCACCAGCTTTTTCGGCCAGCGTTCGCGCAGCCGCGCGAGCCTGGCGCAATCGAAGCCGCTGTCGGTCTCGTTGGCGACGAAGGCCACGATGCCGCCGGGACGCCCGCGCGCCTCGACCAGATCGAGCAGGTTGGCGAATTGCGGCAAGCCCCGAACCAGCATTTGCGCCAGCCAGCGCGGATGCGACAGGAGGTCCGCGACATTGCGGCGGTTGGGTCGCAGCGGGACGGCAAGCCCGTTGCGCGGATCGCGCTCGCGCTTGCCGCCGGCGGCGAGATCGACCGTCACCACCAGCGCCTCGTAACCCGCGGCCAGCGCGCGGGCGACGAGTTTCTCGAGGATCTCCGGATGGCGCAGCACGTAGAGCTGGAACCAGAGACGCCCGCCCAGCCGCTCGCCGACTTCGCGCGCCACCTCTTCGATCGAGCTGGTCGCGGGTGTCGCCAGGGTATAGGGAATGCCGCGCTTGGCCGCGGCGCGCGCGATTTCCAGCTCCGCCTTGGGCCAGGCCACCCCGGACATGCCGGTCGGGGAAATGGCGAGCGGCAGCGGTGCCGGCGCGCCGAGCACTTGCGCCCGCGTGTCGAGCTGCGAGACGTCCACCAGCACCCGCGGCCGCAGTCGCAGGCGCTCAAACGCTTCGCGGTTGGCGCGCAGCGTCAGTTCGTCCTCGGCGCCGCCGTCGATGAAATCGAACATCGCGCGGGGCAGCCGGCGTTGCGCCAGGCGGCGCAGGTCCTCGATCGAATGCGCCTGCGAGAGGTCCGCCATCAGCGGCGAGTATAAGCGAGAGCGA
>SCUF01000381.1 GCA_004298325.1 Betaproteobacteria bacterium | reverse complement strand
CCTGAACGGGCGCGGGATCTGGAAGGTGCGCGCGATGCCGCGGTGGCAGATCGCCGCCGGCGCGCTGCCGCCGATCTCCGCGCCGCGCAAGCGCACCGAGCCCTCGCTCGGCGCGTGCAGTCCCGCGATCAGGTTGAAAGTCGTGCTCTTGCCCGAGCCGTTCGGCCCGATCAGGCCGAGGATCTCGCCGTCCTCGACCCGGAACGAGACGTTGCCGACCGCGGTGAAGCCGCCGAAGCGCTTGGTGAGCCCGCTGACCTCCAGCACTTGCCGCTAGCGTCGGTGAGCGGCGCGGCTACTGGGCGTACGGATGCCCCTTGGGCAGCGGGAAAATCGGATCGGTGGTGCGGATCGCCTTCGGCCAGGCGATGTAGGTGCGGCCGTTCACGTACTGCATGACGACCGGCGTCGAGCGCTCGTTCTGTCCCGCCATCGCGTGGCCGGCAGGAAAGAACTTGACGCCGTAGCCCTGGATCGTGCCGCCGGCCGGGATGTCCGTCTCGAGCGAAGCCTTGCGCAAGGCTTCCGGGTCGATGCCGCCGTGTTTCTTGATCGCGCGCGGCAGCACGTCGGTGAAGAAGATCCACGACTGGTTGAACCCCATCGCCGCGTGCGGCGGCACGTCGTTCGGGCCCTTGACCGCCTGGTAGCGCTTCACCATCTCCCGCGTGAGGTCGCCAAGGCCGGGCTTGAGCGACTTCGGGTCGAGCAGCTGCGCCGCCACCGGGTCGACGTTGAAGATGTAGTTCACGTCGGTGCCGAAGGTCTCCATCAGTTTCCCGATCTGGCCGTAGCCGGCGCCGTGGCCGATGATGCCCTTGAACTTCAGCCCCTGCTCGCGCGATTGCCGCAGGAACAGCGTGATGTCCGGGTTGTAGCCCGTGTGCAGCAGCACGTCGGCGCGCGCGCGCTTGAGCTTCGTCACCAGGCTGGAGAGGTCCGGCGAGGACGCGGCATAACCCTCCTTCAGTACCACGTTCATGCCGAGCGCCTTGCACTTGGCCTCGTTGCCCATCGCGACGCCGGCGCCATAGGGGCCGTCCTCGTAGATGATCGCCACCTTGACCTTCTTCTGGTCCATGCCGAGCTTGTCCTTTGCGTTCTCGGCGACGAACGTGCAGGAGGCCTCGCCGAACTGGTCGGAGTGCACCTGCGGCCGGAACACATAGGACAGCTTCTTGTCCTTGAATACCGCGGAAGCCACGCAGACGTTGGCCCACATGAACTTTTTCGCCGAGTTCACCTTCTGCGCCATCGGCACGCAGTGCGCGCTCGAATACACGCCCATGATGAGGTGCACCTTCTCCTGGTCGAGCAGGCGCGTCGCCTCGTTGATCGCGACCTCGGTCTTCGACTGCGCGTCGGCGTAGATCGGCACGATCTTGTAGCCTTCGACGCCGCCCTTTTCGTTGAGCATGTCGATTGCAATCTTGGTGCCGAGCGCGGCCGGCTCCGAGCCGCCGGCGGCGAAGGGCCCGGTGTAGTCGTAGATCACGCCGACCTTGATCTCCTTCTGCTGGGCCTGCGCGAACGTGGTGAATGCGGCGAGAACCGCGGCGGCGAGAATGCTGCGATGCGTCATGGCGACTTCCTCCCTGTTCACCAGTGTTTCAAAGGCGGCCCGTGGGTGTCAACTGCCGCTTTCCGGCAGCAGCCTGCGGACCCGGCTCAGGAGATCGAAGGGACCGCAGGGCTTCGCCAGGCAGGCCGTGGCGCCCTCTTCCTTCGCCTTCTGGTCGTCCCCCGGGAGCGCGAACGAAGTGATGGCGACGATCGGTGTCGCCGCATTCGCGCCGTCCGCAAGGTGCACGCAGTCGGCGCCGCAGCGCGCCTCGCATTGCCTGGATTTCCGTGACGTGTGACAATATTCCAATGTCCCGTCCCGCCCGCCGCGGCCGTCCCGTCAAGCCCGATGCGCTCAGCGCCGCCGAGCGCACGCGCCGCTACCGCGCGCGGCGGCGGGCGCTTGGACTGAAGCCGAGGGTCGTATGGACGCCCGCCGTGCCGCCCGCCAGCCAGGCCGGCTATCCGTCCTTCGACGCGTTGCGGGAGTCCAGGCGCCGCGAACGCGAGCGCGCTGCCGTGGCCGCAGCGGCGGCCGCACTGCGGCGGCTGCGCGCCCGCGGCGTGCGCGCCGCCGTCTTCGGTTCGCTCGCGACGGGGCGCTTCGGCCTGCACTCGGACGTGGATTTCATCGTCCTCGAATGCCCGGCAGGGCTGCGCTACGGCATCGAAACCGACGTCGAAGCGTGCATGCAGGGCATTCCCTTCGACGTCGCCTATGCCGACGAAATGCGCGAGCCGTGGCGCTCGCGCGCGCTCGCGGCGCTGCGCGATGAGTCCGCTCTTCGCTGAAATCCGGGCGGTGCTCGACACGGCCGAGGCCGAGGCGGTCCGGGCCGAACGTGCCGCACGACGCTTGCCGCGCGCACGCGCCGACGCCCTGGATCAGTGGATCCACCTCACGGCCATGGCGAGCGGAATCGAGCATGCCTACAGCGGGCTCGAGCAGGCCTTCAAGATCATCGCCGCCGAAATCGATGGTGCCGTACCGACCGCGGATGACTGGCACGCACGGCTTTGCGCGCTGATGTTCACGCCGGTGCCTGGGCGCCGCCCCGCGGTGCTGCCGGCTGCGCTGCGCTCCGAGCTGGACGATCTGCGCGCTTTCCGCCACCGCGTGCGCAATCTTTACGGCAGCGAGCTGGCTGCCGATGTGGTGAAGGAAAAAGCGGCGCGCGCCCCGGCGACCGTTGCCAAGGTGCGCAGCGCACTGCGCGCCTTCGAGTCGGCCGTGACCCGGCCGCCGGGCCGACGGAAACCCTCAAGGCGCGTCTGACAGGACCAAGTCCGCCGCCCTCTCCGCCACCGCAATCACCGCGGCATTGATATTGCCCGAGGGGACGGACGGCATGACCGACGCGTCGACCACGCGCAATCCCGCCAGTCCCATGACGCGCAACCGCTCGTCGACCACCGTACCCATGCGGCAGGTCGAGGTCGGATGGAACACCGTGTCGCCGGCCTCGCGGCAGAACGCGAGCCAGTCCGCGTCCGACTGCACACGCGGGCCGGGGTGCTCCTCGGCCGCGACGTAGGAGCGCATCGGTGCCGCGCCGGCGATGCGGCGCACGGTCTTCAACCCTTCCACCATCACGCGCCGGTCGCGCTCGGTCGCGAGATAGTTGTAGCAGATCGCGGGCGCCTCGCGCGGGTCCTTCGACTTCAGCATCACCGAGCCGCGCGATTCGACCTGCAGCTGCGACACCGAGAGCGTGAAGCCCGAGAACGGGTGCAGGAAACCGCCGCGCTTCGCCGTGGAGAAATTGATGAAGTAGATCTGCGCATCGGGCCGGGTCAATTCCGGGCGTGTGCGAACGAACGCGGCCGCGTAGCCCGCGCTCACCGTCAGCGGCCCGCGCCGCTGCAGCAGATACTTCAATCCGATCGCGGCTTGCCGCCACAGGCTCATCATGTCGTCGTTCAGCGTGATCGGCTTCGCGCAGCGCCAGAAGGTGCGCGCGTAGAGATGGTCCTGCAGGTCCGCGCCCACGCCCGGCGCATCGAGCACCACCGGAATTCCGAGTCCTTGCAGCAGCGACGCCGGTCCCACGCCGGAAAGCTGCAGCAGCTGCGGCGAATTGAACGCACCGCCCGAAAGGATGACTTCACTTGCCTTCGCCACCTGCGTGCTGCCGCTCCGGAGGTATTCGACACCCGTGGCGCGCAGGCCCTCGAACAGCACGCGCGTCGCCAGGGCCTGCGTATCGACGCGCAGGTTCGGACGCTTCTCGGCGGCGCGCAGGTAGCCCGTCGCGGTGCTCGAGCGCCGGCCGTTGCGTGTGGTCGCCTGGTAATAGCCGGTGCCCTCCTGGCGCGCGCCGTTGAAATCGCCGTTGCGCGGGATGCCGAGTGAAGCGGCGCTTTCGATAAATGCGTCGGCGAGCTCATGCCGGTCGGGCAGATCGGACACTGCAAGCGGCCCGCCGACGCCGTGCCACTCGTCCGCGCCGCGGCTCTGGTCCTCCGACTTCCTGAAATACGGCAGCAGATCCTGCCAGCCCCAGCCCGGCATGCCCCAGCCGTCGAAGTCCTCCGGCTGGCCGCGGATGTAGACCAGGCCATTGATCGACGAAGAACCGCCCAGCACCTTGCCGCGCGGCGTGAACACACGCCGGCCGCCAAGGCTCGGTTCGGGCTCCGATTCGTACGCCCAGTTGACGTCCGTGCGCGTGAAAAGCTTGCCGTAGCCGAGCGGGATGTGGATCCAAGGGTTGGTGTCGCGCGGACCGGCTTCAAGCAGCAGTACCTTCCTGCGGCCGTTGGCGCTCAAGCGGTTCGCCAGCACGCAGCCGGCGGAGCCGGCACCTACGATGACGACGTCGAAAACCTCAGCCACGCCGGATCGAGAGGAAGCAGCACCCCTCGGCGCCCGGCGTCCAGGTGCGGTTTTCGAACTTGAATCCCGCACCCTCGAACAAACCCTTGTCCACCGCGCCGGCGATGCGGCACAGCGTCTCGACTTTTTCTTCCGGCAGGCCCGCCTCGCGCCAGGCCTCCTTCAGCGGGCAGCCGTGCAGCTGGATTTCCAGACGTTCGCCGTCGTCGCGGCGCACTTCCGGCTGAAAGAGTTCGGTGCCGCCCGGCACCCCGGCGAGAAAGGCGTCGCGCAGGCCGGCGAGATCGGCGGGCCCGAACTTCGCGAGCGCCGCGCCGGCGCCACGGCCGCGGCGATAGATGGCCTTCGTGAGCAGGGCCTCTGCTCGCTCGGCGCCCAGTTCCCCGGCGAGCACGTCGTACATCTCCAGGTAGATCAGCGCCCGGTTCTTCATCTGCGCGATCAGGTCGCGGCGGAAATCGGCGCTCATCGCGGCGTCGCGAGATGAAAACCCGCGTCCACGAGTACGGTTTCTCCGGTGGTCATCCTTGCTCCTTCGATCAGCCAGCCGATGGTTTCGGCGATGTCCTCGGGCCGGCAGGTGGACTTGAGCGGCGCGTTGGCCGCGTAGCGCGCCGCAAGCTCCCGGAAGCGCTCGGCGCCGTAGCCCGCGCTCATCCAGGGCGTGTCGACCACGCCCGGCAGCACCGCGTTGACGCGCACTTCCGGCGCCAGCACGCGCGCGAGCGATTGGGTGAGCGTATTGAGCGCGCCCTTGGATGCGGCGTAGGCGATCGAGGAGCCGGTGCCGAGGAACGAGGCGAGCGACGAGACGTTCACCACCGCGCCGCGCGCTGCCTTGAGCGCCGGCGCGCAGGCGCGCGTCATCTGGAACGCGGCCACCACGTTGACGCGGTAGATCCTGAGGAAATCGTCGTCGCTCAGCTCCTCGAGTTTCGGGTGCGGCACGAACTTGGTCGCGCCGGCGTTGTTCACCAGCGCGTCGACGCGGCCCCATTTTTCGAGCGCCGCCTGGGCGAGGCGCCGGCACTCGCCATCCTGTCCGACATCGGCTTGCACCACGATCGCTTCGCGGCATTGCGCGGCGACCTCCTGTGCCTGGTCGGCGCTCTTCGAGCAGTTGACCACGATGTTCCAGCCGCGCCGCGATAGCTCGAGCGCCGTGGCGGCGCCGATGCCCGAAGACGATCCCGTGACGATGGCGACCTTGTTCATACGGTCGCCACCGGAGTGGCGGGGGAGCCGACCGCGCCGGGGAGCCGCAGCGGCGGCGCGGTCAAGAGGAACCGGTTGCGCCGGTGCTCGCGCAGCCAGCGCGCAAGTTCGCTCAGGTACCAGATCTCGCCGAGGTGGATGCCGTTCTTGAAGAGACAATGCTCGTGCAGCGGCATCGCCGCGTGCAGCACGGGCTTGAAGGGGCTCTGCGGAATGATCTCGACCGCGTAGTTGTCCGCGATCAGCGCCGCGAGACCCGAGTCGCTCACCCACTGCAGGAGCTTTTCGTCGCGGCCGTCGAGCCCGCTGCAGGTGTGGTGCAGCAGCTGCGGGTCCGGGTTCTTGCGCAGCTCCAGGATGACGTCGGCGAAGCCGGTGTAGAGGCACACCAGGTCGCCCTTTTCCACCGCCACGCGGTCCGCATCCAGCACGCGCATCAGGTCGTCGTAGCCCACCGCGTGGCGCTCGCGGCCGAAATGCGCGTGCAGGTCGACCATGACGCCGCGCCCCTGCGCGCCGTGCTCGGCCAGGTTCTGGATTCCCAGGGCGTCGGCGCGCGCCCCCTCGAACTTCGCCCAGTCTTCGGCCTTCGGGTTCTCCGCCGCGGGCTTGACGTGCTCGCCAGCCCGGAAGCCGTTGTAGAAGACGATCTCCGGCTCGCCGTCGCCGTCGGCATCGAAGCGGCTGCCGATATGCGCGAACGAATCCCACTGCGTCGAGTACTGCAGCGTCAGCAGCACCATGTCGTCGCAGACGACGTCGGTATGCAGCGGATTTTCGTCGGCGAACGGATAGCAGAAATTCTGCCTGCCGGCGCGCACCGTGGCGAACTGGCGCGGCGGATGGCGGCGCGGGTTGAGCGCGTTGCCGCCCGGATAATCGAGCGGCAGCGACAGGCAGAAGGTGCGCCCCTCCTTCACCTCGGCGACGCCCTGCAGCACCTTGTCGCGCGTCACCCAGTTCATGCGGCCGCGCTGGTCGTCGGGGCCGAACTCGCCCCAGTTGGATCCGGCCGGCCGCTTCTTCCAGCGTGGCGTCATGTACGCTTCAATAGAAGTGGCGTGCAATGGCCTCGGCGAACATCACCGGCTTGTCGCCGCCTTCGCGCTCGAAGACCACCTGCATCGTCACCTGGACGCCGCCTTCGATCGGCTCGTACTTCGCGAGCGTGAAGCGGCCCCGGATGCGCGAACCGGCGGGCACCGGGGCCGTGAAGCGCACACGGTTCAGCCCGTAGTTGACGCCCATCTTGCGGTCGGAGAATTCGAACGTCGACTCCGCGAGCTTGGGGAGCATCGACAGCGTGAGGTAGCCGTGCGCGATGGTGGTCCCGAATGGCGAATTCTTCGCCCGCTGCGGATCGACGTGGATCCACTGGAAGTCCTCGGTCGCCTTGGCGAACTGGTCGATGCGCGCCTGGGAGATCTCGACCCAGGGCGAAACCCCGACCTCCTGCCCGACCTTCGACCCCAGCTCTCGCAGACTGACTGCAGTCTTTGCCATGTGCACTCCCCTTGGCGCGGATTCTAGCCGCGCCCGCGCCCCACGAAGGCCTCGATTTCGCTCGCCACGCGCCCCGGCAGCTCGTGCACGATCCAGTGCGAGGCCTCGGGCACGCGCACCAGCCTGAGCTGCGGCACCAGCGCGTCGAGCCCGTCGATGCACCCGGTCAGAAGCGCGCGGTCGCGCTCGCCCCACAGCACCAGCGTCGGCACGCGCACGATGAAATCGGCGGCCTTGAGCTGCAGCTTTGCGGGCCCCGGATCGGCCTCCGTGGGCGGATACATCGGCGAGGCGCGGTAGTAGTTCAGTCCGCCGCTGAGCGCACCGGGCTGCGACCACGCCTCGACGTAGGCCGCGCGGTCCTCGGCGCTCATGACGTCGTTGCCGAATTCGGCGAATGCGGCCAGCAGCCGTGCGTAGCCGTTTTCCGAGAGCACGCGCTCGGCCTTGGCGTGGCGAAACAGCAGCATGTATTCGCTCGCCTTGCGTTGCGCGGGGTTGTTCACCAGCTCGCGCCAGAACGTGTAGGGGTGGGGCGAATTGATGATCACGAGATGCGACAGGCGCTCGGGGTGCGCGACCGCGAACCCCCAGGCCGCGGCCCCGCCCCAGTCGTGCGCCACCAGCACGAACTTCCCGCCGGTGTACGCCGCGGCGAGCGCGCCGATGTCGGACACCAGGTGCCTGGCACGATAGGGCTCGACGCCCTCGGGCTTGTCCGAGAGGTTGTAGCCGCGCAGGTCAGGTGCCACGGCGAGCCAGCCGCGGGCGCCGAAATGCACGAGCATCCTGCGCCAGGCGCGCCAGAACTCCGGAAAACCGTGCAGAAAAAGCATCAGCTTGCCGTCGCCGGCGCGCGCGCAGTGAAAGCGCAGCCCGTTGGCCGTGACGTACCCGTGCGTTATCTCAGGCATCGCTGCACTCCTTCGGCGACCGCCTGTGCGATCGCGCTGCGCACCGCCGGTTGGCGCATCCGTTCGTCCTCGGCGCGATTGACGATCACGCCGGCTTCAACGAGCAGCGCGGGCATCGTCGCCGTCCGGCTCACCGCGAGGTTGTCGTAGTAATGCACGCCGTTCGCTGCGTCGGCGAACGGCCGGTCCTCGCCGAGCACCGGGTCCGCATGGTAACGCGACGGCGCAAAACCCGCGTCGCGCAGCCGCGCGCCGATCGCGCTCGCGCAGGCGCGGGCCTTGTCGAGCGCCGGATTGTCGCGCGAGACGAACAGGGAAAAACCGGCGAAGCCATCCGCCTGCGGCAGCAGCGTTTCCCTGACCGAATCGTGGTGGATCGAAACCAGCAGGTCGGCGCCGGCGGCATCGCGCGTGCGCTCGTACAGCACCGCGTAATCGCCGCGCTCGCCGATCAGGCGCACCGCGAAGCCTGCGGCGAGCAGCGCGGCGCGCACTTCCAGCGCCAGGTCGCGGTTGTACTCGAACTCCGGCCGGCCGCTCGCGGAGATCACGCCAGGCTCGGCGGCGTAATGGCCGACGTCGACCGCGACGAGCAGCGCGGCAAGCGCGCTAGAAGCGCGAGAAGTCAGGCTTCCTCTTCTCGAAGAACGCCGTCATCGCCTCTTGCGCCTCGGGCGCGGCGAGGCGCTCGCGAAACACCGCGCCTTCCTCTGCCATGGCTTCGGCGCTCCATGCGGCAAAGGGTCTTTTCATCAGCGCCTTCGCCGCCTGCACCGCGGCCGGTGGCAGGGCCGCGACGCGCAGCGCCGCGTCGCGCGCGTACCCGAGCAGCTCAGCCTCCGGTACGACCTCGGTGACGATGCCCGCGGCGAGCGCCTTTTCCACGCCGAACGGCTGCGCGAGCAGCAGCAGTTCCGCGGCCCGCTGGTAGCCCGCGATATACGGCAGCAGGAAGCTCGAGGCCGCCTCGGGCACCAGCCCGAGCGAAACGAACGGCAGCTGGAAACGCGCGCCCGGCGCGGCGTACACCAGCTCGCAATGCAGCAGCGCCGTGGTGCCGATGCCAACGGCGGCGCCGTTCACCGCCGCCATGAGCGGCTTGGGGAAGGTCGCGATGCGCCGGATGAAGCGGAATGCGGGACTCGCCTCGCCGTGCGGCGGTCGCTCGAGAAAGTCCTTCAGGTCGTTGCCCGCGGTGAAACAGTCGCGCGCGCCGTGCAGCAGCGCGACGCGCACGCCCGCGTCGCGCTCTGCGGCGTCGAGCGCGTCCGACAGCGCGGTGTACATCTCGCCGGTCAGCGCATTTTTCTTCTCCGGCCGCGCGATCTCGAGACGCAGCACCCGGTCCTTCAGCTCGGCGATGATCCGGCTCATGCGCCGGGCAGCCGGTAATCGGTGAATTTCTGCCGCAGCGTGAGCTTGGAGAGCTTGCCGGTCGCGGTGTGCGGCAGCTCGGTCACGAACACCACGTCGTCGGGCAGCCACCACTTCGCGATCTTGCCCTCGTAGAACTTGAGCAGTTCTTCCTTCGACACCTCCGCGCCGGGCTTCTTCACCGCGACCACGATCGGGCGCTCGTCCCATTTGGGGTGCCGGATGCCGATCACGGCCGCTTCGACGATCGCCGGATGCGCCACCGCGATGTTCTCCAGTTCAATCGAGCTGATCCACTCGCCGCCCGACTTGATCACGTCCTTGGAGCGGTCGGTGATCTGCATGTAGCCGTCGGGATCGATGGTCGCCACGTCGCCTGTCGGAAACCAGCCGTCGCGCAGCGGGTCACCGCCCTCGCCCTTCATGTAGCTCGAAGCGATCCACGGCCCGCGCACCAGCAGGTTGCCGAAGCGCTTGCCGTCCCAGGGCAGTTCCCTGCCCTCCTCGTCCACGATCTTCATGTCGACGCCGAAGATGCCGCGGCCCTGCTTGGCCTGCAGCGCAAGGCGTGCCTCGGGATCCCAGGTGGCGTGCTTCGACTTGAAGGTGCACAGCGTGCCCAGGGGACTCATCTCGGTCATGCCCCAGGCGTGCAGCACCTGGACGCCGAATTCCTCCTGGAACGAGCGCGTCATCGCCAGCGGGCAGGCCGAGCCGCCGATCACGGTGCGGTTCATGGTGGAAAACTTGAGGTGATTGGCCTTCATGTACTGCAGCAGCGCGAGCCACACGGTCGGCACGCCCGCGGACATCGTCACGCCCTCGGCTTCCATCAGCTCATGCAGGCTCTTGCCGTCGAGATGCTGCCCCGGGAACACCAGCTTCGCGCCGACCATGGTGCAGCCGTAGGGCAGGCTCCAGGCATTGGCATGAAACATCGGCACCACCGGCAGCACCACGTCGCGCGCCGAGAGGTTGATCGCATCGGGCAGCGCCGCGCC